>JBMOIL010000036.1:0-17965 GCA_049317345.1 Candidatus Nanopelagicales bacterium
CCGCTCCTGCCGCCGGGCCAGCCCGACAGGGACGGCTTGGCCGTCCCGCCGGGCCAGCCCGACAGGGACGGCTTGGCCGTCCCGCCGGGCCTCATCGAGTGGGCTGCCTACGTCGATACGCCAGCCAAGTCGCGTCTCACCGCAGGAATGCTCGGCATCTTCCTCGGGGCATTCGGTGTGCATCGGTTCTACATGGGCTTCACAAGCATCGGCGTACTGCAGATCCTGGTGACCATCGCGACGTGCGGTGTCGGCGGCCTCTGGGGAATCATCGAAGGCGGCCTCATCCTCGGCGGCAGCGGCATCAAGACCGACGCTGACGGCCGGCCCCTGCGTCCCTGATCGCCACGTGCGTGCGCCTCACGGTGCGAGTCGACGCACCACCGCGTCCGCGAGAAGTCGTCCGCTCGACGTGAGTACGACGTGCTCACCCAGGACCTCGACCAGCCCCTCGTCCGTCAACTCCGTGACGACCTCAGCCGGCAGACCCTCGCGCGCGATCCCCTGCCGCGTGCGCAAGCGGAGCATGATCCGCTCAAGCGCACGCCCCTGGGCATCGACCGTCTCCTCGCCCGCGATCGGGGCCTCCCCCTGGTCCACCGCGCGTGCATACGTCGCCGGATGCTTGAGATTCCACCAGCGCCTTCCATCCAGGTGCCCGTGCGCGCCGGGGCCAGCCCCCCACCAGTCGGCGTCGCTCCAGTAGCCCAGGTTGTGCCGGCACTCCGAACCCGGGAGGGCCCAGTTGGACACCTCGTACCACTGCAACCCCGCGGCGGAGGCCATCGTGTCGATCAGTCGATAGCGATCGGCGGCGACGTCGTCGTCCGGCGCCGGCAGCTCATCCCTGCGCACGCGCGCGGCCAGTCGTGTGCCGTCCTCGACGATGAGCGAATACGCGGACAGGTGGTCCACGCCGGCATCGAGCACCGCCTGCAGCGAGCCCACCAGATCGGCATCCGTCTCCCCGGGAGTCGCGTAGATGAGATCCGCACTCACCCGGGTGAAGCCGGCCGCGCGGGCCTCGGCGATCGCCTCGAGGGATCGACCCGGAGTGTGCGTGCGCTCGAGGACAGCGAGGACATGCGGCGCCAGGCTTTGCACTCCGAAGGACACGCGCGTGAACCCGCCCGCACGCAACTCCTCCAGCATGGCGGGCGACACGGAGTCCGGGTTGGCCTCGGTCGTCACCTCCGCCCCGGCCTCGAGACCGAACTCCGCGCGGATCACCTCGAGGATGCGCACGAGGTCGCGAGCACCCAGGAGAGTGGGCGTGCCGCCCCCCACGAAGACCGTGGACACGGGGCGGTCGTCCGCCACCTGTTCCCGGGCCCACCGGATCTCCTCGATCACGGTGTCGGCGTACGTCGCCCGACTCACCCCCGCACCCAGCTCCTCGGCCGTGTAGGTGTTGAAGTCGCAGTAGCCGCAGCGCGACGCGCAGAAGGGCACGTGCACATAGAAGCCCAGTGGCGGATGCGACACGGACGAGGGCAACACCCGGTCATTGTGCTCTGCATGACCGGGCTTCGCTGCCGCAGACGGCGTACACTGGTCCCAGGAACACCTGAAGCCCGGCCAAGGAGGCACCATGTCGACGACTCCACCGCCCCAACCCCCCACACCCCCTGTGGGCCAGCAGCCGATGTCGGACTCCGACGCGCGCCTGTGGGCCATGCTGGGCCAACTCTCGGGCATCATCCTGGGCTTCATTGG
Source organism: Candidatus Nanopelagicales bacterium (assembly GCA_049317345.1). Classification (GTDB taxonomy): domain Bacteria; phylum Actinomycetota; class Actinomycetes; order S36-B12; family S36-B12; genus Mxb001. The sequence goes on from JBMOIL010000036.1 coordinate 1,717, forward strand.
GCCGCTCATCGTCATGCTGGTCTTTGGACCGCGCAATGAGTTCGTCAAGAAGGAATCCACCGAGGCACTGAACTTCCAGATCACGGTGCTCATTGGCTACGTGGTGAGTTTCGTTCTCATGCTCGTCGTCATCGGCATCTTCGTATTCCTCGTGGTGTGGATCCTCTCGATCGTCTTCTGCGTGATCGCTGCCATCAAGAACAACCAGGGCGTCGCGTACCGCTACCCCATCAACATCAGATTCGTGAAGTGATGCGGCGCGCCCTCGCTGCAGCTGCCCTTGCCGCCCTGCTTGTGCCGCTTGCGGCCTGCAGTTCGCAGCAGACTGCTGAAAACATGGTCAACGACGCCCTCGGGGGCAGCGCCTCGGTCGACATGGGCGAGGACGGCGAAGTGCGCATTGATACCAGCGACGGCAGCTACGAGATCGGCACGGGCGAGTTCCCCGAGGGCTGGCCCGCCGACCTCACGCTCATCCCGGGCTTCACGCTCGCATCCGCAGCGTCCACGCCCGAAGGACTCACCGCGCAGATGATCGCCGACGGCGACCAGGCCGCTGCGGTCGATGCCTACGCCAAGGACCTGCAGGCCAATCAGGGCTGGTCGGTCGATCCGAGCGTGCCACCGGGGGGCGTCAACGGCATGTGGGCACTGACCAAGGAGGGCAAGGTCGTCACGATGTTCTCCGCGGCCAGCGGAGGCCAGACGATCGTGATCTTCAGCGTCACCGACCGCTGACGATCACTTCTTGGCGGCGGTCTCCTCGCCGGTGGATAGTGCTGCGATGAAGGCCTCCTGAGGCACCTCGACGCGCCCCACCATCTTCATCCGCTTCTTGCCTTCCTTCTGCTTCTCCAGCAGTTTCCGCTTACGCGTGATGTCGCCGCCGTAGCACTTGGCCAGCACGTCCTTGCGGATCGCGCGCACGGTCTCGCGCGCGATGACGCGTGAGCCGATAGCCGCCTGGATCGGCACTTCAAACTGCTGCCGCGGGATGAGCTCGCGGAGTTTGGCCGTCATGGAGACCCCGTACGCGTAGGCCTTGTCCTTGTGAACGATCGCACTGAACGCATCGACCGTGTCGCCGTGCAGCAGGATGTCGACCTTGACCAGGTCGGCCGCCTCCTCGCCGCTGGTCTCGTAGTCCAGGGAGGCGTAGCCCTTGGTGCGCGACTTCAACTGATCGAAGAAGTCGAAGACGATCTCAGCGAGCGGCAGGGTGTAGCGCAGCTCGACCCGATCCTGGCTGAGGTAGTCCATCCCGAGGAGCACGCCCCGGCGCGCCTGGCACAGCTCCATGATCGTGCCGACGAAGTCCGACGGCGCGAGGATCGTCGAACGCACGACCGGCTCATACACCTCCGCCACCTTGCCCACCGGGAACTCCGACGGGTTGGTGACGACCACCTCCGCCGCGTCGTCCTTGATGACGCGGTAGACGACGTTGGGCGCCGTCGAGATGAGGTCGAGGTTGAACTCGCGCTCAAGGCGCTCGCGCACGATCTCGAGATGGAGCAGTCCGAGGAATCCGCAGCGGAAGCCAAAGCCCAGCGCGACCGAGGTCTCCGGCTCGTAGACGAGCGCCGCGTCGTTGAGCTTGAGCTTGTCGAGCGCGTCGCGCAGCGCCGGGTAGTCCGAGCCGTCGAGCGGATACAGGCCCGAGAAGACCATGGGCTTGGGGTCGCGATAGCCGCCAAGGGCTTCGACGGCTCCCTTGTGCGACAGGGTCACGGTGTCGCCCACCCGGGACTGGCGCACATCCTTGACCCCGGTGATGAGGTAGCCGACCTCACCCACGCCGAGGCCATCGGCAGGCACCGGCTCGGGTGAGATGACGCCGATTTCCAGCAGGTCATGGGTGGCCCGGGTGGACATCATCTGGATGCGCTCGCGCGTGGAGACGTGGCCATCGATGACACGGACGTAGGTGACGACGCCGCGATAGGTGTCATAGACGGAGTCGAAGATGAGTGCGCGCACAGGAGCGGAGGGGTCACCGATGGGCGGAGGCACCAAGCGCACGACCTCCTCGAGGAGCTCGGCCACACCTTCGCCCGTCTTGGCCGACACCTTGAGGACATCATCGGGCGAGCATCCGATGATGTGGGCCAACTCCGCGGCGTACTTCTCCGGCTGGGCAGCGGGAAGGTCGATCTTGTTGAGCACCGGGATGATCTGGAGATCGTTCTCGAGTGCGAGGTAGAGGTTGGCGAGCGTCTGGGCTTCGATGCCCTGAGCGGCGTCGACCAGGAGTACGGCGCCCTCGCATGCCGCGAGACTGCGAGAGACCTCGTAGGTGAAGTCGACGTGTCCGGGAGTGTCGATGAGGTTGAGGACGTAGTCCCGGCCATCCTGGGCGCGATAAGGCAGGCGCACCGCCTGGGACTTGATGGTGATGCCGCGCTCACGCTCGATGTCCATGCGGTCGAGGTACTGGGCCCGCATCTGGCGGGCATCGACCACGCCGGTGAGCTGCAGCATCCGGTCGGCGAGGGTCGACTTGCCGTGGTCGATATGGGCGATGATGCAGAAATTGCGGATCACCGCCGGATCGGTCCGGCCGGGCTGGGGAGCGGGCACCCCAGCATCCTGTCACGGGTCCCCCAAGGGGGCAGTCCGCCGCCCAGGGGTCGCGCCCGGGGCGATTTGAGCCTCGGGGGGGCGCCGGGTACCCTTGGACCTCGGTCCAGCCGGGAATGGCAGGACCAACGGCATCCGAGAGGCAGAGGCTCACACGTGGCGAACATCAAGTCGCAGATCAAGCGCAACCGCACCAATGAGAAGGCGCGGCTGCGCAATAAGTCTGTGAAGTCCTCCCTCAGGACCCACGTGCGCAAGTTCCGCGATGCTGCGGACGCCGGTGACGCCGCCCAGGCCCAGGAGCTCGCCCGCGAGGCGTGCCGCCAGTTGGATAAGGCTGTGAGCAAGGGCGTCATCCACGCCAAGCAGGCCGCCAACCGCAAGTCCTCGATCGCCAAGCGCGCCGCGACCGTCTAACGCGCCGCTTCTCTATCCGCCAGGCCTCTCGGCCGGGCTTCCTCTACGCGTCCGAGCGCGATGCCGTGGTGACGACGTAGGACTCCAGGTCGTGGAGCTTCTGATCGACGTCGCGAGACTCTCCCTCGCGCAGCCCGCCCTTGACGGCGACGTCGAGGTCGGCCAGCCCGACCACGGCCACGGCAAGCCGGTCCGCGCGCCAGCGCTTCGCCCGCGTGCGTGCGTTGCGCAACTGCCAGTCGAAGCGGATCCCCGTCTCCTGCATCGCCTCGGCTTCGCTCATCGTCGGCGGCAGGCCCTGCACGCGCACGAGTGATCTCAGGCCACTGCCGAGCATGGCCGTGACTGCGGGTCCCACTCCTGCGCGCCCTGAGGCTTCAGCCATCCAGCGCAGGTCACGAAGCGCGTCGACAGGGCGCCGGTCCCACACCGAGTCCGACACGCGATAGCCCTGCATGTCGGCGACGCCGACGAAGTAGCGCGCCACCGCTTCCTCGTCGATCGGTCCGCTCTCGACATCGCTGCAGAGCTGGGCGATGGCCCCGATGAGGAGGGCGACGTCATGGCCGATCGCCTCGTAGAGAGCGTGGAGCGCCCCGGAGGTCGCCTTGCGCCCGCGACGTCGCACTTCGGCCGCGAGGAAGTCTTCGGTCTGGCGTCCCTTCTTGAGCGCAGCGCAGGAGACCTCGCGGGCCCCGGCAGCGCGCAGGGCGGTGAGGTACTTCTTGCCCTTCACTCCCCCCGGGTGGGCGACGATGAGGGAGACCCCCGGTGGCGGGTCGCCGATGGCCGTATCGATGACGCGCCACAGGGCGTCGTCGATCTGATCAGCATCGCTCACGATGATGAGTGCCGGCTCGTCGAAGAGCGTGGGGCCCAGCGCCTCCGCAAGCGACGGGACGGCCGTCTCATCCGCCGCCGACACCGTGCGGCGATCGGGATCAGCTCCGTCACGCTCGCGCGCCTCGCTGCGCGCCTCTTCCAACGCCTGCTTCACGAGGACCTCTTCGGATCCCGTGATCAAGGTGATGGGCAGGCTCACGCGGGTCAGCATGCCACGCACCCCATCAGCCGGACGACGTACGCCGGGTGACCACGCCGAGGGGAGCCCCCACGATGGCCACATCGCCCGCCAGGTCCGTGCGCGCGATGAGGGCGCCCTGCGTCTCCCAGGCCCGGAGCGTCTCGGGTGCGGGGTGGCCGTAGCGGTTGTCCTGGCCGACGCTCACGAGCGCCACGCGCCCGGCCGTCCAGGAGGCCAGGGCCGGATCCTGGAATCGGGACCCGTGATGCGGGATCTTGACGATGTCCACTCCGGGGCCCGCGAGCGACGTGCGCAGGGCCACCTGCGCGGCGATCTCGACATCTCCGAGCAGGAGCAGGCGGACACCGCGCACCTCAGCGAGGAGCACGACGCTGGCGTTGTTGGGCGCCGACTCCGGGCCGCGGATGATGCGCTGCGGCCACAGCACGGTGAGTGCGATGCCATCGACCTGCAGGCGCTGACCCGTGCGGGCGATGCTGACAGGGATGCCGTCCAGCCACTGCTCCACCTTGGCCGCCTGCTCCAGCGGCTCTCGCAGCGGCGAGATGAGCGCAGCCGAGACCACTCGATCCTCGAGGACACCGGGCACTCCATCGACATGGTCCGCGTGGTGGTGGGTGAGCACCAGGAGGTCGACGCGGGTGATCCCTGCATCCCCGAGGCAGCGATCGATCGCCTCCGGATCGGGTCCCGCGTCGACCACGACGCTTCCCCCGCTGTCCCCGCGCAGCACGAGGGCGTCGCCCTGGCCGACATCGCAGGCCAGGGCCAGCCAGTCGGGAGGTGGCCAGCCCGCTCGCTCGGGCAATCGGAGCGCGAGCACCGTGATGGCTGCGAGGACCACCGCCCCGAGCACCACGGTGCGCGGACGTCCCGTCCGCTCGTGGCGGCCGCGGTGACGGCGGATCACGTAGACGAGCACCAGAGCGACAATGCCGGCGAGCGCTGCGCCCGCGAGACCACCGGGCCACGGCAGAGTCGCAGCTGGCCAGGCGGATGTCGTCTGCGCGACCCACGCAATCCAGGCAGCGAAGGGCTCGGCGCATCGCGCAAGCAGGACGGCGAGCGCCGGCGCGAAGGTGCCGGTGATCGCGGCAAGCAGGCCGAGCACGGTGACGGGTGCCACCGCGGGCGCTGCCAGGAGATTGGCGGGCAGCGAGACGAGGCTGAGTCCATCGCCGAAGGCGGCGATCAGCGGCAGCGTCGCCACCTGCGCACCGATGGTGAGCGCCAGCGCCGCGACGGCCGCCCGTCGTACACGCCCTCCATTCCCCCACCGCGACACGATCGGCGCGGCGAGCAGGATGAGGCCGCCCGTCGCAGCAACCGAGAGGGCGAAGCCCCACGACGAGGCCAGGGGTGGTGACGCCACGATGAGCACGACCACGGCGAAGGCCAGTGCGTGCACGCCTGCGCGCCGCGTGCCCGTGATCACGGCGAAGAGTGCGACGACCGCCATCACCGAGGCTCGCAGCACGCTCGGCTGAGGACCCACGATGACAACGAAAGCGCCGAGCGCCACCCCCGCCGCAGCGATGCGGGCGACGAGGCCGAACCCCGCGAGAGTGGCGACGAGCAGGACGGCGCCGACGACGATCGAGGTGTTGCCACCGGACACGGCAGTGAGGTGCGATAAACCCGCGACGCGCATCTGCTCAGCGAGCTCGGGCGGCTGCGCGGTCTCGTCACCGACGGCAAGGCCTTCGACAAGTGCGGCAGCAGGTGCTGGGGCGCCGTCGAGGGAGGCGCGCAGCGATCCGCGCACGGTGTTGGCCAGGGAACCGAGCGGCCCAGCTGGCGAGAGGACTGTCACGCGTTCGGCGTCGATGACCGCGGCGATCCCGCGCAGGGGATCGCCCTCGCGCAGTGAACCCGAGATGCTCACCCGCGCCCCGATGGGCGGGGCATCCTCAGGCGACATCCGGATCATGACGGGCGCACCGAGCTCCCAATCCCCTCGCGCGGACGACACCGTCTCCGCATGGGCTCGCACATCGAGCGCGGGCTCCCCGATCCCCGTGCGCAGCCGCATGTCGCCGATGACCGTGGCTTCCACAGACACGCGGGCACCCACGGAGTCGAGCGGCTCGGAGACGACCGTCGCGGCGTACGACGCCGACGACAGCAGGGCCGCGGTCGCGATAGCCGCGATCGCAACCCCGGCGTACCACCGGCGGCGCAGCGCCCCGACCACGAGGAGTCCGCAGCCCAGCGCGAGTCCGAGCTCGGCGCGGATCACCGTGGTGGGATCGACTCCTCGGGCGAGAAGCAGGCTCCCCGCGAAGGTGAGAGCCCACGCCACCGCGGCACCGGGCAGGAGCCCTGTCATCCGATCCGCACCCGCGGGCGGAGTTGGGCCATGAGCGCATCACCGATTCCGCTCACCTCGCCGAGCACCTCGACATCGGTGAAGGGCCCGTTGTCCTCGCGCCACTGCACGATGCGCTCGGCGAGCACGGGGCCGATCCCCGGTAGTGCTTCGAGTTCGGTGGCGGATGCCGCGTTGAGGTCGATGAGGCCGTCAGCCGTCGGTGCGTCGGCGCCCGGCTCGCCAGCGACTGTGCCCGAAGGAGCGTCACGCGTTTCCCTCACTCCCACCGCGACCTGCTCGCCGTCGACGAGGATGCGTGCGAGGTTGAGGTCGCCGATGGAGGCACCCGCCCGCACTCCCCCGGCCGCCTCGATCGCGTCGATGACACGCGAGCCCGCCGGGAGCGCGAAGACACCCGGATCCACCACGCGTCCGCGGACGTGCACGATGACCTCGCCGAGTGGCTGCGCGTCGGGGAGTGCTCCCGCAGATGCGGCGGGATCAGGAATTGTCACGACGGGGCGTGCGCGACCCTGCCACCACCAGTAGCCCACCACCAGCAGGAGTGCGCCGAGGAGCATGGCGAGTGCACGCAGGGTGCGCGGGCTCCAGATCACCCGGCGACGCTAGGAACCGGCCTCGCCGGACGTGGAATACGCCGGTGTCCCGTGGACGAAGAGGGGTCGACTCCCCTGTGGACGCTAGTCGAGGATCGGTGAGACCACGACGGCGACGATGCCGGGGCCCGTGTGCGCCCCCACGACCGCACCGAGGGGGCAGGTGACGACTCGTGTGTGGGGAAGCGCCTCCTCCAGGGTGGCGGCGAGGGCGCGGGCGCGCTCAGCCGCGTCGAGGTGCTGTACGGCGATTTCGACTGTGCGACCCAGGGTGGCCGCCAGGGCGAGTTCGGTTAGCCGCGCGAGGGCCTTCGACGTGGTACGCACGCGCTCCAGGGGCACGACCTCGCCGTCCAGGATCTGCAGAATCGGCTTGACCTGGAGGGCCTGCCCGACAACTGCGCGCGCCGCGCCGATGCGCCCACCGCGGCGAAGGTACTCGAGCGTGTCGACGTAGAAGAGCGAGGTCGATGCGCGGGCACGGCGTTCGATGATGCGCGCGACCTCCTCTGCCGATCCTCCCTCGCCGGCGCGCCGGGCTCCGGCGAGGACGGCGAACCCGAGACCCATCCCGACGGTGCGACTGTCGACGACGTGGACCGGGATGTCGATCTCCTTGGCGGCCATCTCGGCCGACTCGTAGGTCGCAGACATGCGCGAGGAGAGGGTGGCGCACACGACCGCCTCAGCGCCGTGCTGCGCCGCACTGGCGAAGGCCTGCCGGAAGCGCTCCGGCGACGGCCTGCTCGTGGTCACGGGCTGCCAGGCACGCAGAGCCTCAGCCACGCGCGCGGGGCTCGCCTCGTCTTCGGTCTCGTCGTAGGGGCGCCCGCCGATGACCACCTGCACGGGCACGATGTCGATCGCGCTGCCCTGGAGGAGGTCTGCCGGGAGGTACGCCGTGGAGTCGGTGACGACCGCGACCGGGGACATCGCTCCAGGCTAGTCGTGGACGGCCCCGCGCATTGCCCGGGTGGCGGATGCCGGGACCACCTCGTCAACCCTGATCTGCTCAGCGCCCACCCAGGAGGCCGCCTCGCGCAATGCCTTCGCGGTGCCCTCGATGGCACCTCGGACCGGTGCCCCTGATCCGGTCGTCTCCAAGGTCACACGCTTGGCGACGAGCGTGCCTTTCTCGCGAGCGGGGTCGACACGACCGACGAGGCGTCCGCCGTGGAGGACCGGCATCGCGAAGTAGCCGTGGACGCGCTTGGCGGCCGGCGTGTATGCCTCGAGGCGATGCTCCATTGCGAAGAGCCGCTCCATGCGGTCGCGATTCCACACCAGGGAGTCAAAGGGCGACAGCAGCGTCGTTCGCGATCGCTCTCGTGACGACGTACCGAGCCACTCCAGTGCCTCAGCCGACGCCCAGGCGCGCTGATCCCAGCCGCGCACGGACACCGCAACTAGGTCCGTTTCCCCGATGTGGGCGTGGGCATCGCCGACCTTGAGCCGGTGGATGTCGGCGATGTCCCCGATCGTGCCGACGCCAACCGAGTGGCCGCCGAGTTGCACCAGTCGGCGCAGACACTCCGCATCGGATGGGCCGTGGATGCCATCGTCATCGACCCAGCGCCGTTGCTCACGCAGATCGAGAGGTACGACGCGTTCGGGCAGGTCGTAGACGCGGCGCCAGCCCTCGCGCCGGCTCACCACGACCTCGCCGATGTCGAGCAGCCACTCGATGCCGATCTTGGCCTCGGACCAGTCCCACCAGTACTCGCTCTTCTTCGCCCCGCCGAGCTCGCGGGTGGTCAGAGGGCCTTCCGTGCGCAATCGCTGGACGATCCCCGTGAGGGCCTTCGAGGGTACGCCGTGCCAGCGCTGGCCGCGGCGCGCGTAGTGGCGGCGGCGGAAGGCGAACCACGGCCACTCCGACATCGGCAGGATGCATGCGGCATGCGACCAATACTCGAATGCGGTGTCGCCACTCCAGTACGCCGATTCGATCGCCTCGCGTCCGATCGCCCCCAGTCGGGCGTAGGCCACGAGCTCATGCGATCGCGCGAGGACCGAGATGGTGTCGAGCTGGACGGCACCCAGGTGCTCGAGCATTCCCAGCACAGAGTCCTCGCGCGCGCGACTACTGCGCGGCAGCTTCGGCGTACCGAGCAGGCCCTGCGCCCACAGCGCGGCGCGGCGTGCCTCGTCAGCGGAGATTTCGATCACGGCAGGAGCGTCTTGAGCGGCACGAGATCCTCGGGGAGGAGATCGGCCGTCCACGCATCGACCCGTTCGCCGCGCTGGACGACCATGCGTCTCGCGGGGTCCGCGTGGACGTGGAAGCCGACCTTCTCGACCATCCGACGTGAGGGGACATTGCCCACCAGGGCGTTCCAGGTCACGACCTCGCAGCTGCCTTCGCGGAAGGACCAGTCGCAGACGAGCCACAGGGCGATGGATCCAACTCCGCGGCCTCGCACCCAGGGTGCGACGAAGTAGCCGACGTCGGCTCGTCCCGCTCCATCAAGCATCACGCCGATGTTGCCGCCGTAGCGGCCGTCGACCTCGATCGCCCAGCGCGTCTCGCCGTCTACCGATGTGCCCACCGTGCGGGCGAGATAGGCGTCGGCGTGCTCGAGCTCGTAGGGATGAGGCACGGTGGTCCAGGTCCAGGTCTGCTCATCGCGGCAGGCGAGCACCATGTCGTCGCGGTCTTCGTGTCGAAGCCTTCGCAGCAGCACCGGACCGGCGGAAAGGTCGGCCACGTCAATGGGCCCTGCGCCAACCTGCTGGTGACGGCTCATGGCTAGCCCGACAGGCGTGGCTCTGCCAACCCGCCGGGACCTTCAGGGACGATGTTGACGAGCTTGGGCGGGCGCACGATGACGGTCTTGATGCCCTTGCCGTCCAGCGCCTTCGCCACGGCGTCCGACGACAGCGCCATCTCGCGCAACGCATCCTCGGAGATGTCGGGTGACACCTCGAGTCGGTCGCGGACCTTGCCAGCGATCTGCACCACGCAGATGACCGAGTCCTGCACGAGCAGGGCCGGGTCGACCTCCGGCCAGCCGGCCAGCGCTACCGACGGAGCGTGGCCAAGCAAGCGCCACATGTCCTCGGCGGTGTAGGGAGCCGCGAGCGAGAGCAGGATCGCCACGGCCTCCGCGGCCTCCCGGACCGCCGGATCCGCTGGGCCGCAGCCGGAGTCGATGGCCTTGCGCGTGGCGTTGACCAGCTCCATCGTCTTGGCGACCGCGACGTTGAAGCGGAAGGTCTCCAAGGCATGCGCCGCGTCGTGCAGCGTGCGGTGAGTGACCTTGCGCAACTCGACATCCCCGGTCGCAGGATCGGCACCGGGAGCACTCGTCACGTCCTGGGCGATCCGCCAGGCGCGGGCGAGGAACTTCTTGGAGCCTGCGGGCGAGACATCGGCCCAGTCGATGTCGTCCTCAGGCGGGCCAGCGAAGACCATCGTGAGACGGATCGCATCGACACCGTGGACGTTGAGCTCATCCGACAGCTTCACCAGGTTGCCGCGTGACTTGCTCATCGCCGAGCCGTCCATGACGACCATACCCTGGTTGAGCAGGCGAGTGAAGGGCTCGGTGAAGTCGACCATTCCCATGTCGAACATCACCTTGGTGAAGAAGCGACTGTAGAGCAGGTGCAAGATCGCGTGGGTTACGCCGCCGACGTACTGGTCGACCGGCATCCACTTCTTCGCCGCGTCGACGTCGAAGGGTCCGTTTGCCTTGTGCGGGTCGAGGTAGCGCATGTAGTACCAGGACGAGTCGACGAAGGTGTCCATCGTGTCGGGGTCGCGCTGCGCATCGGCCCGGCCGCAGCGCGGGCAGGCAACGGTGGCCCACTCGGTGGCTGCACCCAGCGGGGATGAGCCCTTGGGCTTGAGGTCCAGACCCTGCGCGGGCGGCAGCGTGACGGGCAGTTGGTCCATCGGCACGGGGACCTCGCCGCAGTCGATGCAGTGCACAATCGGGATAGGGGTGCCCCAGTAGCGCTGACGCGAGATGAGCCAGTCGCGCAGGCGGTAGTTGATCGACGCCTTACCCGTGCCACGCTCGCCGAGGATCTCGATGATCGCGGCGATGGCGTCGGCCTTGTTCAAGCCATCGAGCGGTCCGGAGTTGACGTGCGAGCCGTCGTCGCCAGTGGCGACACCGGTCTCGCTCGGGTCCTCCCCCGCGTCGACGACGACACGCACGGGCAGGTCGAAGGCCTTCGCAAAGTCGAGGTCACGCTGGTCGTGGGCGGGCACCGCCATGATCGCGCCCGTGCCGTAGTCGGCGAGCACATAGTCCGAGGCCCACACCGGAATGCGTTCGCCGTTGACCGGGTTGATCGCGTAGCGCTGCAGGAAGACACCGGTCTTGTCGCGGTCGGTGGCCAGTCGGTCCATCTCGGAGGTCTGCTTGACCTTCTCCAGGTACGCCGCGAACTCCGCCTCAGCCTCGGTGCCCGCCGCGAGCTCCGCCGCAAGATCCGAATCAGCGGCCACCACGAAGAAGGTCGCGCCGTAGAGGGTGTCCGGGCGCGTGGTGAAGACGGTGACGGGCTCATCGCGGCCCTCGATGACGAAGTCGACCTCAGCACCCGTGGATCGGCCGATCCAGTTGCGCTGCATGAGCAGCACCTTCTCCGGCCACCTACCCTCGAGCTGCGCCATGTCGTCGAGCAGGCGGTCGGCGTAGTCGGTGATCTTGAGGTACCACTGCGTGAGCTTCTTCTTGGTGACCGGCGTATCGCAGCGCTCACACAGCCCCTGCACGACCTGCTCATTGGCGAGCACGGTCTGGCAGTTGGGGCACCAGTTGACGTTGGACGCCTTGCGGTAGGCCAGGCCCCGCTCATACATCTGCAGGAAGAACCACTGGTTCCAGTGGTAGTACTCCGGGTCGCAGGTGTTGAGCGCGCGGTCCCAGTCGAAGGAGCACGCGTAGCGGCGCATGGACGCCTTCTGCTGGGCGATGTTCTCGTAGGTCCACAGGCCCGGGTCCTCGCCGCGGCGGATCGCGGCGTTCTCCGCGGGCAGGCCGAAGGCGTCCCAGCCGATGGGGTGCATGACGTTGTATCCGCGCTGCACCCAATAGCGGGCGACGACATCACCGAGTGCGTATGCCTCCGCGTGACCCATGTGGAGGTCGCCCGATGGGTAGGGGAACATGTCGAGGACGTACTTGGTCGGCCGCGGATCGCCCTCGATGCCGGAGCGGAAAGGCTGCAGGTCATCCCAGACCGGCAGCCACCGGTCCTGGATCACCTCGACGTCGTACGTCTCTCGCGTGTCGTCCATAGCGGAGGCGACTCTACCTACCGCGCTCTCGCTAGCCTGAGGCCACGGGCAGGCGTCCTTCCTGAGAGGTGGAAGCTATGGCGGAAACAGCGGTCCAGCGCAAGGTCGTCGGCACCGTGTGGCTCCTCGCCGCGATTGCCGGAATCGTGCTGGCGTTCGTCGCCCAGCCCATCGGCGAGTGGGGGGCCTTCGGGTTCCTGCTGGCCGTTGTCCTCGCCTTCCTCGGCCTGACGGGCCTGTGGATAGCTGTGACGGGCAAGGGCAGAGTCCTGGGCCGGAGCCTCAGCCCGAAGGCGAACCGCATCGTGTCCGTGATCGGGCTGATCGCCGCCACCCTGCTGATCGTCGCCAACGTTGTCGGCGACTGGGCCAACTGGACGGCAGTGGACGTGCTTACCATCGCGGTATGGGTCGCCATCGGGGCGATGTTCATCGAGGGGCTCGTCGGCACGCGAGAGACCGCCTGATGCTCGCGCCCTAAAGGCCGTCGAGCCCGGTGAAGTACGGCTTGCCCTCGGGTGCCGGATCCTTGGGAGGCAGCGGCATTCCCAACTCCTCCATGACCGCGCGCAAAGTCGCGGGGCGGTCCGTGATGATGCCGTCCACCCCCATGGCAATCAGTGATCGCATCTGCTCGGCATCGTTCACTGTGTATGGAGTGACGCGCATTCCCAGGCTGTGGGCCTCCTGGATGACCTCGGGCGTGACCTCCTTGTAGTACGGCGAATACACATCGGCGTCGATTGCGGCCGCGGCCTGCACGGGGCTGTTGCCGAAGTCCTTGAGGTCCAGACCGGCCATCCACGGCGAGGGACGATCCGCGTCGGGCCACTGGTAGTCGCCCTCATCACCCTCCAGATTCCACGACGGCTGATTGGCCGTCAGAGCGACGGTCGCGACGCGCGGATCGATCCGCTTCATCTCTTGGAGGGTGCGCCAATCGAAGGACTGGATCATGATCCGGTCCTGCAGGTCGTACTCGACCGCGAGGTCGTAGATGATGTGAGTCCACTCTTCCGGTGTCGGATTCGCAGGGTTCACGACGTACGGCGTCGACTTGGTCTCGAGACTGAGGAAGACGTCGTCGTTACCCCAGTCCTTCACCAATTGGAAGACCTCCGCAAGCGTCGGGATCGTGGTGCCCGGCACCTGCTTCTGCGTCTTGCCGTGTGCCTCCCAGTAGCCAAAGGGGGCGTCAGGGCTCGCGGCACCAACGTCGAACATCCGGAGGTCCTCGAGTGAGGTGTAGCGGATGTCGGGTTCTTCCTCTGTCGAGAGGAAACGCCCCCATGAGTTCTTGGCGAGGAACCACGGCACCCGACTGCTGTGGCTGATCACGGGTACGTCGTCCTCGGTGATCACCACGTCCATCTCCAGTGTGGTCACGCCGACAGTGAGTGCATAGGCAAACGCCGGCAGGGTGTTCTCGGGCCGGGAGTCACGACTGCCCCTGTGCGCCTCGAGGTCGAAGCCCGCCGGCAGATTCACGGGCCCACTGGGAGTCTGGGACGAGCAACCCACCGCTCCGAGAGTGAGGGCGACTACCAGCACCGGGCCAAGGAAGTGACGAAGTCGAGGCCCGGTCATGGGCTTGAGGCTAAGGCACCAGGGTGGGGATGGAGACGACGAAGCCCGCCTGTGCAAGTTGGTAGGTCACCATGACCGCCACGCGCCCACCGGGAGCCGTGCCGACGAATCGTCCCCAGGCGAGCAGCGTGTCGGAGGCCATGAAAAGCAGCGCGGCGATCCCCGCGACAGTCGACCACGAGCCAACAGCCAGCACGACCACAGCTCCGATGGTGATCATGTAGGCAACGACGATGCCGCCGAGCACGGGTGACTGACGCCAGGCACCGATGACAATGCGCCGGCCCATGCTGATCGCGAAGGCGCCGACGACGACCAGGCCGAAGATCACGGCCGGGAGCGGATGCTCGATCGGCACGAGCGCGACGATGTAGGCCAGGTGCCCCATCAGGAACGCCGCGGCGCCAGGGATGAAGCGGTCCTGGAAGAGCAGCACGTCGCCGATCAGACCGAAGGCAAGCCCGATGACGATCCACCATCGGATCCAGTCGGACTCGGCAGGGATGATCACGGCTGCCGCGATGAGGAAGACCATGACAGCGGGCTTGGCCCACCGCTCAATGTGACGCCGATCCGTGCCGACGGCCCACCAGTCGAGGACGGCGATCACGCCGGCGATCGCCATCGGCACGACCCAGGTCATGCCGTCAGCATGCCAGGGCACTGACTCGAGCGAGTGTCGTCCTACGCCGCCGGGATGACCACCCGGCTCGACCGCACGCCAGGATCAGCGAGGCAGGGCCAGTAGACGCAGGGCACCGTTCCGTCTTCCGCTGCTGCGGGCCGTCATTGCGACGCAATTGCGTCTAGACGCTCAGAGGTGACCTCGAGCTCAATCGTGCGGAGAGCCTCACGGAGTCGCCCTCAGCCGTCAGCGACCAGGACTCGCATCGCTCATCGAGGACCTGCGATCCCTGCCCGTGCTGAGTCCGATCGAGCCGTCCGGCGTTGACCACATCGACAGCGATCAGTCCGGGTTGCGTCCCGCGAACAGCGACCTGCACGGTCCGCACCGACGCGTGCCGCACGGCATTCGTCAGTCCCTCGGACACGACATCGACGACACGACCAGCTAGGTCGCGATCCTGGCGCATGAGAGCGTCTGCACCGTCATCCATCGACAGCTCCACGTCCAGAGCCAGGCTCCAGGTCTCGATAAGTCCATCGAGCGACTGATCACGGGTGGAATCCCCCATAAGGCTGACCTGGCCCTCGAGCATCGACACCAGCTCGGCTACCCGCGCGTCCACGACCTCTGCTGAGTCACCTCGCTCAAGCGAACGGGTGATCGCCACAGCGGCGGCGGTCAATTCCGCCTGCATGCCGCCGTGCATGAGATGAGCCAGCTGCCGGCGCTGCTCGGCGGCAAGCGAACGCACACGGCCCAGGGCCACCGTCAACTGAGCTACCGAGTCGGCCAGTGCCCGCTCGGCATCGGACTGCATGCGGCGCATGCTCGGAAGGATGCTCACCAGCAGCATGAAGAGCCCGAAGGCGACGCCTCCGGACCACAGGGGCCGGAACTCCCCCAGCGCAAGAAGGACTCCCTGGACGGCGAGCGTCGCCGTGAGTCCGATGGCCAGGTAGGCACCGAACAGGAGAGGCAGGCGGCCACGCGAGGGCCATCGCCGTCGCGCCATACGGCCGAGGAGGAGGTTGCCGGCCACCAGCACAACGGTCGCCAGCACGGCGTTGAGCACAGCGAGCGAGGCGCCGAAATCCCGAGCGAACGCGGTGAAGACGAGGGCCTCGAAGGCGACGGGTCCAGCGACGGGAGCAGCGGGACCGATGCCGGCCAGGACCCTACGCAGACTCACGCGGGGACGCGAGACTGTCAGAGCCTCATCGAGGACCTCCCCAGCCTGAAGGGCATGGCTGCCCGCGCGCACTAGGCGATCGGACACCTCCTGGATGCCCGAAGCCAGCCGCTGTGGATCCTGGCCGCCACGCATCTCCTCCACAGCCGCGCGCACCTCGCCGAGGACGCGCTCGACGTACGCGATCTGCATGGCCTCGACCTCATCTGCCTCCACCTCAGCGGCACGCGCGAGGGTTTGCTGGGCCTGCTCGAGGTCCTCCATCGTGCGCGCGTGCTGGCGCACGGCATCGACCACGATCGCGACGAGGCTCAGCATGACGACGCTGTAGATCCCCCCGGTGATGAGCGCCTGGATCGGCGACCAGGGGTGCTCGATGCCCAGTGCCTCACGCGCGGCGTAGAGCATGGCGAGTCTCACCAGACCGACGAGGGCGAAAGTAGCCACCGCCAGAAGCGACCGGTGTCGCCGCCCCGCGCGCGAGGGCGACAGCCACCATGCGTGGGCCCACCACAGCACCAGCAGCGACACAACCGCAGCCGCGATCTCCCCCACTGCCGACTCCCACAGCGAGAGCGGAGAGTAGATCGCCGTCCAGATGGCCGAGGGGATGACGAAGGC
>JBMOIL010000037.1:0-17766 GCA_049317345.1 Candidatus Nanopelagicales bacterium
TCGATGACGGGCCTGCCCATCATCGAGACGAAGGCCAACGACGTGTCGGCGTACATCCCGACCAACGTCATCTCGATCACCGACGGCCAGTGCTTCCTCGAGTCCGACCTCTTCAACTCGGGCGTGCGCCCCGCCATCAACGTCGGCATCTCGGTGTCGCGCGTCGGTGGCTCGGCCCAGCCCAAGGCCATGAAGAAGGTGGCAGGCAGCCTGCGACTCAACCTCGCGCAGTTCCGCGAGCTCGAGGCCTTCGCTGCCTTCGGTTCGGATCTCGACTCCGCCTCCAAGGCCCAGCTAGCCCGTGGCACACGCCTGGTCGAGCTGCTCAAGCAGCCGCAGTACCAGCCGCAGGCTATGGAGCGCGAGGTCGTGTCGGTGTGGTCGGGCACCTCCGGTCAGCTCGATGACGTCCCGGTCGAGGACATCCGCCGTTTCGACGCCGAGTTCCTCGACTACATCCAGCGCGAGCAGCCGGGCATCCTCGAGACGATCCGGCAGACCTCCGATCTGTCCGATGACACGATCACCACGCTCACGACATCCATCAACGCCTTCAAGCGCCAGTTCACGACGCACACAGGCGAGATGCTCATCAAGGACGAGCCCGTGCCGGCTCTGTCCGAGGATGACATCGACCCGACGCAGATCACTCGGACGCGACGGGCATAGGCGCAGGTCGAGGAGAGACGTCATGGGTGCGCAGCTGAGGGTCTTCCGCCGACGGATCAAGTCCGTCCAGGCGACGAAGAAGATCACCAAGGCCATGGAGCTGATTGCGTCGTCGCGCATCGTCAAGGCGCAGCAGCGCCTCGATGCGTCGACGCCGTACCTCATCCAGCTCACCCAGGCGGTCTCCGCGGCCGCGAGCCATGCCAGCGACATCGGCAACCACCCGCTGGTCCGCGCACCCGAGGTCCGCGACCGCGCCGCAGTGCTCGTCGTCACAGCGGACCGCGGTCTTGCGGGGGCCTACTCCGCCAATGCGATCCGCGAGGCGGCTGGGCTCACGCGCCTGCTCAATGAGCAGGGCCTCGATGTCACTCCGTTTGTCGTCGGACGCAAGGGCGTGGCGTGGTACCGCTTCCGTGGGATCACGATGGGCGGCCAGTACACCGGCTTCACCGATCAGCCGACCTACGCCGACGCGCGTGCGATCGGCGACGATCTCCTGCAGGCCTTCCTCACGCCGGAGTCTGAGGGGGGAATCGACGAGATCCACGTCGTCTACACCCACTTCGTCAACATGGCGGTCCAGCAGGTGCGCGTGCGACGCATCCTGCCGTTGGAGATCGTCGACGAGGTCGTTGAGGCGAAGTCGGGTGAGTCCCTGCCCTTCCCGCTCTACGAGTTCGAGCCCGGTGCCGACACCGTCCTCGACGCCCTTCTCCCTCGCTACATCGATCACGCGGTCTACACCGCGCTGCTCATGTCGGCCGCCTCAGAGCATGCCGCTCGCCGGCGCGCCATGAAGTCCGCGACCGACAACGCCGAGGACCTCATTCGCACCCTCACCCGGCGGGCCAACGCGGCTCGCCAGGCCGAGATCACCCAGGAGATCAGCGAGATCGTCGGCGGCGCCGACGCACTCGCCTCCGCCTAGACCCCGCTAGCCGACCGTAGGAACCGAAGGAAAGAGGATCGACATGACCGCCACGATGGACCAGGCGACCCCTCACGCGAAGACACCCGGTGTCGGACGCGTCGCCCGCGTCACCGGCCCCGTCGTCGACGTGGAGTTCCCCGTCGAGGCGATGCCGGAGCTCTTCAACGCTCTCAACGTGGACGTCTCCTTCGACCAGGGCGAGGAGGGTGGCGGCACGCGCATGCTCACCCTCGAGGTCGCCCAGCACATCGGCGACAACATGGTGCGCACCATCTCGATGCAGCCGACCGATGGCCTCGTCCGTGGCGCCCCGGTGCGCGACACCGGCGGCCCGATCTCCGTGCCCGTGGGTGAGGTCACCAAGGGTCACGTGTGGAACACCCTTGGCGAGCCCCTCGACGTCGACAAGTCGACCCTCGACATCAAGGAGCGCTGGGGGATCCACCGCTCCGCGCCGGCGTTCGACCAGCTGGAGTCCAAGACCGAGGTCTTCTCCACGGGCATCAAGGTCATCGACCTGCTCACCCCCTACGTCAAGGGCGGCAAGATCGGCCTCTTCGGCGGTGCGGGTGTCGGCAAGACCGTCCTCATCCAGGAGATGATTTATCGCGTCGCGGAGAACTTCGGCGGCGTCTCCGTCTTCGCCGGCGTCGGCGAGCGCACCCGCGAAGGCAACGACCTCTTCCTCGAGATGACCGAGTCCGGCGTCATCGACAAGACCGCTCTTGTCTTCGGCCAGATGGACGAGCCGCCGGGCACCCGCCTGCGCGTGGCCCTCACCGCGCTGACTATGGCCGAGTACTTCCGCGACGTCGAGAAGCAGGACGTGCTGCTCTTCATCGACAACATCTTCCGCTTCACGCAGGCAGGCTCCGAGGTTTCCACGCTTCTCGGCCGCATGCCCTCCGCCGTGGGCTACCAGCCCACGCTCGCGGACGAGATGGGCATGCTCCAGGAGCGCATCACCTCAACGCGCGGTCACTCCATCACGTCGCTGCAGGCGATCTACGTCCCCGCAGACGACCTGACCGACCCCGCACCCGCGACGACGTTCGCGCACCTCGACGCGACCACGGTGCTCTCGCGCCCGATCTCCGAGCTCGGCATCTACCCCGCGGTGGATCCGCTCGACTCGACCTCGCGCATCCTTGATCCTCGCTACGTCGGCGAGGAGCACTACGCCGTGGCCGCCCGTGTCAAGGAGATCCTGCAGCGCTACAAGGACCTGCAGGACATCATTGCCATCCTCGGCATGGACGAGCTCTCCGAGGAAGACAAGATCATCGTCAACCGGGCCCGTCGTATCCAGCGCTTCCTCTCGCAGAACATGTTCGTCGCCGAGGCCTTCACCGGCCAGCCCGGCTCCTTCGTCCCGGTTGAGGAGACCATCGCCTCCTTCAGGGCGCTGTGCGACGGCCAGTACGACCACATCCCGGAGCAGGCGTTCTTCATGTGCGGCGGCATCGAGGATGTCGAGGCCAAGGCGGCGCAGCTCGCCAAGGAGTCGTGATCGTGGCTGAACTCAAGGTCGCTCTGGTGTCGGCCGAGCGCTCCGTCTGGCAGGGCACGGCCAAGAGCGTCGTGGCCAAGACTCCGGACGGCGAGATCGGCATCCTGCCCGGCCACTCTCCCGTGCTCGCTCTCCTCCTCGATGCGCCCCTGCGCATCGAGACCACGGAGGGCACCAAGGTCCTGGTGGCCGTGCACGGTGGCTTCTTCTCGGTCGACTCCGACCAGGTCAACGTCATCGCCGAGACCGCGGAGCTCGCGGAGGAGATTGACGTGGAGCGCGCCAAGGCGGCACTGGAGCGCGCGAAGGGCGCGGCAAGCGATGATGACCCCGCAGTGCATGCGGCCAAGCGCGCCGAGACGCGCCTCGCGGTCGCAGTCGGCCCGCGCTAGTTCCCCTCACGGCCGAGTGCGCACTTGCGAGCGCCCAACCGCCCCATCTGCTGCCCGCTAGTGCGCAGTCGCGACTCGGGGCGTGAATTCCACGGAACCGGGTCGGTTCACTTATCCACGGGATGACCGCGCGTGGCAGCACCGCTGCTGATGGAGCACCAGCCTCATGGGGTGCTACTACCCGCTCATCTCGTTGACGACATCTCCCGTCATTGCTTTCGCGCGGGCTTCTGGGCGCCCACGCGGGGTGTGCGCCTGCCTGCCGACCGCCGTGATCTCTTGGCGCGCTGTGCATCAGCCATGCTCGTTTCCGGTCCTGTGGTGACGTTCTCAGGCCTGACTGCCCTCGAGCTCTGGGACGGTGTTGACTCGGATCCGCAGTGTGTGGAGTTCACCATCTCTGAGGACGCCCACCATGTGCGGCGCCGAGACCACCGCTGCCGGCGTCGAATGTTGGTAGCTGAGGACGTGGCGATGCTCCACGGATTGGCTCTCACGACTCCGGCCCGAACGCTGGTGGACCTTGCGGCGAGGCTGCCACTGCCGCGGCTGGTGGCCGTGGGGGACGACCTACTCGCCCGCGGCTTGATCACGTCCGCTGATGTCAGCCGGGTGATCGCCCGCTCGGCCGGGCAAAGGGGCATTTGCCTCGCGAGACGGGCAGTCGATCTACTCGATGCGCGGGCGGAATCCCCGCGGGAATCCATGATGCGGACGCAGTTGATCGAGGGTGGCTTCGGTGTCCCGGAGCTTCAGTGGGAGGTAAGGGATGCGTCCGGACGCTTCGTTGCGCGTCTCGACCTCGCCTACGTCGAGGAGCGGATCGCCATCGAGTACGACGGCGAGTATCACCTATCCCGTGAGCAGCAGGCCAAAGACGCCTCGCGTCGTTTGGAGTTGGGAGCAGAGGGATGGCTGGTAGTCACGATCGTTGCCGAGGACGTCAGGCACGTCGAGCGGCTCTACGCCAAGATGCACCGGGCATTCGGAACGAGAGGCCGCACCACCCAGCTAACGGCTGCGAGTGCGCAGTAGCGGACCATCCCAGAGGTGAATTCGGTTCCGCAAGTGCGCACTCGGCTCAGTCGGACGTCCTGCCCCCACCGGGCTGCCAGAGCACGTCGCCGCCAATGCCGAGATTGGCGCAGCGAGCGAGGATGAAGAGCAGATCAGACAGTCTGTTGAGGTAGAGCGCGGTCAGCGGATTGATCGACTCGCCGTACTCCTCGATCGCCCGCCAGGTCGCGCGCTCAGCCCGCCGGGTCACCGTGCGGGCGACATGCAGCTGGGCCGCGCCGAGTGTGCCGCCGGGCAGGATGAAGGATCGCAGTGGCTCCAGGCGCGCGTTGTAGACGTCGCACGCCGCCTCCAGTCGGTCGACGTACTCGGGAGTGATGCGCAGGGGTGGGTACTCGGGCTCGGGGATGATCGGGGTGCACAGATCCGCACCGACGTCGAAGAGGTCGTTTTGAACGCCCGTGAGGAGCTCGACGATGTCCGCGTTGAGTCCGCCCGACGCGATGGCGACGCCGATGCTGGAGTTTGCCTCATCGACGTCGGCGTAGGCCTCCAGTCGCAGATCTGTCTTGGTCGTGCGCGACATGTCACCGAGGGACGTCGTGCCATCGTCGCCCGTGCGGGTGTAGATGCGCGTGAGGTTGACCATGTGCCGACCCTAGGGGACGTACGGCGTGACCGCGAGGCGGCGGGGACGCGGGATGCGTCACCCCTAGCATGATCCCCGTGGAGGCCTTGCGAGTCGTCGGCGGCAGCCGTCTGATCGGCGAGGTGACCGTCACCGGAGCCAAGAACAGCGTCCTTAAGCTGATGGCGGCGGCATTGCTCGCGCCGGGGCGCACCCTCCTGAGCGACGTCCCGAGCATCCTCGATGTCGAGATCATGGCCGAGCTACTGCGACGACTCGGCTGTCACGTCGTGCATGACTCGGCCGCAGGCACCGTCTCGATTGACGTGCCCGAGGAGCTCGAGCATCGGGCCGACTACGACCTCGTGCGGCGTATGCGGGCCTCGATCACGGTCCTCGGCCCGCTCCTCGCGCGGTGTGGCGTGGTCGACGTTGCCCTGCCCGGCGGTGACAACATCGGCTCGCGTGGTCTCGACATGCACATCGGCGGTCTCCAGCGCATGGGTGCGGACGTCACGAGCGAGCACGGCTACCTCATTGCACGTGCCGACGACGGACTGCACGGTGCGACCATCTGGCTGGACTTCCCCAGTGTCGGAGCGACGGAGACTCTCCTCATGGCCGCGGTGACTGCGCGTGGGCGAACCGTCATCGACAATGTCGCGCGGGAGCCCGAGATCGTCGACATCTGCACGATGCTCGTGGAGATGGGTGCATCAATCGGGGGCATTGGCTCATCGACGCTGGAGATCGAGGGGGTCGCGGGCCTGGTGCCCGTCGAGCACGCGACTGTGGCGGATCGCATCGTGGCGGGCACCTGGGCGGTGGCAGCCGCGATGACGCGCGGCGACATCACCGTGCGTCGGGCCAACCCGGAGCATCTGGAGATCGCCCTGGACAAGTTGGCGACCGCGGGAGCGACCGTCACGTCCCTGGACGACGGATTCCGGGTGGAGATGCAGGAGCGTCCGCGGGCAGTTGACATCGTCACCCTGCCGTATCCGGGCTTCCCCACCGACCTGCAGCCTCAGTTCATCGCACTCAACGCGATTGCCGACGGAGCCGCACTGGTGACCGAGAACCTCTTTGAGGCGCGGTTCCGATTCGTCCATGAGCTCGTCCGCCTCGGCGCTGATGTGCAGACGGAAGGCCACCATGCGCTGGTGCGCGGACGCGAGGCGTTGAGCGGGGCGCCGGTGGAAGCGACCGATATCCGAGCCGGAGCCGGACTCGTGCTCGCCGGACTCGTGGCCGATGGGGAGACCCTCGTCCACGAGGTTCATCACATCGATAGGGGCTACGCGGGCTTCGTCGACAATCTGCGTGGGCTGGGCGCCGATATCACGCGCGTCGAACTGCCCGGCTAGGACTTCTTGAGTGTGGCGCGGGCGCGCCCTTCATCCCCGGGCCACACCATCACCCGAGGGCCGTCGAGGGTCTGGGCCAAGGTGGCTCGTATCCCCGCATCCTCCAACTGCCGGCGCATGATCTCCCCCTCGACGTAGGTCGGGGGCGTCGCGATGGGCACGAGCAGTCCATACTCCTCGGTGCTTCCCGGGCGCGGCGGCGCCGCCACCACTGAAGCCCCCCGGCGGAAGGCCCAGCGCAGGATCAGGATGAGGACACCGAGGAAGAGGAAGGCCATGATCGGCCCGATGGCATAGGAGTACGACGTGCCCACGCCCCCATGGTGGTGCCCGGACGCCGACCCCGCCACCGCGGGCTACCGGTCGGTAGGGTGAGCCCATGGGTCGTCCCCAGGATCGTCAGCGGGATAGGCCATGGATCATGCGCACATACGCTGGCCATTCCTCGCCGGCTGAGTCCAATGCGCTCTACCGCCGCAATCTCGCCAAGGGCCAGACCGGGCTGTCGGTGGCATTCGATCTGCCCACCCAGACCGGCTACGACCCCGACAGCCCGATGGCGGCAGGCGAGGTCGGCAAGGTGGGGGTCCCCATCGCCCATGTGGGCGACATGCGCCGACTCTTCGACGGCATCCCGCTCGACACCATGAACACCTCCATGACGATCAATGCCACGGCCATGTGGCTCTATGCCCTTTACGTCGTTGCGGCGGAGGAGCAGGGAGTGGCCGAGGAGGCGATCCAGGGGACCACGCAGAACGACATCATCAAGGAGTACCTCTCTCGCGGCACATACATCTTCCCACCGCGGCCGTCTCTGCGACTCATCACCGACATGATCGTCCACACGGTCCAACACGCACCACAGTGGAATCCCATCAATATCTGCAGCTATCACCTGCAGGAAGCGGGTGCGACTCCCGTGCAGGAGATCGCCTTCGCGATGTCCACCGCGATCGCCGTACTCGACGGTGTGCGCGACTCCGGGCAGATTCCGCCCGAGCGTTTTGGTGATGTCGTGGGGCGCATGTCCTTCTTCGTCAACGCCGGGGTTCGCTTCATCGAGGAGATGGCGAAGATGCGCGCCTTCGTGCAGATCTGGGACGAGGTGACGCGCGAACGCTATGGCGTCACCGATCAGGCTCAGCGGCGCTTCCGCTACGGCGTGCAGGTGAACTCACTCGGCCTCACGGAGGCGCAGCCGGAGAACAACATCCAGCGCATCGTCCTGGAGATGCTCGCCGTCACGCTGTCGCGCGACGCACGTGCTCGCGCGATCCAGCTGCCGGCATGGAATGAGGCGCTGGGCCTGCCCCGGCCCTGGGACCAGCAGTGGTCGCTGCGCATCCAGCAGGTCCTCGCCGACGAGACCGACCTGTTGGAGTACGACGACATCTTCGCGGGCTCGCACGTCATCGAGGGACTCGTGGATCAGCTCGTCGCCGATGCACGCGCCGAAATGGACCGGATAGCAGCGATGGGTGGGGCGGTGGCCGCCATCGAGAGCGGCTACATGAAGTCCGAGCTCGTGCAGGCCCATGCCGAGCGTCGCGCGCGGGTGGAGTCGGGGGAGCAGGTCATCGTCGGGGTCAACAAGCACGTGGAGTCCGAGCCCAATCCCATGCTGGCCGATCTCGATTCCGCGATTCAGGCGGTCGACTCGGCCGTGGCGGCGCAGGCGGTTGACGGAGTGCTCCGATGGCGCGCCGAGCGCGATGCCGGTGCCGTCGAAGTGGCGCTGGCGGAACTGCGGGCCGCGGCAGACACCGATGCCAATCTCGTCCCCGCGTCCCTGGCATGTGCGCGAGCGGGAGTCACGACGGGGGAGTGGGCAGATGCCCTGCGCGCGGCCTTCGGAGAGTTTCGTGCCCCCACGGGCGTGTCCCCGTCAATCGCTTCCGGTGCGCCCACCGAAGAGTTGCGCGCCGTGCGCGAGGCCGTCCAGGCCACGAGCGAGGAGCTCGGATCGCGTCTGCGATTCCTCGTCGCCAAGCCGGGTCTCGACGGACATTCCAACGGCGCGGAGCAGATTGCCGTCCGCGCTCGGGATGCCGGCTTTGAGGTGATCTACCAGGGCATCCGTCTCACGCCAGAGCAGATCGTCGCCGCCGCCGTGGACGAGGATGTCGATGTCGTGGGCATCTCGATCCTCTCCGGATCCCACCGGGAGCTCGTGCCCGTCGTGGTCGACGGCCTACGTGCGGCAGGGATGGATGACACTGTCGTCGTCGTGGGCGGGATCATCCCCGACGCTGATGCCGACTACCTACGTGAGCGCGGGGTTGCGGCTGTGTTCACGCCCAAGGACTACGACGCCACGGCCATCATGCGTGCGGTGCTCAACGAGATCCGAGCGGCTCGCGGACTCGCGTCGGCGACCCGATGAGGATCGTCGTCGCACGCTGCACTGTCGACTATGCGGGCCGCCTCACTGCGCATCTCCCCGAAGCCGTGCGGGTACTCATGGTCAAGGCGGATGGTTCCGTCCTGGTGCATGCTGACGGCGGCTCCTACAAGCCTCTCAACTGGATGAGCCCACCGTGTCGACTTGTCGTCAGCGAGGAAGACGGCATCACGACATGGCGAGTGGAGAACAAGGCGGGCGAGGAGCTGATTGTCCGGATCCATGATGTCCACGCGGAGCTCGAGCACGAACTCGGAGTCGACCCGGGGTTGGTGAAGGACGGCGTCGAGGCGCATCTGCAGCAGCTTCTCGCCGAGCATGTGGAGTCACTGGGTGCGGGCTGGACCCTGGTGCGCAGGGAGTTCCCTACGGCGATCGGACCGGTCGACCTGCTCTGCCGCGACTCGGCCGGTGCCTCGGTGGCGGTGGAGATCAAGCGCCGGGGGGAGATCGACGGCGTGGAGCAGCTCACGCGCTATCTCGAGCTGCTCAATCGCGATCCGCTTCTCGCGCCGGTGGCGGGTATCTTCGCTGCCCAGGAGATCAAGCCCCAGGCGCGTACCCTTGCCGAGGACCGAGGGATCCGGTGCGTTGTCCTGGACTACGCCGCTCTGCGGGGTATCGACGACTCGGACACTCGGCTCTTCTGATCGCACGAGGATGGGAGACTCCCCGCATGGAGATCACGACGGTCGGCGTGGTGGGCCTGGGCACCATGGGTGCCGGGATCGCCGAGGTGTGCGCGCGGCACGGGTATCGGGTGTTCGCGATCGAGCCCGACGCCGGCTCCTTGGAACGTGGACGTGTCTCCCTCTCCGGGTCCACTGAGCGCGCCGTCAAGCGCGGCAAGCTCACCGAGGCCGAGCGCGACGACGTCCTCTCGCGCATCACCTTCTCCACGCAGCTGGAGGATCTGGCCTCAGCCGACCTCGTCGTCGAGGCGATCCCCGAGGATCTCGACATCAAGCGCGAGATCTTCGGGCGACTCGATGCGATCACCCCTGCGCATGCGATTCTCGCGACCAACACCTCCTCGCTCTCGGTGACGGAGATCGCGGTCGCGACCAGCCGGCCGGACCGGGTGGCCGGCCTGCACTTCTTCAATCCGGCTCCGGTGCAGGCCTTCGTCGAGGTCGTGCGCACCGTGGTCACCGATCCCGCGGTCGTCGATGACCTGGTGGCCCTGGCGCGTTCCCTCGGCAAGGAGCCCGTCGTCATCGGGGACCGGGCCGGCTTCATTGCCAACGCCCTCCTCTTCGGCTACCTCAATCAGGCTGTCTCGATGTGCGAGGCCAATTACGCCTCGCGCGAGGACATCGATGCGGCGATGCGGCTGGGCTGTGGCTACCCCATGGGGCCGCTCGCACTTCTCGACCTCATCGGTCTCGACACGGCCTACCAGATCCTCGACACGATGTACCGACAGAGCCGCGATCGCCTGCATGCGCCCGCACCGATCCTCAAGCAGATGGTGACCGCCGGCCTTCGGGGCCGCAAGACCGGGCGCGGCTTCTACACCTACGCAGCGCCCAACTCCCCTGAGGTAGTCGACGACGGTGGCGACACGAACGCTGACGCGAGTGTCGCGCCTCGGCCCGTCCAGAGCTTGGGTGTCGTGGGGTCGGGGACGATGGCGACCGGCATCGCCGAGGTGCTCGCCAAGGGTGGTTTCGACGTGATCCTCGTCGCGCGTTCGGAGTCGAGCCTCGCACGAGCGCTGGGAACCCTCGACAAGTCACTCGAGAAGGCGGTGCAGCGCGGCAAACTCGAAGCGCCTGATCGCGATGCGATCCGCGCACGCGTCACCGGCGCCTGGTCGCTGGATTCCCTGGCTCAAGCGGACCTGGTGGTGGAGGCCGTCGTCGAGGAGATCAGCGTCAAGAGCGCCCTTTTTGAGAACCTCGACGAGATCTGCAAGCCGGGGGCAATCCTTGCGACGACGACGTCGAGCCTGCCCGTCGTCGAACTGGCGGCGGCGACGTCGCGCCCGCAGGATGTCGTGGGCCTGCACTTTTTCAACCCGGCGCCCGTGATGCGCCTGGTCGAGGTCGTGCGCACGGTGTCGACGTCTGCCACGACGGTGGCGACCGCGGTGGACGTGACCCTGCGCGCCGGACGTCACCCGGTGGTGTGCGGTGACCGCGCGGGTTTCATCGTCAATGCGCTCCTCTTCCCCTATCTGAACGACGCGGTGGGCATGCTGGAGGCCAACTACGCATCCGCCGACGACATCGACCTTGCGATGAAGAAGGGCTGCGCTTACCCCATGGGCCCGTTCGAGCTCCTGGATGTGGTCGGCCTCGACGTATCCCTGGCCATCCAGCAGACGCTCTACCGTGAATTCCGCGAGCCCGGCTTCGCGCCAGCGCCGCGGCTTGAGCATCTCGTCACGGCCGGCTACCTCGGCCGCAAGACCGGACGCGGCTTCCGCGCGTACGCCTAGTCATGGGTCGCCGCCGCCCGGCGCGCAAGCCGGCTGCCCCGCGGGCGGACGTGCTCGAGGAGCACGCCGACGGCGACTTCTACGTCCGGCCGATCACCG
Organism: Candidatus Nanopelagicales bacterium; assembly: GCA_049317345.1. GTDB lineage: Bacteria > Actinomycetota > Actinomycetes > S36-B12 > S36-B12 > Mxb001. The sequence goes on from JBMOIL010000037.1 coordinate 11,464, forward strand.
GGTCCTCTTCGACCAAGGCCTACCGCTGCCCCGGATGCGACCACGAGATCCTGCCCGCCACCCCGCATATCGTGGCGTGGCCCGCCGACCGGGGAGCTGAGGAGCGCCGTCACTGGCACACGCCGTGCTGGAAGGCCCGGGGGCGGCGAGGGCCAACCCGGTGACCGACGTGGGCGGCGAGGAGATCAGGGCGACCAGCGTCCTGCCCGCGGATCGGCACGCGATCACCCTCGTGACGGCGGATGGGCTGCGCCTCGTGGGTGAGGTGGCACTCCCCGCGGGTCGAGCCCCGCAGGCCACGCTCGTGTGTGCGCATCCGCTGCCTACGCACGGCGGGATGATGGACAGTCATCTGCTGCGCAAGGCGGCCTGGCGTCTCCCCGCATTAGCCGACATCGCCGTGGTCCGCTTCAACACGCGGGGCACATCATCTGCTGCGGGGACGAGTGAGGGAGCCTTTGACTCATCCCAGGGCGAGGGACACGATCTTGCGGCAGCGGCGGGGTGGGTCCGCGAGCAAGGTCTGCCTGATCCCTGGCTGCTGGGCTGGTCGTTTGGCAGCGATGTCGTGCTTCGGCACGGGGTCGACCTGAATCCGGCGGGGATCATCGTCGTATCGCCTCCCCTGCGCTACACCTCGCCGGCAGAGCTGGCGCGCTGGAACGAGCGCGACTGTCCCGTGGTGTGCCTCGTGCCGGAGGACGACGACTACCTGCAGCCGGAGGCGGCACGGGAGAGGTTCGCTGTCATCCCGCGTGCCGAGATCGTCGTAGGCGAAGGGATGGGGCACCTGTGGGTCGGCGAACCGGCGGTGCGTACCGTGCTCGCTGAGGTGACGGCCCGGATGCGTCCCGGGCTGGCGCCCCTGCAGTGGCAATGGCCTGACGAGCGGGCTCAGGCCGAGGGAGCAATGGAGAGGTGGACCGACCTATGAGCTTCGATCTCACGGGCAGGAGAGCACTCGTCACCGGGGCCTCGCGGGGTATCGGCCGGGAGATCGCGCTTGCCTACGCGCGCGCGGGAGCCGACGTAGCAGTGCTCGCGCGCAACGCCGAGCTGCTCGAGGGGGTCGCCGGGGAGATCCGAGCGCTTGGCCGACGCGCGGTGGTTGCCACGGCGGACGTACTCGACGCGGATGCGACTCGAGCTGCGACCGCCGAGGCGATCGAAGCCCTGGGCGGCCTCGACATCCTCGTCAACAACGCCGGCGGCAATTCCTTCTCCACCCCGGTCGCTTCGATGCGCATGAGCGGGTGGGAGAAGACGATGCGACTCAACCTCGATTCCATCGTCCACATCACGCAGGTGAGCCTGCCTTCCCTGGGTGAGGGCGGGGGCTCGATCATCAATGTCTCCTCCGTCGCCGGATTGCGCGGTGCCCCGACGATGGCGCACTACGGCGCGGCCAAGGCGGCGCTGATCTCCCTGACGCAGTCCCTCGCGGTGGAGACCGCGTGGATGGGGGTGCGCGTCAATGCGCTGGTGCCGGGCTGGATCGAGACGGACCTCACCGACTTCCTTCGTGCGAGCGATGACGCTGAGCGCGCGGCGTTGAGTCGCGTCCCGATGCAGCGCTGGGGTCGGGTCGAGGAGATCGCCGAGCCTGCGGTCTTCCTCGCCAGCGACGCCGCATCCTTCATGACCGGCCAGGTCCTCGTCGTCGATGGCGGCCTGTCTGCGATGCCGTAGGCACCCCGGTGGCCCGGTGGCGCTCCTTCGGCTCGTGGCCGCGTACGACGACTAACCGGCGGCGCTGGGGTCCATGCCGACCGCGCGCATGATCTCGCGGACGAAGGCCTTGATGCCCGAGGGCCACTGAGGGTGGGTGCCGTCGCTGACGAAGTACTCCGGATTGTCTGCGGACACCGAATACCAGTCGGCGATGACGGCATTGGGGTAGTCGGGGACCACCTTGGCGATGAGCTCGTTATTGGGTTCCATCCACGAGCGCGGCACGTTGGTGTTGACGACTACCACGCGCTCCCGGTCGCTGAGGATGTCGAGCATCTCGCGCAGCTGGTCTTCAGTGAGGATGCCGTTGGTGCCGGTGTGGATGACCACCGTGGGTGCGAGAAGCCCCTTCTTGGAGAGCTTCTGCACGCGTTCGAGGACTCCGGACGCCTGGCGGCTCACCTCGGCGTCCACCTTGCTGCCGTCGATCTTTTCCACGAGCTGGCTGGCAATGCCCAGCATCACCGAGTCGCCGATCGCGGTGAGAGCGCCGTTCGCATTCGTGGGTAGCCCGTCGGCCGAAGGTGCACTTGGCTCGTCAGGTGCACCGGAGCCCGAGGATGAGTCAGCCGATGCGCCATCGCTGGGAGTCGCTGAGGGCTCGTCGATGAGGATCTGGGTCGGCCCGCCGTCGTCGATGCCGATGGCGGCCGCAACGTCGGCGGGGATGGCCTGGTCCACGGGCTTCGCCGTGGCGAGACCCGCACCCATGAGGCCAAGGGCGGCGATGGCGACACCGCTGCTCGCGAGCACGCGCCGGCCTAGGTAGGAGCGCTCATCCGGGTCGGCCTCCCGCCACCGCGTGATGAAGGCGCCGATAGCGCCACGTCGAATGGGGATCTCGACGTAGCGGTAGGAGATCTCGGCCACGAGGAAGGTGAGCCCGAGACGAAGTCCGAGGAGTGCCGGACCATCGAATGGCACATCGAGCTCGGGACGGGTGATGACGTAGATGGGCCAGTGGTAGAGGTAGAGGCCGTAGGAACGTTGACCGATGTAGCGCCACGGCTGTGTGCCGATGAGCTTGCCGAAGGGGGCACCCGGGTGGCTGGCGGCGGCGATGAGCACGCACACGACCCCGGAGAGCACGAGGAATCCACCCCGGTAGAGGAAGTTGGAGTACTCGCCCACCTGCCAGAAGAAGTAGAGGACGACGAGGAGCGCGAGGAATCCCACGACGGTGACGACGGCCTTGGCGCCCGCGGTGAGGCGCGTCGAGAGGCGGCCTGGCCTCCAGACCATCGCCAGGGCCGCGCCGAGGAGAAGACCCATGATGTGGCTGTCCGAGCCGAAGTACGCGCGGCTGGGGTCAGCCTCCTGCGGGTAGCCGTTGGTGATCGCGAGGAAAGCCATCCATGCGGTCGAGGCCAGGGCACCGCCGATGGCGACGTAGAACACCCCGCGACGGCCGCGCCATCGGAGCAGGATGAGGGTCAGCGCCGGCCAGAGGAGATAGAACTGCTCCTCCACGGCCAATGACCACAGGTGCTGCAGGAATGGTGGTCGACCGATTGCCTCGAAGTAGGAGGCGTCGGAGACGATGTACCACCAGTTGGTGACGTAGAAGAGCGATGCGATGGCATCGGCGCGGAACTGTGCGGCGGAGTCACGATAGATGAAGGCCGCAAGCATGCCGACAATGACGAGCATGAGCAGCAGGGCGGGGAGCAGGCGCCGCGCGCGGGCGAGATAGAAGCGCTTGAAGTTGATGCGACCGGAGCGGTTGTACTCCTCGACGATCAGGGTCGTGATGAGGAAGCCCGACAGCACGAAGAAGACGTCGACGCCGAGGAATCCGCCGCGCATCCAGGTGAGATCGCCGTGGTAGAGCAGGACGCCAAGGACGGCCAGTGCCCGGATGCCGTCGAGGCCCGGGAGGTAGCCCATCTCGCCAGCCCGGCGGCCGCGGTCGAGATGCCAGGGCTGGCGGTCGGTGATCTGGCGTGTCGCCACCGTCGCCCCTTCCTGGTCCCACGGGGGCGACGCCGACCTGGCCGCCCGGGTCATCGTACGCGGGCGGGCTCGCTCAAGCCCCGGCGAAACGGGTGATGGCGGGCAGGTGTCGCTCGCGCATCTCCTGGTCGCGAACCCCCAGGCCTTCCTCGGGTGAGAGGCACAGGACGCCGACCTTGCCCTGGTGGGCATTGCGGTGGACCTCGTAGGCCGCCTGGCCGGCACCCTCGAGCGGGAACGTCTTGGAAAGGGTGGGGTGGATGAGGCCTCTCGAGATGAGTCGATTGGCCTCGTAGGCCTCTCGGTAGTTCGCGAAGTGCGACCCCACGATGCTCTTGAGGTTCATCCACAGGTAGCGGTTGTCGTACTCGTGCATGAACCCCGAGGTCGATGCACACGTGGTGATGGTGCCGCCCTTGCGTGTCACGTAGACGCTGGCACCGAAGGTCTCGCGTCCAGGATGCTCGAAGACGATGTCGACGTCCTCGCCCCCGGTGAGCTCCCGGATGCGCTTGCCCAGGCGCTGCCACTCCTTGGGGTCCTGGGTGTGCTCGTCCTTCCAGAAGCGGTAGTCCTCGTCGCGGCGGTTGATGATGAGTTCCGCCCCCATGGCGCGGCACAGATCTGCCTTGTCGTCGCTCGACACGACACACACGGGGATCGCGCCGCCGTTGATGGCGTACTGCGTGGCGTAGGAGCCCAGGCCGCCGGTCGCGCCCCAGATCAGGACGATGTCGCCCTGCTTCATGCCTCCGCCGTTGCGCGAGACAAGCTGGCGGTAAGCGGTCGAATTGACCAGGCCGGGCGCTGCCGCTTCCTCCCAGGTCAGATGCGCGGGCTTGGGCAGCAGCTGGTTGGACTTGACCAGGGCGACCTCTGCGAGGCCGCCGAAGTTGGTCTCGAACCCCCAGATGCGCTGCTCGGGATCGAGCATCGTGTCGTTGTGGCCGAGCGGGCTTTCGAGATCGACCGATAGGCAATGTGCGACGACCTCGTCGCCGGGCTTCCAGGCATTAACCCCGGTGCCGACGCGCAGCACGACGCCGGCGGCGTCGGATCCGATCACGTGGTGGGGCAGATCATGACGCCTACCCATGTCGTTGGTGCGCCCCAGTCGCTCGAGGAAGCCGAAGGTAGACACCGGCTCGAAGATCGATGTCCACACGGTGTTGTAGTTGATGGAACTCGCCATGACGGCGATGAGCGCCTCGCCGGGACCCGGTTCGGGCAGGGGTACGTCGTCGATGTGGAGTGACTGCCGAGGGTCCTTATCCCAGGTGTTGAGTCCCTCGAACATTCCGGCCTCGTCCTTGTGGACGGTGACACCGCGGTAGGACTCGGGGAGGGGGAGCGCGCCGATATCCGAGCCTGCGCCAGCCAGGATTGCCTCGCGGATCTGGTCCATGGTGCTCCCCTCGAGCGCGCGCGATCGGCGCTTAACGATCGTTCATGCTAGTGGGCTGAGTGGTCAACTGTCGCGGGCTCCACCAGTTCGATGAGCACCCCGCCGCAGTCCTTGGGATGAGCGAAGTTGACGCGTGAGCCCGCTGTGCCGGACTTCGGAGTGTCGTAGAGCATGCGCACCCCGGCTGCGCGGAGCCGATCCGCAGCGACCTCGATGTCGTCGACGGTATAGGCCACCTGCTGGATGCCGGGCCCTTGCCGCTCAAGGAACTTGCCGATGGGCGAGTCCGGGCGCAGTGGAGCGAGGAGTTGGATGTGCGCATCACCGACGGCGAGCATCGCCTCGCGGACACCCTGCTCTTCGTTGACCTCCTCGTGCACCACCTCGACCCCGAAGGCCTCGGCGTAGAAGCGGATGGCGGCATCGAGGTCGGGGACGGCGATGCCGACGTGGTCGATGCGCGTGATCACCGGGTCGGTCGACATGGCTCCTCCTGGGGGTGCAGGGGCCGGGGCCCTCGCTAGGGTGAGCCCCATCGTCGCAAGCGCCCCCGAGGGGCGCGCTCGGAGGTGTCATGTCGGTCATCGTCGCGGGAGCCCGCACCCCTATGGGTCGCCTCCTCGGAGCCTTCAAGGGCCTCTCGGCCGCGGACCTGGGCGGCGTCGCCATTAAGGCCGCCCTCGAGCGCTCGGGGGTCAGCCCTGATCAGGTCGACTACGTGATCATGGGTCAGGTCCTGCAGGCCGGCACCGGGCAGATCACCGCGCGCCAGGCTGCGGTCAAGGCGGGGATCGGCATGGACGTCCCCGCGCTCACCATCAACAAGGTGTGCCTGTCGGGCCTCGACGCGATCGCGCTCGCGGATCAGCTCATTCGCGCGGGCGAGTTTGACGTCGTAGTCGCGGGCGGCATGGAGTCGATGACCAATGCGCCGCATCTGCTCATGGGCTCGCGCGAGGGGGTGAAGTTCGGCGACTGGTCCGTGGTCGACTCCATGGCATTCGACGGATTGACCTGCGCCTTCGATCAGTGCGCGATGGGCGAGGCGACCGAGGGCTTCAACTCCCGCTACGGCCTGACTCGCGAGGAGCAGGACGCCTTCGCTGCCCGCTCCCATCGGCTCGCCGCGGCCGCGCAGGAGGCCGGCCGCTTTGAGGACGAGATCGCCGCGGTGGAGATTCCTCAGCGCAAGGGCGATCCGGTCGTCGTGACGC
>JBMOIL010000038.1:0-17760 GCA_049317345.1 Candidatus Nanopelagicales bacterium
TCGGGGCTCGTGAAGGCGACGGCCACGATGCCCATGACGAGCGCCACATTGACGGCGACGTCAAAGATCGAGAAGACGCGACCGAGGTAGTCGTCGTCGATCTCGCGCTGGATGAGCGTGTCGCTCGCCACTTTGGCCGCCTGATTGGCGAAGCCCAGCGAGATTGCCGCGCCGAGCAGCGGCCACAGCGCGGGGAGGTACATCCCCGCGAGAACGCCGATGGCGATGAGGGGAGCACCCTGTCCGACTGCGATGACCGTCCAGGGCACGTATCCCATGCGGCGTACGCGACCGGGAGTGACGATGGCACCGAGGAGCGCTCCTAGCGCGGCCGCACCTGTCACCAGCGCGAACTGGCCCAGAGCAGCGTCCGGGTCGCTCGAAGAGTTGAACGTGTTGCGGATGAGGAGCAGTCCGAGCACGGTGAGCGCACCAAAGGCGATGCGCTGCACGATCACCACGACGACGGCGCGACCGGCGACGGGGTGCGCGGTGAGCTGCCGCAATCCATCGGCTAGGCCCTGCAGGACTCCGAGCAGGGAGTTGCGCACGGTGTCCTCGTCGGGACCGAGCCGGTCCTTGGGAAGCGTCGCGGCGATCACGGAGGCGACGACGTACGACGCAATCGCGCACGCGAGGACAATGACGCTGCCCGTATCGCCGCCGCCTGCAACTGCTCGGATGCCGACGCCGACGAGCCCGCCGACGGCGGCCGCGATCGTGCCCGCGGTGGGGGTGAGGGCATTGGCGGTGACAAGGAGCGGGCCGTCGACCACATGTGGCAGTGATGCGGCGACTCCGGCTAGCACGAAGCGCGCGACACCGAGCACAAGCAGCACGCTTACGGCGAGATCCAGTCCGTCATGGCGCGACCACACCAGCGCGGCCACGGCGATGACGAGAGCGCCCCGCAGGAGATTGGCGTAGACGAGGACCTGACGTCGACGCCACTCGTCGAGGAAGACCCCGGCGAAGGGGCCGACCAGCGAGTAGGGAAGGAAAAGCACCGCGAATGCACCCGCGACGGATGCAGCGGTGGGCTGTCGCTCCGGCGAGAAGAGCACGAACGTCGCGAGTGCCGCCTGGAGCAGGCCATCACCGAACTGGCCCGCCAGGCGTACGCCGAAAAGGCGGCGGAAGTCGCCGACGGCGAGGACGGCGCGCAGGTTCCCTAGAGCCGCCACGTGCCCAGGCTATCCACCCGGCGAACTATGCCTCGTTGAATTCATCCGGGTTGGGACCGGTGCGCCGACCGGATTCGAGGGTGGCGATGGCAGCCATGTCGGCGTCGTCGAGTTGGAAGTCGAAGACGTCGATGTTCTGCTCGATGCGCTCCGGCGTCACCGATTTGGGCAGCACGATGTTGCCGAGCTGGATGCTCCAGCGCACCATCACCTGCGCGGGCGACTTGCCGTGCTTGGCGGAGACCTCGGCGATGACCGGGTCATCGATGAGGCGGCCCGATCCGAGCGGGCTCCATGCCTCGGTCTTGATACCCAGACGCGTGTCGATATCGCGGAGCTCAGTCTGCGGCAGCCACGGGTGGAGCTCGATCTGGTTGATGGCCGGGATCACACCGGTCTCATCGATGATCTTGCGCAGGTGGGCGTCGTGGAAGTTGGAGACGCCAATCGAGCGAGCGCGGCCTTCCTCGCGCAGGCGGATGAGTGCGCGCCACGAGTCGAGGTACACATCGCGGGCCGGCGTAGGCCAGTGGATGAGGTAGAGGTCGACCTCGTCGATGCCAAGCAGGCCCGTGCTCTTGTCGAAGGCGCGCAGGGTCTGGTCGTAGCCATGGTCGGTGTTCCACACCTTCGTGGTCACGAAGACGTCGTCACGGTCGAGTTCGCTGCGCCGCAGCGCCTCACCTACGCCGCGCTCATTGTGGTAGAGGTACGCCGTATCGATGTGTCGATAGCCGACCTCGAGTGCCTTCACGGTCGCGTCGATGACGACATCGTCCGGCACCTGCCAGACACCGAATCCAATGACGGGGATGGAGCGGCCGTCATTCATCTCAACGAGCGGGGCGAAGACCATGGTGACTCCCTTGGGTGATGTGACGCACAGTGTCCCAGGAGTCGCCTTGGACGACGACCCGACCTACAGTCATCGGGTGTCCATGGCCGACCGCCCGCTCACCCAGCCGCACCCCTCGCGGCTGCCCGAGTCGCACCCGGCCTACGTCGAGATCCTCGCCGCGCACGAGGTGGCGATGGCAGCGGGTGAGGCCGGCTACCTCGATCCCGTGACCGGCTACTACGTCATGACCGCCGATACCCACGCTCGGCGAGGCTTCTGCTGCGAGAACGGCTGCCGTCACTGTCCCTACCTGGTGTGACTCCCGCTAGGGCCCACATCCATCTCGAGCATCACCGGCCACTCTCGCTTAGGGTGCTGACATGGCCGAGCCCCGTTCGACGCAGGCGCGTGGAGCGCGCGTGCTCGGCGAGCGCGGCAAGCCCAAGCCCGAGCGGGCCGAGCCAGAGGATGTCGCTGATCCCACGGCTCCCCGACGCGTGGTCAACTACGCGCTCCAGCGGCGGTCGGTGCTCCGCGGCCTGTACGGCGGGCAGGCCTTCAACGGCTTCGACATCTGCGACGCCGACCCCTATCTCCTGCGCGCGGCGCGTTTCCACGGCACGCCGACCGAGGTCCCCTGTCCTGTCTGCCGCGTGACCGACGGCCGTGACAAGCTCACGCACGTCACCTATGTCTACGGCGAGCAGTTGGGCCACATCGCCGGGTCGGCGATTGACCCCGCACGCCTGCCCGGCATGGCCCGCGAGTACGGCGAGTTCCGCGTCTACGTCGTCGAGGTGTGCTCGACGTGCCACTGGAATCACCTCGTGACGAGCTGTGTGCTCGGCGACGGCAAGCCGCGCAAGGCCCCTGCCAAGCCCCGCGACCTGCTCGACTAGGCGTCTACGCGCTCGCGTGGCGCCTCGTCCTCCTCGCGCCGTCGATCGGCTGGCAGGCCGAAGGACGCGATGAGGCCGATAACCATCGCCCCGCCCGCGCAGGCCGCCATGATCTGCACCGCTCGCGTATAGGACTGCTTCGCCTCGGCGGCCACATCGGCCATGCCGGGTTGCTGCTCGAGCGGGATGATCGCCTCACCCGAACTGTCGACGACTTCATCGACGATCTGCGTGCGCTGCTCTTCAGATAACTGCGGCTGATTCGCCGCGAGGTCATTGGAGAGCGCGAGTCCGAGTGACACGAAGAGCACTGTGCCGAGCATGGCGGAGCCGAGGGTCGAGCCGACCTGACGCAGCGTGGACGTCACCGACGACGCTCCGCCGGACCGCTGCGGGGGTACGTCGGTGAGGATCACGTTGGTGAGCTGGGCACTGTCGAAGCCGACGCCGATGCCGTAGATGAAGAGCGGGATGGCCAGCCACCAGGCCGAGCGGTCGACGCTGATGGTGAGCATGACGCCGACGATGCCAAGGATCTCCAGCACCATGCCGAGGCGGACGACGCGCGTCGACCCCAGTGCGGCGGATGCGTGACGGGCTGCGCCTCCAGCGATGACTGCGCCGACGCCGAGGATCGCGAGGAGGGCTCCGGTCTGGAGCGCGCTGAAGCCCTGCACGGACTGCAGCCACAGCGGCAACGCGAAGAGCACACCGAATTCGCCAAGTGAGACGAGGGTCGCGACGACATTGCCGTAGCCGTAGCGGCGGATCCGGAAGAGGGAGAGGTCCATGAGCACGCTCTTGCCCGCCTTGGCTCGACGCGACTGCGAGAGCACGAAGAGCACGAGGAGCAGGATGCCGATGCCGAGAGCGATGGGGACGGGAGACAGCGCACCGGGCTGAAGTGAGATGGGGCCGAGGCCCCATGAGGTGATGAGCGTCCACCAGCCGAGGGCCTGGCCTTCGATGAGTGCGAAGACGACGAGGCCGAGACCCAGCGACGACATGACGACCCCGCCGATATCGAGACGGCGGCGATCCTCGCCCTTGGACTCAACAATGATGAACCACACCATGACGAGGCTGATGAGACCGAGCGGCACGTTGATGAAGAACGCCCAGCGCCACGACGCAACGTCGGCAAGCCAGCCGCCAAGCAGCGGACCGAAGGCGGCCATGCCGCCGAAGACCGCACCCCACAGGCCGAAGGCAGCTGCGCGCATGGGCCCGCGGAAGTTGACGTTGATGATGGCCATCGACGTGGGCAGCATCATCGCGCCGCCCACGGCTTCGCCGGCGCGGGCGAGGATGAGCATGTCGCCGCTCTGGGCCATCCCTGCCAGCACATTGAACGCGATGAAGACAGCGGTGCCGATCATGAACATCCGCTTGCGGCCGATGCGATCCGCGAGCACACCGAAGGTGATGAGTAGCGCCGCGAAGACCAGGGAGTAGATCGAGGTAACCCACAGCACGGAGGTCCGGTCGATGCCCAGGTCCTGCACGATCGTCGGGATGAGGACGTTGACGATGCTGCCCTCAAGCACGATCAAGGAGACACCGAGCAGCAGCGCGACGAGCGCCAACCACGGCCGTGCCTGAGTGCCGGGCTCCACCGGGTGCTTGCTCACGGATACCTCCCCAAGGGTGACCGCCTGACGCTATCGCCGGAACCCCATGCGCATGGGCCGCGTCCCTTGAGCGGCGCGCCGTAGCGCCCTTCGTGCTGCGCGCGGCCGCATGATGGAAGGCCGCCCCTAGCAGGAGGAGCACCGTGGCAGCCAAGGGCAGCCGGCACGCCAACGCGCAGCCGGAAGAACCTCGCCGCAAGCGGCGGTGGGTCCGAGGCACCCTCCTCACACTCTTTTTCCTTGGCCTGCTGGGGGCCGGCGCCTTTGCCGCAGCCGTCTATCTCACCCCCGTGCCCGACCCCAACGAGGTGGCGCGCACGGAGGCGACGGTCGTCTACTACTCCGACGGCACCACCGAGATCGGACGTCTGGGCGACTCCACTCGTCGCAGCGTCGCCCTGGCCGACGTGCCCCTGGACGTGCAGCGGGCGGTGCTCGCGGCGGAGGACCGCGAGTTCTACAACCACGGCGGATTCTCGCCGGTCGGCATCGGCCGTGCCGTTTACAACAACGTGACCGGCGGCGCACTGCAGGGCGGATCGACCATCACCCAGCAGTACGCCAAGAACGCCTACCTGTCATCGGAGCGGTCCTTCACGCGCAAGGCGCGCGAGCTCATCCTCAGCGTCAAGCTCGAGGCGACAGTGGGCAAGGACGACATCCTCGAGGACTACCTCAACACCATCTACTTCGGCCGCGGCGCCTATGGAGTCGAGGCAGCATCGCGCGCCTACTTCGGCATGCCTGTGTCGGAACTCAACTACGAGCAGGGGGCGGTGCTCGCATCGCTCATCAAGGCACCGAGCTTCTACGCCGACAACCGCAAGGACCTGAAGGCCCGCTGGCGGTATGTCATCGACTCCATGGCCCAGGTGGGCTGGATCACGCCCCAGCAGCAGGCCAAGGCAACCTTCCCGCAGATCATCAAGCCGGCTAACTCCAACCGCCTCGGCGGACAGGTGGGCTACCTCCTGGAGGCGGTCAAGACCGACCTGCGCGCGCTCGGCTACACCGACCAGGAGATCGAGGCGGGTGGACTGCGCATCGTGACCACCTTCGACGCGGATGCCCAGGCCGCAGCCGTCGCGGCAGTCGAAGCCGTCGGCCCCACGGAGGGCACGGAGGGTCTGCGCATCGGTCTTGTCGCCGTGCGCCCTGGCACGGGTGAAGTGGTCGCGATGTATGGCGGTCCTGACTACGTCACGGACCCGATCAACAACGCCACGAGACCTTTCGCGCAGGCGGGGTCGACCTTCAAGCCCTTCGCGCTCACTGCGGCGGTGGAGCAGGGCATCGGCCTCGACTCCATCTGGGATGGCAACTCACCCGCTGAGATCCAGGGCTACTCCGTGCGCAACTACGGCGACGTGTCCTTTGGCGAGGTCGACCTGCGCACCGCGACAGCCGCGTCCATCAATACGGCGTACGTCGCGGTGGAGGATCAGGTCGGCGTCGACACTGTCGCGGACGCGGCGTACCGCCTAGGTCTGCCGGTTGACACCCCGGGTCAGTCGCCGGACTCTTTGGACCTCACCTTCGTGCTCGGCACTGCGTCGCCTTCGGGTCTGGCCATGGCCAACTCCTACGCCACGCTCGCCGCGCGCGGTCAGCGGGCCGCGACCACCACGGTCAAGGAGGTCTACGGCACCAACGGTGGCCTGCAATACGCATGGGATCCCACTCGCGAGCAGGTAGTGGCAAGTGAAGCGACCGACACCGTCACGTCCGCTCTGCAGTCGGTGATCGCCGGCGGCACCGCGACGGGAGCGCAAGCGCTGGGGCGACCCGCGGCAGGCAAGACGGGCACGAGCAACGAAAACAAGTCGATGTGGTTCGTCGGCTATACGCCGCAGTTGTCGACGGCGGTGCTCATGGCCAAGGAGGATGCGCAGGGTATCCCCATCCCGCTCGATGGCATCGGTGGTGGCGCACCGGCATACGGCGGTGGCGGCTACACCGTCGCGATCTGGACCGCTTTCATGCAGGCGGCACTCGCGGCGCTGCCTGTCGCCGATTTCGTGACGCCGATCGTCACCCCGAGCCCGTCACCCTCGAGCGAGTCGCCATCGCCGACGCCGAGCCCGACCGAATCGCCCACTCCTGAGCCGACTCCGACGATCTCCCCGACGCCGGAGCCGACGCCCACGCCCGAGCCCACTCCGACGCCGACTCCGACGCCGACTCCCGAGCCGACTGTCTCTCCGACGCCGGAGCCGACGATCACCGGTGACCCGCAATAGGTGCACGACGTACCCTGAGGTCTCCGACAACGAAGGAGCCCTATGGCCAAGGCCGCATTGAGCCCGGCATGGAAGAAAGAGCCCGACCAGCATGACTACCCCGCGGCGGCCAACTACCTGGGCCTGATCGCGGACGCTGACGTTGTCGCTGACATCGTGGCTCAACTCAAGAAGGCACCGATTACCACGCATCAAGCCAAGGACCTGCTGCGCGCAGCCCGACTTGAGCTCCTCCCGAGCAGCGATGCGCACGTGAAGGCGGATCTGGCCAAAATGATCCAGGGCGTCAAGCTCTCACCCGTGCTCTTGGTCCGCGGAGGGATCGAGCTGGGGATCCCCTTGACAATCGCCGACGGCTATCACCGCGTGTGCGCCAGCTACTACACCGCCGATGATGCGGATATCCCTGCGCGCATCATCGACCTACCGGTCGGCTTCTCGCCTGCTGGTGCGACCAAGAAGTAGGACACCGATGCCCCAGGGCTCCGATCCGGATTTCGTGCTGCCTACGCGCGAGGACCCTGTCGTGCGTGCAAGCACGCCGTTCATCGGCGGACCTTCGGGTCGCTTCGCCGCGATCGGCGCGGCCACGTGGTGGACGCCGATCCGGGTACTCATCCTGCTGGGCAGTTTCGCCTGGATCCTTGGCGGACTCATCGACCTCCCGTGCATGGCCAACTCCTGGGCAGGCCCTGACACCTACGAGCACCTGTGCTACTCCGATATCCCCCCGCTCTACGGTGCGCGAGGATTCGCCGACGGCTACCTGCCCTATCTGGAGCTCGCGCCCGGTGGCCGCTACCTGGAGTACCCGGTGCTCACCGGCGTCTTCATGCAGATCGCCGCCTGGATCACCGGTCTCATCGTCGGCGTCGTCCCGGGCGTGGCGCCCGCGCTCACGTTCTTCGTCGTCAACGCGATCCTGCTCTTCCCGTTCTTCCTGCTCGCCATCGTCGCGAGCGCGCGCATCGTGCGTGCACGGCCGTGGGATGCAGCGATGATCGCGCTCGCACCGACAATCATCATGGCCGGCCTCATCAACTGGGATCTCATCCCCGTCGGGCTCACGATGGGCGCGATCCTGCTGTGGGCACGCCGCCTGCCCGCATGGGCCGGAGTAGTCCTCGGCCTGGCGATCGCGGCGAAGTTCTTCCCCGTCATCCTCCTGGGACCGTGGCTCCTGCTCTGCCTGCGCGCGGGCCGGATGCGCGACTTCGCTCGCCTCATCCTGGGCGCCGCCGCCGCGTGGCTCGTGGTCAACCTGCCCTTCATGCTGGGCAACCTCGAGGGCTGGCGGCACTTCTACGACTTCAGCAGCACGCGCGGCATGGACTGGGGCTCGATCTGGTACGCCATCACGCTGTGGGGCGTACCCGGCGTACCCGCCGACATGCTCAATGCCGTCGCGATGGGCAGTTTCCTGGTGCTCTGCCTCGGTATCGCGGCGCTCATCCTCTTCGCACCGAAGCGCCCGCGCCTGATCCCGATGCTCTTCCTTGTCGTGGCGGCCTTCGCCGTGACCAATAAGGTCTACTCACCGCAGTTCGTCATCTGGCTCGTGCCCCTGGCTGCACTTGCCCGGCCCAGATGGCGCGACTTCCTCATCTGGCAGGCCGCCGAGATCAGCTACTTCATCGCGATCTGGTGGTACCTCGCGGGCTACGGCATCGAGGACGCCAAGGGCATGACACCGCAGTGGTACGCCTTCTTCACGTTCGTCCATGTCGTGGCCACCCTGTGGTACGCCGGCCTCATCGTGCGCGATGCGCTGCACCCGCAGAGCGACATCGTGCGGCAGGACGGCGTGCCCGGCGACGAGGACGACCCGGGTGGAGGCTGCCTTGACCGCGCCCCCGATGTCCTCCCCTGGCTGAAGGACCGGGCTTCAGAGCCGGCGTCGCTCGAAGCGAAGGGATCTGCCCCCTCGTGACTTTTTGCCAGTTAACGCGACTTCGGCGTGTAAGGAAGTCACGATAACTGGCAAAAACGGGTCTAGATGTCGAGGTCGACGACGACGGGTGCGTGATCGCTCGGGCCCTTGCCCTTGCGTGCATCCCGGTCGACGTAGGCATCGCGCACTCGTCCAGCGAAGGCGGCATTGGCGTAGACCAGGTCGATGCGCATGCCCATTCCCTTGTGAAATGCCCCGTCGCGGTAGTCCCAGAAGGTGTAGGGCTCCCCCTTCAGCGCCCGCGGCATCACTTCACCCAGACCGGTCGCACGCAGGTCGGCGAGGGCGGCACGTTCGGCGGGCGTGACGTGAGTGGAGGTGGTGAAGAGCGAGATGTCCCACACGTCTGAGTCCTCGGGGGCGACGTTGTAGTCGCCGATGACGGCGTAGGGCCGCTCGGGCGCGCTCGCCAACTCGTCGACCACGGTGTCGCGCAGCACGCCCAGCCAGTCGAGTTTGTAGTTGTAGTGCGGGTGATCCGGCTCGCGCCCATTGGGCACGTAGACGCTCCACACACGTACGCCGCCGCAGGTGGCACCGATCGCGCGCGGCTCGATCGATCCGTCGTACGCCGGCTGCCCCGGCAGGTCGCGCACGACATCCTCCAGCCCGACCCGTGAGAGGAGCGCGACGCCATTCCAGCGACCATCCCCATGAGCGGCGACGTCATAGCCAAGGGCCTGGATCGGCATCTCCGGGAAGTCCCCCGTCGCGCACTTGAGCTCCTGGAGGGCCAGCACGTCCGGCTGGGCCGTTTCGAGCCAGTCCACGAGGCGATCCAGGCGGGACTTGACCGAGTTGACATTCCATGTAGCAATCCGCACGGGGCGAGGCTAGCCCGAACCCCCGCTTTCGGGCGACAGGCGGCCCTGAGAGCCGCAAATGCCCCAGGTCCACCATCGGCATCGTGACCCCCCCTGTCGATCGCGCCACGTCGTCCACAGGCCCCCTCTCGGGCATGTTCATGTCGCCGGGAGCGTTAGGATGAGCGACTAGTCGTTTCCCCCGCATGCGGGCTGGCTCCCGCTGGCCCGTGCCCTTGAAGGAGGCCCTCCGCCCGTGTCCTACGACGCCAGCGCGATCACCGTCCTCGAGGGGCTCGACGCCGTCCGCAGGCGCCCCGGTATGTACATCGGCTCCACCGGCGAGAGGGGACTGCACCACCTGGTCTACGAGGTTGTCGACAACTCCGTAGACGAGGCAATGGCGGGCTACGCCAGCCACATCACGGTGATCCTGCGCGAGGACGGCGGCGTCCGCGTCTCCGACAACGGCCGCGGCATCCCGGTCGATGAGCACCCGGTGGAGAAGAAGCCGGCGCTCGAGGTCGTCCTCACCGTCCTGCACGCCGGCGGCAAGTTCGGAGGCGGTGGCTACTCCGTGTCCGGCGGCCTCCATGGTGTCGGCGTCTCCGTCGTCAACGCGCTGTCGACTCGGCTCGAGGTCGAGGTGAAGCGCGACGGTTACGTCTGGACTCAAAGTTATGAGCACGGCGTCCCGATGGCCCCGCTGAAGAGGGGCGACAAGACCGACGAGCACGGCACCACGGTCACCTTCTGGGCGGACCCGGACATCTTCGAGACGACCTGGTACGACACGGCGACCCTCGCGCGCCGCTTCCAGGAGATGGCGTTCCTCAACCGCGGCCTCACCATCACCCTCATCGACGAGCGTCGGCGCCCGGGCCTAGTCGAGGAGTTCGGTGGCGAGGAAGCCGAGGGCATCGCCGAGATCACCTACTACTACGAGGGTGGCATCGCCGACTTCGTCCGACATCTCAACGCCACCAAGGGCGTGGGCAACCCCACGGTCATCGAGCTTGCCTCCGAGGACGATGCCAAGGGCCTGCAGGCAGAGATCGCTATGCAGTGGAGCTCCGGCTTCACCGAGTCGGTCCACACGTTCGCCAACACGATCAACACGACCGAGGGTGGCACCCACGAAGAGGGCTACCGCGCGGCACTCACCACGCTGGTCAATAAGTTCGCTCGCGAGTGGGGGATCCTCAAGGACAAGGACCCCAATCTCGCGGGCGAAGATGTGCGAGAGGGACTCACTGCCATCGTGAGCGTCAAGCTCCGCGAGCCGCAGTTCGAGGGGCAGACCAAAGGCAAGCTCGGCAACACCGAGATGAAGACCTTCGTCCAAAAGGTCGTCAACGATCAGCTCGGCGCATGGCTCGAGCAGAATCCCGCCGAGGGCAAGGAGATCGCGCGCAAGTCGGTTAACGCCGCCACGGCGCGCATCGCGGCCCGCAAGGCCCGCGATCTCGCCCGCAACCGCAAGGGGCTCCTCGGTGGCGCGGGCATGCCCGGCAAGCTCATCGACTGCTCCAGCCGGGAGCCCGAGGAGTGCGAGGTCTTCATCGTCGAGGGCGACTCCGCGGGTGGAAGCGCTCGTCAGGGTCGTGATCCGCGGACCCAGGCGATCCTGCCGATCCGCGGCAAGATCCTCAACGTCGAGAAGGCCCGCATCGACAAGGTCCTGCAAAACAACGAGGTGCAGGCACTCGTCTCCGCATTGGGCACCGGCGTGCACGAGGACTTCGACATCAACCGTCTGCGCTATCACAAGCTCGTGCTCATGGCCGACGCCGACGTCGATGGCCAGCACATCCGCACGCTGCTGCTCACACTGATCTTCCGCTTCATGCCGCAGCTCGTCACCGAGGGTCATGTCTTCCTCGCGCAGCCTCCGCTCTTCAAGATCAAGTGGCAGCGTGAGGCTCCTGACTACGCCTACTCGATTGCGGAGCGCGACGCGCTCATCGCGGCGGGGGTGGCCGCCGGCAGGAAGCTGCCCAAGGAGGAAGGCATCCAGCGCTACAAGGGCCTCGGCGAGATGAACGCGGATGAGCTCTGGGAGACCACCATGGACCCCGAACGCCGGGTCCTGCTGCAGATCACCCTCGATGACGCCGCGCAGGCAGACGAGACCTTCAGCGTGCTCATGGGCGAGAACGTCGAGTCTCGCCGCAACTTCATCCAGCGCAACGCACGCGATGTGCGCTTCCTCGACATCTAGGCCCGTGTTTACCCGTACGACAAGACCCCAGCCGACAGGAGCCTGACGTGCCCGATGACATCGACGTGATCCCTCCAGGAGGTCGCATCGAGCCGGTCGATCTCCAGAAGGAGATGGAGCGGTCCTACCTGGACTACTCGATGAGCGTCATCGTCTCCCGCGCGCTGCCCGATGTGCGCGACGGCCTGAAGCCTGTTCACCGACGCGTGCTCTACGCGATGTACGACGGTGGCTACCGCCCCGATCGCAACTTCTCCAAGTCCGCGCGCGTCGTGGGCGATGTCATGGGCAACTACCACCCGCACGGTGACACCGCGATCTACGACGCCCTTGTGCGCTTGGCCCAGCCGTGGTCACTGCGCTACCCCCTCGTGCAGGGTCAGGGAAACTTCGGCTCGATGGGCAACGACCCGCCCGCTGCACAGCGTTACACCGAGTGCCGCATGGCTCCGCTCGCCATGCAGATGGTGCGTGACATCGACGAGGAGACCGTCGACTTCGCTCCCAACTACGATGGGCGCACCCTCGAGCCTGTCGTGCTTCCGAGCCGCTTCCCCAACCTCCTGGTCAACGGCAGTGCCGGCATCGCCGTCGGCATGGCCACCAACATCCCCCCGCACAACCTCCGTGAGGTCGCGTCGGGCGTGCAGTGGATGCTCGAGCACCCGGAAGCAAGTCGCGAGGAGGCGCTCGAGGCACTTATCGAGCGTGTGAGTGGACCTGACTTCCCCACGGGGGGCGTCATCGTCGGGCGCCGCGGCGTCGAAGACGCCCTGCGCACCGGTCGCGGTGCGATCACGATGCGCGCGGTCGTCACTGTCGACGAGGACACCAAGGGCCGCCAACTCCTCATCGTCACCGAGCTGCCCTATCAGGTGAACCCCGACAATCTCCTGCTGCGCATCGCTGAGCTCGTGAGCGACGGCAAGATCGGCGGCATCGCCGATGTGCGTGACGACTCGTCATCGCGCACAGGCATGAGACTGATCATCGAGCTGAAGCGCGATGCTGTCGCGCAGGTGGTGCTCAACAATCTCTACAAGCACACACAGCTCCAGGAGACCTTCGGTGCCAACATGCTCGCTCTGGTTGACGGCGTGCCCCGCACGCTCAGCATCGAGCAGTTCGTGCGCTCGTGGATCGCGCATCAGATCGAGGTCATCCAGCGCCGCACCCGCTATCGCCTGCGCAAGGCCGAGGAGCGCGCGCACATCCTGCGTGGCTACCTCAAGGCTCTGGACGCCCTCGATGAGGTCATCGCGCTCATCCGCGCATCGGCCACGGTGGAAGACGCTCGCACGGGCCTGATGGGGCTGCTCGAGATCGACGAACTCCAGGCCACCGCAATCCTCGATATGCAGTTGCGTCGCCTTGCCGCACTCGAGCGCCAGAAGATCATCGATGAATTCGACGACCTCATGGCGCGCATCGCCGACTACAACGACATCCTCGCGTCCGAGCCGCGCCAGCGATCCATCGTGAGCGAGGAGCTCGCCGAGGTGGTCAACGACTATGGCGATGAGCGGCGCACGCAGTTCGTCCCCTGGGACGGCGACGTCAGCCACGAGGATCTCATCGCGGAGGACGATGTCGTCGTCACGATCACGTCAGGCGGCTACGCCAAGCGCACCAAGACCGACCTCTACCGGCAGCAACGCCGTGGTGGTCGAGGAGTCAAGGGCGCTGCCCTGCGCCAGGACGATGTGGTCGAGCACTTCTTCGTCACGACGACCCACCACTGGATCCTCTTCTTCACGACCAGGGGCCGCGTCTATCGAGCCAAGGCCTACCAGCTGCCTGAGGCTGGTCGCGACGCCAAGGGTCAGCACGTGGCCAACCTCCTCGCCTTCCAGCCCGATGAGGAGATTGCGCAGGTCCTGACCTTGCGCGACTACGAAGCGGAGCCTTACCTCGTCCTCGCTACGCGCGGTGGCATGGTCAAGAAGACCCGGCTTTCAGAGTTCGACTCCAATCGCTCGGGAGGAGTCATCGCGATCAATCTGCGCGAGGACGACGAGGTCATCTCCGCGCAGCTTGTGAGCGAGGCAGACGATCTCTTGCTCGTGTCACGCAAGGGCATGTCTGCACGCTTCCATGCCGACGACGCCACGCTGCGACCCATGGGTCGCGCCACCGGTGGCGTGATCGGCATGCGCTTCCGTGAGGATGACGCCCTCCTGTCGATGGACGTCGTACGCGAGGGTTCCTTCGTCGTCACGGTCACTGACGGCGGGTATGCCAAGCGCACCCCCGTCGAGGAGTGGTCGCCCAAGGGCCGCGGCATCCTCGGCGTGCGCGCGATGCGCCTGGTCGAGGCACGCGGCGGTCTTGTCGGCGCGGTGGTCTGCACCGTGGATGACCAGATCTTCGCCGTGGCCAATGACGGCATCGTGATCCGCACCCGCGTCGACGAAATCCGCCCATCCGGTCGCGACACCATGGGCGTGCGCCTCATGAATCTCGGCGAGGACCGCAGTCTGGTAGCGGTGGCTCGGGCGGGCGAGAGCGAAGATGACTCGGATGAGGACGATGCAGAGGACTCCCCCGCGGGCGAGACTGCGGGTGATGAATCGGCCTCGATCGGGGGGGACTCCGATGCGCCTACCTCGGGCTCATCCGACGCCACGACCGGCCAGGACACCTCCGATGGGCTCCCGCAGGTTTAGTCTGATCATCGGATAGCGCCACCTGGCGCCTGTGCGACAGAGGGGAGCGGACGTGTCGAGCACGGTGACTCCCGGGCAGCCGACGCCCATCGGGCGCTCGCTCGGTGAGGCACCCGCTGTGCGTCCGACCGATGCCACACCCGCCCACGGGCTTCCACCCGTGGCGCCGCCAGCCCCTGCTGTCCCCGCGCCCGCACCCGCTGCGCCAGTGGCGACGGAGCATGAGGCACCTCGACGTCGTGCTCCGCGCCGTGCCCGTTTGTACGTGTACCGGGTCGATGCGTGGTCGGTGACCAAGGTTGCCTTCATGCTCGCCGTTGCGCTGGGCATCGTCATCGTCTGCGCGGTTGCCGCCCTGTGGTGGCTGCTCGACTACAGCGGAGTGATCGCCACCCTGGCCCGCAACGTCGATGAGGTGATCGGCTCGGGCACCACGACCTTTGATCTCGAGGCCGTCCTTGCGTTCGACCGCGTCATGGGCATCACGGTCGTCATTGCGGCCCTCGAGGTGGCTCTCGTATCGATCCTGGCTGGATTGTTCGCCGTCCTTTACAACCTGACCGTGGGCATTACCGGCGGCGTCGAGGCCACCTTTACGGATGCCGTCTAAATCGGACGCTGTAACCTGTCGTCATGCCGAAGATCGTGGATCACGATGAGCGCCGACGAGTCATTGTCGAAGCACTGTGGCGTGTCGTCGCACGTGATGGGGCGCATGAAGTCTCCGTGCGCCACGTCGCAGCTGAGGCGGGCATGCCCAAGTCGAGCATCGGGCACTACGTCGGCACGATGCCGCAGCTCATGGGTCTCGCCGTCGATCAGCTCATCGAGTCCAACACCGATTACATCCTCGCCCTGGATCTGCTCGAGCTTGACCCGGAGAAGGTCACCGAGGTGCTCTACACACTCGTCCCGGTCAGCGAGCGGCGTCGGCACATGTCGGGCGTCTGGCTCCTGCTCGTCGCGCAGGCATCGGCGGACCCGGAGTTCGCCGAGGTACTCCATCGACTCAATACGTCGGTTGCCGACGGTCTGCGCGAACTCCTGACCGGCATGTCGCAGCAGGGCCTGCTGCACTCCTCGCGAGACATCGACATGGAGACCCGCCGACTCCACGCGCTCATCGACGGACTCAGTGTCCAGTGCATGACCGATCCCGAGCTGCGCTCCGAGGCTCAGGTGCGTGCCATTCTGCGGTCCGAGGTCGCGGTGCTCGGTGAGCCCTGCGGCTCGCGTGTCGGCTAGGTAGCCCGCGGCGCCACGCTTCGGCGCTAATGTCTCTTGGGTGACGACTGAAACACCCCCGAAGCCGGTCGGCCTGCTCTCCGCGCGCATGCGGCTCGTGGTCGCCAGCGCGCTCATGCTCTTCGTTCAGCTCGCATTGATCCGCTGGTCCGGGGCCAATCTCGTCCACCTGTCCTATTTCTCCAACCTGATCCTGCTGGCATCCTTCCTGGGGATCGGCCTCGGCTTCCTGCGCGCGCGCAAGCCGCGTGACCTGGGCCGTTACGCACCTGTCGCCGTCCTCGTCCTCATCGCCTTCATCTTCTTCTTCCCCGCGCGCATCGAGGGCTCGTCGAGCGAGCTCATCTTCTTCACAGAGGTGAAGCCGACAGGTCTGCCCACCTGGGTGACTCTGCCTCTCGTCTTCCTCGTCGTCGCGTTTGCGATGACGCTTCTCGGTGAGATCACCGGCCGCGCCTTCCTTGAGTTCACGGCGCTCGACGCCTATCGGTGGGACATCGTCGGCTCACTGAGCGGGACGCTTCTGTTCACCCTGGTGGCTTTCCTGCGCTCCCCGTCGTGGATCTGGCCCACGGTCATGCTTGTGGCGCTGGTGCTGCTCTATGGCAAGACGTTGCCGATCCTCTCGTGGCTCGCCGCCATCGGCATCATCGTGCTGCTCGCCATCGAGTCGCTCACTCCGGGCGTCTCGTGGTCGCCGTACTACAAGGTGACGACGCAGGACTACACCAACACCGCACCGCCCTACACCGCCGTCCAGGTCAACGGCATCCCACACCAAAACGTGCTCGATGCCGAGAAGCGTCTGGAAATTGAGCCCCTCTATGGCCGGCCCTACGAACGCGCCATCGACAATCCACTGCGCAATGTGCTTGTCATCGGGGCGGGCACCGGCACCGATGTCGCGCTTGCGCTTTCTCGCGGCGCGCAGCGCGTCGATGCCGTCGAGATCGATCCGCGCATCCAGCAGATCGGCGTCGAGAAGAACCCCAATCAGCCGTACGCCGACCCGCGCGTGACGACGTATATCGACGACGGTCGTGCCTTTCTGTCTCGGACGGATAATGAATACGACCTCATCCTCTTCGCGTTGCCTGACTCGCTGACGCTCGTCTCGGGCGCGAGTCAGTTGCGACTGGAGTCCTATCTCTTCACGCGGGAGTCGATCCAGGAGGCCTACGACCACCTCAGCCCCGACGGCGTCTTCGCGATGTACAACTACTACCGCGAGGACTGGCTCATCAACCGTCTCGCGGGCACGGTCGAGGAGGTATTCGGCCACGCGCCCTGCATCGACCGCTTCACCGCGGTGCAGTCCCTCGCCGTCATGGCAATCGGCAAGTCGCCGGAGAATGCGGTCTGCGACGACACGTGGGAGCGGGCGGCGATCGCAGCTTCGGGTCAGGAGATCCCGGCGCCGTCAGCGGATGATCGACCCTTCCTCTATCTCAAGGACGCCTCGATCCCGCAGATCTATCTCATCCTCATCGGGCTCATCATCGCCGTATCGCTCATTGCTATCCGAGTCGTTGGCGGCCCGCTGCGGCAGATGCGCGGCTACGCCGACCTCTTCCTCATGGGCATGGCCTTCCTCCTACTTGAGACACGCTCGATCACGACCTTCGCATTGCTCTTTGGCACGACCTGGCTGGTCAACGCCCTCGTCTTCGCCGGGGTGCTGCTCGCCGTACTCCTCGCGATCGAAGTCACGCGGAGGTATTCGCCTCGCCGCCCGTGGGTGATTGCCGCACTCTTCATCTCCCTGGCGATCGCGTGGCTGGTGCCCAATGCGTGGCTGCTGACCCTGCCGGTGCCTCTGCGCCTGCTCGTGGCGGTCGTCCTGGCCTTCGCTCCGATCTTCTGCGCCAACCTCTACTTCACGTCGCGCTTCAAGGAGGCGGCCAATCCGACCGCCGCCTTCGCGGCCAACCTCTTCGGCGCCATGATCGGTGGCACCTTGGAGTACCTCTCCCTGCTCACCGGCTATCGCTTCCTCATCGTGGTGGCCGCCCTCATCTATCTCGCCGCGGTGCTTGTGGGGAGCCGTATCGGTGCCCGGGCAGCCCCTGTGGGGGCCTGAGG
>JBMOIL010000039.1:0-17481 GCA_049317345.1 Candidatus Nanopelagicales bacterium
GCGGGGCGGGGCGCGAGGCGGCGGGGCGGGGCGCGAGGCGGCGGGGCGGGGCGCGAGGCGGCGGGGCGGGGCGCGGTTCGGTGCGCCGGGGCGGCAAGTCAGCGGGGAAAGGCGCCGGCGACGCCGCCGTCGACCGGAATCACGGCACCCGTCGTGCGCGAAGAAGCATCAGACAGCAGGAATGCGGCCGTCGCAGCGACGTCGGCGGTCGTCACACGACGCTTGAGGATGTTGCGAGAAGCGTAGAAGTCCTCCAGCTGCTCCGGTGCGATGCCGTGGGCTGCGGCCCGCTCCTCGCGCAGCCCGTCATCCCACAGTCGCGAATTGTCGAAGACCGCGTCGGGATTGATGGCATTGGCCCTGATGCCAGCGCCGCCGCCCTCGAGAGCGGCGATGCGCATGAGTTGCACCATCCCAGCCTTGGACACGGAGTAGGCGCCGAAGCCCGCGCCCGGACCGAATGCGTTCTTGCTGGCGACGTAGACAAGCGATCCCCCGTTGCCCTGCTCCCGCAGCACTCGCATGGCTGCGCGCGTGAGCAGGAAGCCGCTCGTGAGGTTGATGCGTTGCGCTGAGTCCCACTGCGCGAGGGTGAGCTCTTCCAGCGTGCCCGTGACCCCGATGCCGGCGTTGATGACCGCTCCGTCGAGCCCGCCGAAGTCGCGCACGGCGCGACGCACCGTCTCTTCCACGACTTCCTCATCCGACTGGTCACCCGCGACCAGCACCGGAGCGGCTCCACCTCGCTCGCGCAGGCGCTCCGCTGCCTCTTCGAGTCCCTCACCATCGAGATCGGCGAGCACGAGGGATGCGCCTCGTGCGGCAAGCTCCACCGCAATTCCGCGACCGATACCCGACGCCGCTCCCGTGACGATCGCGATATAGCCGGCGAGGTCAGGGGCAGGTGGACGCAGGGTCAGCTTGTAGAGCTCCATGGGCCAGTAATCGAATCGGAAGGTCTCGCGATCACTCAACGGCTCGGGGGCGCCGATGCGATCCGCCACGGTCGCGGCGACGTCGTGCGTGTGCAGCGCGATATCCGCGGCCACCTCAGCGTCTCTCAGGGTCGCTCCTGTCGTGACCGCCCCGAGGCCCGCCACGAGTGCGACACGCGGCATCGGATCATGCATGCCGAATCCCTCCGGCATCGCCTCGGCATTCCGCTCGACATAGGCCGCATACTCCGCGGCATAGCCGGCGACGTCTGCAGGGGCGGACTCCGCGGATGCCACGACCACGGATCGCGGCTTGATGCGCAGCATGTGGTCCGCGCTGCTGACTCCCCCGGCCACCACGTCAGCGATGTCCGGACGATCCGCGACCGCGCGCAGACGATCATCGATACGCAGGACGCGCCGACCGGTCCGCGACATGGCCCCGCGCAGGCGCAGCAGCAGGCGCTCGATCTCGTCATCGGGCATGTCGGGGACGCCGGCCGGGGCCTCGACGCGCATCGGCAGCGCCTCCAGGTAGGCCGCCGCACGGGCCACTGTCGCCCGGGTGCGCTCCCCGCACTCCTCGGTGGACTCGCCCCAGGTGATCAGACCGTGATGCGCGAGCACCACGCCGTCACGATCGCCGAGCTCCGCCACGACCTTGCTGAGCGTGAACCCGGGCCGCATCCAATCGACATAGGCGAAGCCGTCGCCGAGCGCCTCAGCGACGATGCGGGGACCCTCGGCGTGATTGGTGAGTGCGCAGATCGCGTCGGCGTGGACGTGATCGATGTGCGTGTATGGGAGAAATGCATGCAGCAGGGTCTCGATCGAGGGACGGCGCGCACCCGGGTCGAGTAGGGCTCGCGCCACGAGGTCGGTCATCTCCTCATCGGACATCTCGTCTCGCGCCAGCAACGGAAGAAGGTCGTCAAGGCGCAGGGCCGGATAGTCAGCGGCTGTGGAACCGCGCATGTCTGCGCCGGATCCCTTGACCCACATGACGCGCTGCTCGCGACCGAGGTGGTCCACGAGCACACCCTTGGCCGAAGTGTTGCCACCGCCGTACACGACGAGCGAGGGATCCTCACCGATCTCGCGCGAGCGAGAGACGAGTTGCTCGAGCGGTGTGCTCATCATGCACCCCCCGCGATCGCCTCTACCGTCACTCCCGGACCCGGCTCCACGACACCACGTTCGGTGACGACAGCGGAGATGTACGCCGCCGGAGTCACATCGAAAGCCGGGTTGAAGCCTCGGGCACCGGCCGGAGTCGTGGGCATGCCGGACCAGCGGGTGACTTCGTCGCCGGAGCGCAACTCAATGTCAATGTCGTCGCCGGACGGGGTCGCGAGGTCGACCGTGGACGAGGGCGCAGCGACCACGAAGGGGATTCCTGCTGCGGCACATGCGAGTGCGACGCCGACGGATCCGATCTTGTTGGCCGTGTCGCCATTGCGGGCGATGCGATCCGCCCCGATGACGGCAAAATCGGCGAACCCGCGAAGGATCGTCGAGGCTGCCGCCCCATCCGCCTGGACGACGTAGGGGATGCCGTGCTGGTCGCACTCCCAGGCGGTGAGCCGAGCGCCCTGCAGGAGCGGGCGGGTCTCGTCGACATAGACGAGCTCGATCTCGCCGCGCTCGGCAAGATCGCGGATGATGCCGAATGCCGTGCCCCAGCCCGTCGTGGCGAGCGCACCGGTGTTGCAGTGCGTGACGACTCGGAGCGGGCGCCTGACGCAGTGCGCGAGGACCCAGTCAGCGCCGTGGCGCGAGAGCTGGCGGTTCGCAGCGGTGTCTTCCGCGACGATGCGGTGCGCCTCAGCCAGGACCGCATCGACGCCTTGCGCCATGAGGGGACGCACGCGATCGACACCCCACGCCAGGTTGACGGCGGTGGGACGGGCATCACGCACGCGATCCACCTCGGCATCCAGCCGGTCCGTCGACCAGCCTTCGCGCTGTCCCTGGAGCATCGCCATGGCGACGCCGTAGCCGCCCACTGCGCCCAGCGCCGGAGCTCCTCGCACGACGAGTCGGTGAACGGCGTCGACCAGTGAGTCGACATCCGTGTACGCGAGGGTGACCTCTTCCCCGGGCAGGCGTGTCTGATCGAGCAGCACGACCGCGTCGTCATGCCACTGGATGGCCTGGATCTCCTCGCCCACGATCAGAAGGCATCCGTCGGCGTGTAGACGCCCCATACGTCGCGCAGGGCGTCGCTCACCTCACCCACTGTCGCGCGTGCACGGAGGGCATCGCGCATGGGGTAGAGGAGGTTGTCGGTGCCCGCCGCCGCCTCGCGCACGCGCCGCAGGGCGTCATCCACCGCGACCTGGTCCCGCTCGGCCCGGACACGCGCCAGGCGTGCCCGCTGCTCCGACTCAATGGTCGGATCGACTCGCAGGGGCTCGTAGGGCTCCTCTTCATCGATGGTGAAGCGATTCACGCCGACGACCACCTGATCCCCCGCGTCGATCTCCTGCGCGACGGCGTACGCCGACTTCTCGATCTCCGACTTCTGGAAGCCTTCCTCGATCGCGGCGACCGCGCCACCGAACTCCTCGACCTGCGCCATGAGGGCGACGACGGCCTCCTCGATCTCGTCGGTGAGCGACTCGATCGCATAGGAGCCGGCGAAGGGATCGACCGTCTGGGTCACATCTGACTCGTACGCCAGGACCTGCTGGGTGCGCAGGGCCAGGCGCGCTGCCTTCTCCGTCGGCAGCGCGATGGCCTCGTCGAAGGAGTTGGTGTGCAGGGACTGGGTGCCGCCCAGGACGGCGCCGAGGGCCTGGATCGCGACCCGGACGAGATTGACCTCCGGTTGCTGGGCCGTGAGCTGCACGCCGGCGGTCTGGGTGTGGAAGCGCAGCATGAGCGACTTGGGGTCCTGCGCCCCGAACTCGTCGCGCATGATGCGCGCCCAGATGCGCCGCGCCGCCCGGAACTTCGCCACCTCCTCAAGGAGTGTCGTGCGTGCGACGAAGAAGAAGGCCAGGCGCGGTGCGAACTCGTCGACGTGCTGGCCCGAGGCGAGCGCCGCGCGGACGTACTCGATGCCGTCGGCCAGGGTGAAGGCGATCTCCTGCACGGGCGTGGCACCAGCCTCGGCCATGTGATAGCCCGAGATGGAGATCGTGTTCCAGCGCGGGATCTCCTCGCGGCAGTAGGAGAAGATGTCCGTCGTGAGCCGCAGCGACTGCGCGGGCGGGTAGATGTAGGTGCCGCGCGCGATGTATTCCTTCAGCACGTCGTTCTGGATCGTTCCGTTGAGCGCGCTCCCGGGGACGCCCTGCTCCTCGGCGACCAGCTGGTAGAGCAGCAGCAGGATCGCCGCGGGTGAGTTGATCGTCATGGACGTCGACACCTGGTCCAGCGGGATCTGGTCGAAGAGCACCCGCATGTCGTCGATCGTGTCGATCGCGACCCCCACCTTGCCCACCTCGCCGTGGGCAAGCGGGGCGTCGGAGTCGTAGCCCATCTGGGTGGGCAGGTCGAAGGCGACGGACAGGCCCGTCGTGCCCGCGGCGAGGAGCTGGCGATACCGCTGATTGGACTCCGCCGCCGTGCCGAAGCCGGCGTACTGGCGCATGGTCCAGGGACGCCCGGTGTACATCGAGGGGTAGACCCCGCGCGTGTAGGGATAGGCGCCCGGCTCTCCCAGTCGCTCCGCCGGGTCCCATCCGGCCAGGTCGGCAGGTCCATAGACCGGGGCGAAGGGGAGTCCCGACTCGGTCGTCATGGCGCCAGACTAGGGCGCGGCAGGGAGAGTGATCTGGCTCGCCCCTCCCGCCGGGCAGCTCTCGGGTCAGCAGGTCTCCTTGGCCAGCCCAGGCCCGCAACGGGCTCGGCCATCGAGCCGACGCGTACATCCGCTTTGGCTCCAGTACGTCAAAGGCGGTCGCCGTGCCGCCATCTCGACAGGTCGGGACGCGTCTGCTGACGGTGGTACCCAAGACGAGGCGACTGCGATCTTCCCTCGACTCTTGATCCGATAACTCGCCTCTGAGACCGATGAAGGCCACGTCGGGAGTCGGTCATGCAACTCGGCTCGAGATGACGCGCTCCTGACAGGGGACTTTCGACAGGGCGGATGTGAAGCACCCAACACGGGGCCGACTTGCACTCAATTCACTACATTGTCTATTGTCTTTGTTAGCAATACCAACATCAAGAGCGGCCGAGAGACCTGGCTCGTCGACGTCGCAGCAACCCCGCGGGGTGCTAATGCCTGGATCGATGTGGAGGAACGACCGTGCAAGCCTCGAGATCAGTCACTCTGACCCGACGCCGTGCCATCGACTACATGCAGATGAACGCCTGCCTGTGTCGACGCGTGGCGAGCGAATAGGGCTAGTTCCCCGAGCCTCGCGCACACCCCGCCACCTCAGCGGCGGCCGCGTCAGCACGCCTTCGTCACACCATGACCGTTCACGACGTCCCACCAATCTGGAGAGGAAATCCGCAATGAATCCCACCCTAATGCCTCACGCCCGACGCCTGGGGCTCGTTCTCGTCTGCACAGGACTGGTCATGGGTTTGGCCGCCTGCGGTTCTGGCGACCAGGCAAGCGAGGGTAGTAGCGCTGCACCGGCTAGCTCGGCTGCGGCTCAAACTGACACCCCGAGTCCCGATGCCACGTCAGCAGCCGGCGCATCGGTATGCCAAGACGTGACATTGAACGTCCTTTTCCCGCAACCTCATCAGGGCGCCGCCGAGGTCTTGGCGGCAGACTTCGAAGCCGCCACGGGCGGCAAGATCAATCCGACGATCGTTCCCTATGACGAGGTGGCCACCAAGTTGACCCTCGATGCCCAGTCGGGCGCGAACACATTCGATGCGGTTGACACGTTCTACATCAATGTTGGGGCCCTTGCCGAGGATGGCGTCCTCGCCGACATCACGGACTGGATCGAAGGCAATCCCGACATCAACGCCGCCGACTTCATCACCAGCATCTACGATCCCTACTCCCTCAAGGATGGCCGGCGTTACGGACTGCCCTTCGACGGAGACACCCACGTGCTCTTCTACAACGAGGAGATCCTCCAGCGGAATGGCATCACCGAGCCACCGAAGACATGGGATGAATACCTTGAGGACGTCAAGAAGATCACTGAGGCGGAGAAGGCAAATGGCGTTTACGGTGCCGCGATCCTGGGACAGAAGTCCCCCGTCATCCTCGGCTCCTCGTACGTGAATCGACTAGCCGGATACGGCGGAGTCTTCATCGGGCCTGATGGACAGCCGGCACTCGACACCGAGGCAGCGGTGCAAGCGGCACAGGCACTGGTTGATGTGGCGCCGTACGCGCTTCCCACGCCGCAGGAGACCGCGTTCGACCAGGCCCTCCCGGCTTTCCTCAACGGCCAGGTTGCCTTCATCGAGTTCTGGACTGATCTCGGCACCTACGCCGAAGGACCGGACTCCAAGATCAAGGGCAAGTGGGGTGTCACCTCACTTCCGACAGGTGGGTCAAACACAACCCCCCTTGCGGCTCTCAACGCGGGCTTCGTCATGGGCGTGACTGAGGCAACCCCCAAGAAGGATTGCGCACTCGAGTTCATCAAGTTCGCCGCATCTCCCGAGGAGAACCTCAAGCTCATCACCACGACAGGTTCGGGAATCGACCCCATTCGCCTGTCCACGTTGAACGGACCCGAGTACGCCGCATTCAACTCGAAGGTTCAGGCGGCCGCGGCGACAGCCCTCAACGGCGCGCTGGCCTGGCCGACCAATCCGCAGGCACCCAAGCTCTTCCAGGTACTCACTGACGAGCTCTCCGCCGTCCTAGACGGCCAGATCACGCCAGAAGAGGCCATCGCCAAGGTCCAGGAGGCCTGGAAGTCCGAGATCGGCGGCTAATTCGTGCGCTTAGCTGCCCGAGCCACGCGGCGGGGACAACGAGTACTCGTTGTCCCCGCCGTCGTGGTGATTCTCGTGTTGGCGGTGTATCCGCTCGTGTTCTCCCTACTGGCCGCCCTCAATGACTCCTCTCTCGGCAAGCCCTTTGCCCGATGGACGGGACTCAAGAACCTGAGGGATGTCGTGGGCGACGAAGATGTCCTCGGTGCACTGGTGCGCACCACCACCTACGCACTGCTGGTCACGATCACGTCGGTTGCCATCGGCCTGATCATCGCTCTAGCCCTTGACCGAGCGGTGCGGATGGGGTCTCTCATTCGCACCATCCTGCTGCTACCGCTCCTCACCCCTGCCGTCACGGTGGCCATCCTCTGGAAGGTCATGCTCGCCCCATCAGGGGGACTCGTGAGCACGGTCCTCACCGACGCAGGACTTGACGGGTCTGCGCTCAGTCCACTGTCCTCCACGGCACTCGCGCTTCCCACCATCGCTCTTGCAGACGTATGGGAGTGGACCCCACTCGTCACCATTCTGCTTTTCGCGGCGCTTCAGACGGTCGACTCGGAAACTCTAGAGGCCGCCACCCTTGATGGGGCTGATGGCTGGCGACTCACGACCTCAGTAGTCCTTCCGTCAATCGCAGGTGCGTTGGCGGCCGTGGCGCTCATCCGACTCGTCCTTGCCTTTAAGGTCTTCGATCTCGTCGCGGTGCTCACCTCGGGAGGACCTGGGCAATCCACGACGACCGCGAGCTACCTGATCTATCAACGGGCACTTCAGCAATTCGATGTAGGTCAGGCTGCAGTCATCACCCTGCTCCTGGCCATCGTCGTGACGGTCGTCTCGCTCCCCTTCGTATACGCGGTCAAGAGGTTCCAGCCGTGATGAATCGAAGCCGCTCCAAGGCCCGTCTGGGGCTCTTCGGAATCGTCGTGCTCACCCTCGCGATCGCGTGGGTTCTCATACCCCTTGCCTACCTGCTCTCCATGTCCCTCATGTCTCGCACGGAGGTCATTTCCGGGTCATACCTCCCTACGACGCCGCAGTGGGAGAACTGGCAGGCGGTTGTCGAAGCCGGAATACCCACAAACATCAGGAACTCGCTTGTCGTGGCTCTTGCTGCCGCCCTCATCACTCTGGCCCTCGCGACCCCGGCTGCGTGGGCCATCGCCCGACGAGGAGTCGGAGGCCGCTTGCTATCCTCGACTCTGTTGGCGCCCTGGCTGCTGCCGCCGATCGTCGCTCTCGTCCCCATCTTCTTGCTGCTGAGGGTCGCCGGTCTAAACAACACCCTCCTTGGTCTCACGCTTGTCTACTCACTCGTCAATGTTCCGGTGGCCGTCTGGCTCTTGGAAGGGTTCGTGCGGAAGATCCCCGTGGAGATCGAGGAGTCGGCAACCGTAGAGGGAGCCGGAGACCTACGCCTCCTCCTTCGCATCGTCATTCCTCTGATCGCACCCGGCCTCGTGGCGGTGGGCATCATCATCGGGGTCCTGAACTACAACGAGTACCTACTCGCGAGCTTCATCACCCAAAAGCCCGAACTCCAGACGCTGCCAGTGGCGATTTCGCTCTACCAAGGCGATCGCTTCGCCCACCTGGGAAGAATCGCCGCAGCAAGCATCATCGGCGTGATCCCCCTCTACGTTGTTGCCGTCCTCTCGCAGAGGTGGCTCGTCTCGGGCCTCACCTCGGGGGGCGTGAAGTGAGGGCTGTTGTCGGCGTCGACGTCGGGACCCAGGGGAGCAAAGTCGGCGTCTATCTCGAAGACGGCACGCTCATCGCGCATGCCTACGCCGAGCATACCTTCACCTATCCCGGGGCGGGATGGGTCGAAATGGACCCGAACCAGATCGAAGACGCGGTCGTGGGCGCCCTGGCATCGGCGGTGCAGTCGGCCCGCGAGCAGGGCATACCTCCGTCGGCCTACGCCGGGATTGCCCTCTCGGGAATCCTCTGCGGGCCAGTCCTCGTGGATGAGGACTGGGTGCCCGTCCGTCCCATCATTCCCTTTCTCGACATGCGTGCGCGACGCGAAGTTGAGTCCATTCAACGGCTCGAGCCAACGTGGATCGAGGAGAGCGGCACCAATAGCCTCGACACCTACATCACGCCGGCAACGCTGCATTGGGTTCGTGACCACGAGCCAGACGCCTACGCCAAGACCTCAAAAGTCCTGTCTCTCGCGCCGTACATCGCCGGGCGCCTGGCAGGCTTACGCGCCCCCAAGGCGTTCATCGATCCCACGCATCTATCGGGCTGGATCATCGGCTGGGATGCACGCCGGCTCGACTTCTCACCTGGACAGCTCGAAACCCTGGGGATCTCGGCCGATCTCCTCCCGCGCGTCGTACCCTCCACGGACATCGTGGGTGGTCTCACATCCGAAATGTCCGACCGCACGGGTCTGCCACGGGGCCTCCCCGTGGCCGCCGGAGCCGGGGATGTCATGCAGAGCAACCTTGCCGCCGGACAACGCGCGGTAGGGCAGGCGACCGATGTCGCGGGCACCGCCAGTCTCATCACGATCACGGTGGCCTCGCTCGATCCGGAGATCTCGCGCACACCCGGCCTGCTCTACTCCCCTGGGACGCTCCCGGGCACCAGCTTCTACTGGGGGTACGTCAAGGCCGGTGGACTCTCACTTCGCTGGTTCCGTGATCAGGTTCTCGGCCGCTCCGGCGACGACGAGGTGTACCGGGAACTCGACGCGCTGGCGGGTGCGGTAGCACCAGGGGCGCATGGAATCTTGTTCATGCCCTACCTGTCCGGAGGCGGACCCGACTTCGGCAATGCGCAGGGAACCTGGCTGGGTCTGGCCGCGGAGACGGGCACAGCACTCCTGTGGCGGTCGCTCCTCGAGTCGATCGCCCTCGAGTACGCCACCTTCCTGCGAACCTTCAGATCTCGCGGAGTAGCGGTTAGTGAGGTTCTTGCCGTGGGCGGGGGGTCGCGCAGCGCGCTATGGAACCAGATCAAGGCAGACGTCACAGGGGTTCCCTGGCGCGTCCCGGCGCGTCAGGATGGCGCCGTCCTGGCCAACGCGGCACTCGCCTCCGCGGCGGTGGGGCTGGGATCCGACGTCGGATCCGTGATTCGCGAATGGGTATCGCTGGGTCCCGCCGCCGTCCCGCAGGCCGATGCGCACCGCCTCTACATCGAGCTGGCGCGTCGCCGCGACACACTCCTCGCAGGACCCATGCGCGAGGTATTCGAGGAACTGCACAAGTTGCGCCTACTCCAGGGAGAGCCATCGTGACGGCACTGACCGGCATCAGCCACGTCGTAATCGACATCGAGGGGACGACAAGCTCGACCTGGTTCGTCTACGAGCATCTCTATCCATACTCGCGTGAACGCTTTGCCGAATACGTCGCGCGACGCGACAGCGATGATGACGTAGCACGTGCGGTAGGTCAGGTCGCCGAACTACTCGGGCGACAGGGACTCACCGACGAGGAAGTGGTTACCGCCCTGAACGCATGGCTGGATGAGGATCGTAAGGTCACGCCCCTCAAGACGATTCAGGGTCTGATCTGGGATGACGGCTTCGCGCGAGGGCAACTCACCTCTCACTTCTACCCCGATGTCATCCCGGCAATCCGTTCGTGGCACGCAGCGGGTATTCGCATCGCCGTCTTCTCGTCGGGCTCTCTGAAGGCACAGAGTGCCTGGTTCGGCCACTCACCGGAGGGAGATCTCCGACCTCTCCTGGCCGCAGCCTTCGATACCGAGAGCGCCGGCCCGAAGAGATCGGCGGCGTCCTACGCAACGATCGCAGCCAGCCTCGATGCGAGTCCCTCCTCACTTTTATTCCTCTCTGACCTCGATGACGAGCTGGATGCCGCGACTCACGCAGGCTGGCACGCAGTGGGTGTCAGCCGTCCGGGAGAGCAGCACCACGAACGTGGTGTGGGCGACCATGCGCTCATCGGGACTTTCGACGAGTTGGAACTCTCCCCATGACATCGACGTCTGGCGGCTGGAGCAGGGACGCGTCTGTCCTCAAGGGGACATATGAGGTCGTCATCATCGGAGCTGGGATTACTGGCATCTGGTCGGCCGTGGAGCTGGCGCGTCGGGGCGTCACGGTCCTCGTGCTCGATAAGGGTGACGTCGGGTCCGGTACCTCCTCAGCCACGACCAAGTTCATCCACGGTGGCCTGAGATACCTCGAGCAAGGAGATGTCGTCACCGTTGCGGAGTCGGTGCGGGAGCGGAGGATGCTCGCAGCGGCAGCGCCGGGCCTCGTCGCACCGCAGAGGTTTCTGCTGCCCGTCTGGGAGTGGACCCGCCCGAGCGCGCCTCTAATCGGACTAGGCCTGACGATCTACGAGTCCCTCGCCCTCGGGCGTAATCGCGGCCTGCCCGTGGCATCCCGAGTGCCACGTGCCCATTGGCTTTCGGCTCGCGCAACCCTCAATGCCGTTCCGTGGCTTAGGCCCGAAGGTCTACGAGGATCGTTTGCCTACTACGACATGGCGAATGTGCACCCAGAGCGACTCCTCCTCACCATCACGCGCACGGCGCTTGACCAAGGTGCGCGCATCCTCACCTACGCCCCCGTCAGGCGGATCACCACGGCGAGTCACGGTTCGACAGATGTCGTGAACGGTGTTGACTTTCTCGATCTCCTCACGGGCGTGGAACACCATGTGTCGGCGCGATACGTCGTCAACGCGGCAGGACCCTGGGCCGATATCGCCCTCGGGGACCTTGGTGAGCGCGTGGGTCTTCGTGTGAAGCGCGCCAAGGGCGTGCATATGCTCACCCGGGCCCTCGGGGGATCGGACGCTGTCTTCGCCAGGACCCGGTCGGGACGGCATGTGGTGGTCTCTCCCTGGCAGGGCAACTCGTTCATCGGACCAACGGACACCCCAGTGGAGGACGGGCCCGATGACGTTGCTGTGGACGTCGCCGACGTCGAGGATCTGATCGAGGCCGTTGGTGACATCAGCGTGCGTACCCCGGGGCCGGGCGACATCCTGGGAGCAACGGTCGGCGTCCGCCCGCTCATCCACGACGGACGCGAAGGTTCTTACGCAACATCGCGCCGCCATCGACTGCACCACCACGAGCGTCACGGTCTGAAAGGAATGCTGTCGGTCACGGGTGGAAAATGGACGACGGGACACGCCGTCGGCGTTGACGTCGCCGACGCCGTGACCCGCAGCCTCGGCATCCACTCGCGCGGACGTGCCGGCATCGACCTGCACGGGACTCTCAGCACGACATCACATGAAGAAGCCCGTACCGAGATCCTGTCCACAGGCGTTCTTCCCCCGCCCACGGTCGATTACCTACTGCGCCTTTACGGAGTTCACACCCTCGACATCCATCGGCTCGTGGTCGATGATCCGCGACTCGGTGCTCCTGTCGTGAATGAACCGCACCGGCGCGACATCCTGGCGCAAGCGATCTACGCCGCCACCGATGAAGGCGCCGTCACACTGGAGGACGTCTTGATGCGCCGGCTGGTTGCGGGCACCCAAGGGCGGCTACCGGTTGAGTCGGTGGCGCGGGTCGGGGAAGCGATAGCCCCGATGCTCGGTTGGGACCGTTACCGCTGCGAATCCGAGGTTGATACCCACGTGGCGCGAGCTCGAGAACTAGACGCCGTTATCGCGCATTGGCAGTCCCTGAAGGAAGCTCACACGTCAAAGGAGGGGGCATGACCCTGTCATCTACCGCTTTGGGTTCAACCGGTATCGACATCACGCGCCTAGGGCTCGGTGCGTGGGCAATTGGAGGGACCGGCTGGAAGTTTGCCTGGGGTCCACAGGATGACGCCGAGTCGATCGCAACGATCCACCATGCGATCGACTCCGGAATCAACTGGATTGACACGGCAGCCTGCTACGGACGGGGTCACTCCGAGGAAGTGATCGGCTCGGTCATCAAGGGCATTCCCCAGGCAGACCGGCCCTATGTCTTCACAAAGTGCGGGGTGATCGCGCCCGCGGGAACAGGGGATCCCGCCCTCGTGGGCGACCCGAAGAGCATTCGGCGTGAAGTTGAGGACTCCCTGACTCGCCTCGGGGTGGAGACCATCGACCTCTACCAAATGCACTGGCCGGCCCAGGACGGCACTCCGCTCGAGGAGTACTGGCTCACACTCGCCGAGCTGCGAAGCGAGGGGAAGACGCGTTTCATCGGTCTGTCGAACCACGATGTGGATCAGGTCAGGAGTGCACACGCCATCTCCCGAGTGGATGTCCTCCAGCCGCCATTCAGCGCGCTGGCGCGCGATGCGGCGGAGAATCTGCTGCCGTGGGCTACTGACAACGGCGTGGGCGTCATCATCTACAGTCCGATGCAGTCCGGCCTGCTCACTGGCGCAATGGACGACCACAGGGTGTCGAGCCTTCCAGTCGATGACTGGCGTCGGGCGCATCCCGACTTCACCGGAGAAGGTCTGCAGCGCAATCTCGCTGTCGCCGACGCACTTGCTGCCGTAGGCAGGGATCACGGGACAAACGCCGCACAGGCAGCGCTTGCCTGGGCATTGGGGTGGCCGGGGGTTTCGGGCGCGATTGTCGGAGGCAGGCATCCCGACCAGATCGACGGCTGGAAGGGCGCCAGCGAATGGAGCCTCAGCCCGGCCGACTACGCGACGGTCGCCAGGGCGATCGTCGCAAACGGGGCCGGTACCGGGCCCACGGTCCCTCCGCAGTTCGGCGGCGATTCCGCATGAGCGCAGGGGTGCATTTCGACGGGGTCAGCCTCACCTACCCGGGAGCAGAGCGACCGGCCCTGGACGGACTGGACCTCCAGGTCGAGGAGGGTGAGTTGCTCGTCCTCGTCGGACCTTCCGGGTGCGGCAAATCAACGTCGCTTCGCGTCCTGGCGGGACTCGAGCCCGCTACATCGGGGCGATTGTGGATCGGGGAACGAGATGTGACCGAACTCCCGGCGAAGGACCGGGACATCGCCATGGTCTTCCAGAACTATGCGCTCTACCCCCACATGACCGTCGCAGAGAATCTGTCATTCGCGCTGCGCATCCAGCGTACCGGGAAGAGTGAGATCCAAGAGCGCGTGGCCTCGACCGCGAAGCTTCTCGGAATCAGTGAATACCTGTCACGCAAACCACGATCACTTTCTGGTGGCCAGCGGCAGCGCGTGGCGATGGGGCGCGCCATAATCCGCGAACCAAAGGTGTTCCTCATGGACGAGCCGTTGAGCAACCTGGACGCGCGCCTTCGAGTCCAGACCCGAAGTCAGATTGCGTCACTCCAGCGTCGCCTTGGGACGACAACGATCTACGTCACGCACGACCAGGTCGAAGCCATGACCATGGGCCACCGGGTTGCCATTCTGAACGACGGAGTCCTCCAGCAGGTGGACACGCCGCGAGAGGTGTACGACAACCCCGTCAATGCATTCGTGGCCACCTTCATCGGGTCACCGAGCATGAACCTATTGCCCGCGCGACTTGTCGACGGCAGGGCATTCGCAGGAGCCCATGAGTTTGAGGTCCCCCGCGCGGCATCGACAAGCGCAGCGGTGCTCATAGGCATACGTCCCGAACATCTCGAGCCCGCGTCTACGGGCATCACCTTGACGGTGTCACTGGTGGAAGAACTAGGGGCTGACACCTACGTGTACGGCACGTACGCAGACGGTGATGGAGCACAGGTGGAGGTGACGGCCCGCGTGTCAAACCCTCCTGCACCTGGAAGCCCGCTCACGCTGCGTCCGACGAGGTATCAGGTGTTCGAGTCGACCGGCGGACAACGACGTGTCAGCTAACACGGCAGGAGCCCCACCATTGACGGAGGAAACAGTCGCGGCATACATCCGAACGAAGTCGAACCTTGCAGAACATATCGACATCACGGACACCCAACATGTGCGCGAACTCAGCGACGGCAACCTGAACCTCGTCTTTCTCGTTCGCGACTCCCAGGGCCGATCTGTCATTGTCAAGCAGGGGCTGCCTTATGTGCGGGTGGATCCCTCGTGGCCCATGGATTCGCAACGAACGTCAAGGGAGGCACGCGCGCTCGCGCTCCATGCCGCCGTCGATCCCGGGCACGTACCGCGCGTGTTCGCCTTTGATGAGGTAGCCAACGTCCTCGTGCTCGAGGACCTCACTGCCCACCGGGTATGGCGCACAGCCCTCCTCGCGGGCGAGCGTCACGAGCGGGTCGCGGCGGAGTTGGGCCGCTACGTGGCCCGGATCGGCTTTGGCACGTCTGTCCTGGGAGATCAAGCCGGCAGCGTCAAGGACCGCGCAGCGGCGAGCACCAACGTGGCGCTGTGCGCCATCACGGAAGCGCTCATCTTCACCGAGCCGTTCATCGAACATCCGCACAATCAAGTCCCGGCAAGTGCACGAAACGTCTGGGAAAGCCTGATTGTCGACCCTCGGGTACTCGCGTCCATCGCCCAAGCCAAGTGGACCTTCATGACTCGTCAGGAGGCTCTGATCCACGGGGATCTCCACACAGGGTCGGTGTTTGCTTCACCGGATGGTGAAGCCCGCGCGTTCGACATCGAGTTTGCGTTCTACGGCCCGCTCGGCTTCGACCTGGGGATTCTCTGGGGCAACCTCGTTCTCGCCGCGGCCCGCGCCTTCGCCGTCGATGACCCTTCGCATGCCGAATGGTGCCTCACTCAGGTTCGGCGCTCGTGGGTCTCCTTCGAAACGGAAATGAAGGCCCTATGGCCCACTCGGGTGGACGCCAGCGTCTGGAACGACGACTTCCTTCACCACCTGCTGTCCTGCTGGTCATCCGATGCCTTCATCTTCGCCGGAACCGAGGTCGTGCGGCGCACCGTGGGTTTCGCCAAGGCAGCCGAGGTGGCCGATGATGGCACAGCGTCAGCACGGCTCGCCCTGGCCGCCGGTCATGCCCTGCTGGCCACGGCCCCCATCACGAGCGGTGGAGCGGGACTCCTCGTCGATACGGCGCTGCGGGCCATGCGGTCGGGAGCGGGCGTCCACCCTGGGCGGAACTGACCTGTCGAGGCACCGATTCGCCAGGCGGACCGATAGTGACGCCTCGACAGGCCAGCACTCCCCCGGCTAGCCGATCTCCAGCGGGAGATCGGGATCAGCGACCCACTCGACCAGTGAACCGTCGTACACAGCTGCGTCGATTCCCAGCTGGGCTAGTGCAAGGGCATCGAACGTGGCGGCGATTCCACCC
Organism: Candidatus Nanopelagicales bacterium; assembly: GCA_049317345.1. Lineage (GTDB taxonomy): Bacteria > Actinomycetota > Actinomycetes > S36-B12 > S36-B12 > Mxb001. Next base: position 15,962 of record JBMOIL010000039.1, read on the forward strand.
CCGCAGTAGGTCACCACGCGCTTATCGCCTGTCACTCCTTGCGAGGCAAAGAGCTTCCTCAGTTCGTCCTGAGACAAGAACGCTCCGCTTGCGCCGACTGTCTCGGTGAACGGGACGTTCACCGAGCCCGGGATCCTTCCCTGTCGAGGCAGAGGCGTCTCCGCTTCACCACGGAAGAGTTCGGGCCACAGGGCATTGACCAGCACTGTATTCGCCTGTCCGAGTGATGCAGCGACCTCATCCTTCGTCGCGAGGAGTTCGGGCCGCAATCTCGCGAGGAACGTACCCTGAGAGAACTCAGGCGCCGCATCGACGGACGTCGGTCGACCCTCCGCCTTCCACTCCGCCCAACCACCATCGAGCACTGACACGCGCTCGTGACCAAAGACCCTCAGCAGCCACCACAGCCGCGAGGCCCACATACCCGCCGACGTGTCGTACACGACGACATGCGTGTCCTCGCCTACGCCGTAACGGCGAATCGCGGCGGTGAAAGCCTCAGGCGTTGGCAGGCGATATGCATGAACTCCGTGAGGCAGGCCCTCGTCACCCGATGGGTCGGAGAACTCCTCGATGAGATCGACGAAAGCCGATCCGGGAATGTGCTCCACCTCCCACTGGGAGCGACCTGAGTTGGCCTGCCAGGAATTCGGATCCAGGACGACCGTGGAGTCCAGGATCAGGAGATCCGGATCACCTAGTCGGCTCTCCAGTTCGGCACCGGAGATGACGTGCTTGGGGGAATCGGATTGCGACACGGACAATGCTCCCTTCGATGGACATGACAACACTCGGTCGTATTGTCACTATTCTCTATAGTAAATGTAGACAATGCACTCGACGAGAAGGGGAAATGTCATGGAACCATGGTTGACGGGATGCGGCAGTGACCTGGCTCTCGAAGATGCCGTTGCCACGGTGGCTCGCCAACGACATCGATGGATGCCGCTCGTGCGCTACGCGGAACCTCGCCTCCGTCTGCTGCTCGAGAAGCATGACGACATGGAATTGCGACTCCTCACCTGGGCGCCCGGCCAGGGGACAGGCTTCCACGACCACGGCGGATCATCCGGGTGCTTCCTCGTCGTGAAGGGGAGCATCACCGAAACCATCGTCGAAGGCGGCGAGAGATTCATCGCGTCGTCCCTTGAGGTGGGGCAACTGAGCAACTGGGTTGACGACATAGTCCACGACATGACCAACACGTCCACCGAAGGAGCGGTCACCATCCATGCCTACCGACCAGTGCTCACCAACCTGACGCGGTACGAAGTGGTCGACGGTCGACTGCGCCCCCTTGTCACGGCCCCGTGACGGCAGCTCTCGAGACGCTCTCCGAGGGCCCTCAGCCCAGGCCCGCGAGGCCTCCGGTGCCTCGATGGGCGAGGACCTGCCTTCTCTCCGGACCGCCCTCTTCCCACTGGCCCGGCAAGGAGAGTGACCTGGCTCACCCCACACTGCCGAGACCCCCCATCCGCACTACGATGGAGCGCAGTCGAGAAGGCGACCAGCAGACCCTG
>JBMOIL010000040.1:0-17149 GCA_049317345.1 Candidatus Nanopelagicales bacterium
GTCGCCTTGGTGAGCCGTTACCTCACCAACAAGCTGATAGGCCGCGGGCCCATCCTTCACCGAAAAACTTTCCACCTCCGCGGATGCCCGCAGAGGTCGTATCCGGTATTAGCCCCGGTTTCCCGGAGTTATCCCGAAGTGAAGGGCAGGTTGCCCACGTGTTACTCACCCGTTCGCCACTGATCCAGCGGAGCAAGCTCCGCTTTCACCGTTCGACTTGCATGTGTTAAGCACGCCGCCAGCGTTCGTCCTGAGCCAGGATCAAACTCTCCGTTAAGGAATGTTGATTGCGCCTTTCAGCGCTATCACCCAAACGTGAGTGATCATGGCGGACAGAGCTGAATGCTTCTGTCAACCAAAGGAACCGTCATGGGTCGTCAAAGACTCCCCATGAACGGGGTTATTTGGCATCGATATGTGGCACGCTGTTGAGTTCTCAAGGAGCGGTCGCGCATCGGGCGCGCCTGCGGTGCAGGCCGTTCCCGGGGCGACTCGCAACGTTACCCGCGCGGCAGCGATTCGGTCAAATCCGCCCGAGGGCGTACCCGACCGAATCGAATCGACGTGGGAGTCGTTGCGCCTCGCCGAACCGGCCTGACCGTCGCCCTAGGGGCTATCGTCGTCCGGGTCTTCCGTGCGAGGAAGTACGACTATACGCAGATCCACAGGGGAGGTCAAATCCAGGACAGCCATTCTGGCGTGATCTGGGTCACCCCTCAATGATGACTCCTGCCAGGGTACGCCGCCCCCTCCTGAGCACGAGGAAGCGCCCGTGGAGGAGGTCGCTGGCAGGCGGGCAGAAAGCCTCATCCTCAACTCTCACATTGTTCACGTAGGCCCCACCTTCCCCAATGGTGCGCCTCGCCTGCCCGCGGCTGGGGGAAAGCCCCGAGCGCACGAGGAGGTCCACGATGTCCGGGAGCGCTTCCCCCGCGATCTCCTCGCGCGGCACGATCGCGTGCGGCACCTCGCGCAGGGCCGCATCGAGCACATCGGCGGGCACGCTCGAGAGGTCGCCCTGCCCGAAGAGTGCCTGGGCGGCAGCCTCGACAGCCTCGGTGGCTGCCGCTCCGTGCACGAGCGTGGTGAGTTCCTGAGCGAGTGCGCGCTGTGCAGCCCTCCGTGCGGGCTCCGCGCGAGTCGCCTCCTCGAGTTCCTCGATCTCGACGTGACTGCGCATGCTGTAAAAGCGTAGGTACGTCGGCACATCTCGGTCGTCGGCGTTGAGCCAGAACTGAAAGAACGCATACGGACTCGTCATGGTTGCGCTGAGCCACACGGTGCCGGTCTCGGTCTTGCCGAACTTCGTGCCATCCGCCTTCGTCACCAAAGGCGTCGTGAGCGCGTGCACGTGCGCTGCTTCGACGCGGCGAATCAGGTCGACGCCCGCGGTGATGTTGCCCCACTGGTCCGATCCGCCCATCTGCAGACGGCATCCGTAGCGGCGGTAGAGCTCGAGGAAGTCATAGGACTGCAGCAATTGGTAGCTAAACTCGGTGAAGGAGATCCCATCTCCGGCGAGGCGAGCGGCGACAGCCTCGCGATCCAGCATGCGGTTGACGCTGAAGTGCTTGCCGATGTCGCGCAGGAAAGCGATGACGTCGATGTCCTTCGTCCAGTCAAAGTTGTTCACCAACTGCGCGGCCGCGGGCCCCTCGAAGTCGAAGAAGCCGGAGAGCTCAGTCCTTAGACGCGATACCCACTCGTCGACGACATCGACGGGATTGAGGGTGCGCTCCCCCGTCATCTTCGGATCACCGATGAGCCCGGTCGCGCCTCCGACAAGAGCCAGAGGCAGGTGGCCGTAGGCTTGGAAACGCCGCATGGTCTGGATCTGGAGGAGATTGCCCAGGTGAAGGCTCGGGGCCGTGGGATCGAAACCGATGTAGTAGGTGAGCGGTCCCGCGTCGAGTTCGGCACCGAGCGCATCGAGATCCGTGCTCTGGGCGATCAGGCCGCGCCACTGCAGGTCATCGATGAGGGCGTTCACAAGCAGGAATCCTCTCGCATGGCCCGCGCTGCGCCGCGGTGGGCTAGGGGCACGACGTAGCGGTGAATACTGCGCCATCCAGCAGGCTCCCCGCGGGCCACGTGAGGCTGGAGTCGGCCAACTCCAGACGCGTGCCATCGCCGTAGACGAAGGCATCGGCTTCTAGTCGGCCCGGGGTGGTCTCAGGAGCGAACTCCTCGGCCCCGTCGACGTAGGAGTAGACGGTGATCCGACCCCCGTCGGGATCGCCCTCCGCCGGTGCCGACTCGACCTTCACGACCGCGCGACTCGCGCCCTCGACCAACTCGTAGCACCGCGCGGGCGCCGAAGAGCCCTCGGACGCAGCGTCGCTCCCGCCTCCCCCGCACGCAGCGAGGAAGATCAGGCTGGCGATAACGATCAGGGCGTGCGGCTTCATCGGGCATCCCTTCGGTTGCGGGGCGTGGCAGCACGATAGGGGCTCACGGTCGGATGGTCCGCGACGTACCGCCAGGGCGTGGCGCCCCCGGGCCCGGACACCCCGGTGCGCAGGGTGACCGCGTGCACGTGCAGGGGTTGGCGAGCGAGTTCGAGGCGCACGGGCGAGGCAGGGTCGAGGAGGTCCAGTCCGTCGTCATCCCCCGTGAGGCCCAGGGCAACAGTGAGTCTCGCCGGGCCCCGGGCGAGATCGCGGTCGCTTCGCGCAGTGGCCCTGCGCTCGCGCGCGATATCGAGGCCCTCGACCACGTCGCCTGCCCGCAGGAGGACCGCAGAGGCGCTGTCCTCAGGACCGGTGACGACGTTGGCGCACCAGTGCATGCCGTAGGTGAAGTACACGTAGAGGCGACCCGGCGGACCGAACATCGTGGCGTTGCGTGGAGTCTGCCCACGGAAGGCATGGGATCCAGGGTCCTCACCCTGGCCGCCGTACGCCTCCACCTCGGTGAGTCGCAGTGCCACGCGACCCTCGGGCGAATCCGACACGAGCCGCGCACCCAGCAGCCGGGGGGCCGCGACCGTGGGGTGGCTCGACAGGAGTCGTCTGCCGTGCACCATGGGGCCAGTGTGGGCCATGGGTTGCCACGGTGGTCGCCGAGGAGGCCGCCCGCCCACGCTCACTCCCCCCGGCGTGCCGGGGGCGGGCGACCTCGACGTCACCTTGTCGCGGGGGTCCGACATCTCGGTCGGGCTTAGCGGATGAACGCCCGGCGCACGAGGATCACGCTCAGGACCCCGACCAGGGCCCCGAGCGCATTCGCCGCGATGTCGATCCACTGGAAGGACCGCAGGCCGAACGCTCCCTGGAGCACCTCCAGAATCACGCCGTACCCGATGACACCGGCGAGCGTGGCCGCGATGCGTGGCTGCCGTTGGCCGAGGACGGCAAGAGCGGCGAGCAGGGCGTAGGCCAGGCCGTGACCGATCGTGGCGCGGAGCTCTCCCAGGTCGGCAATCTCCATGCCCGGAGTCCCGCGCGGCGGCAGCATCGACACGATCCCGATGAGAAGTGCAACAAGAATTGCGGCAATGCCCCACGTCCGCCGACCCGCACGGAGTGCGTCAGGGACGGCCACGCGCCCATTCGGCGTCGGCTGCTACGACGGAGCCGATATCGGCTAACTGCTCGCGCACGCGAACCGGAGCCGTGCCGCCGTACGACGCACGCGAGGACACGGATCCCTCGAGCGAGAGCACCTCGCGCACGTCGGGGGTGAGCGCGGCTGAGATGGCGGCGAACTCTGCGTCTTCGAGGTCCCACAATTCGATTCCGCGCTCCTCTGCGGCACGAACGCACGCGCCCGCAATCTCGTGTGCGTCGCGGAAGGGCACCCCCTTGCGCACGAGCCATTCGGCGATGTCGGTGGCGAGAGCGAATCCCTCCGGTGCCGACATCGAGATGCGCACGGTGTCGAAGCGCAGGGTCGCGATCATCCCGGTGACGGCGGGCAGGACAAGAAGGAGCTGATCGACAGCGTCGAAGACCGGCTCCTTGTCCTCCTGCAGATCACGGTTGTAGGCGAAGGGCATGCCCTTGAGAGTGGCCAGCAGCCCTGTCAGGTCGCCGATAAGTCGACCGGACTTGCCACGGACGAGTTCGGCAACGTCGGGGTTCTTCTTCTGCGGCATGATCGACGACCCGGTGGACCACGCGTCGTCGAGCGCGGCCCAGCCGAACTCACGCGAGGTCCACAGGACGACTTCCTCGCCGATGCGCGAGAGGTGGACGCCGATCATCGCCGCGGCGAAGAGGAACTCGGCGACCCAGTCGCGGTCGCTCACCGCGTCGATCGAGTTGGCCAGCGCGCCGCGGAACCCGAGCTCGGCAGCGACAGCCTGGGGGTCTAGGCCCAGCGACGAGCCGGCGAGTGCACCCGCGCCGAGAGGCGACAGGGCCGCCCGCTCGTCCCAGTCGCGCAAGCGGTCGATATCGCGAGCGAGCGCGTGCACGTGCTTGGCGATCTCATGACCCAGGGACACGGGCTGGGCGTGCTGCAGATGGGTGAAGCCCGGAGCGATCGTGTCGACATGCTCCTGCGCCTGAGCGAGCAGCGCCTGCTGCAGCCCGATGATCTCAGCGGCAATCGCTCGTGCCTGGTCACGCAGGTAGAGCCGGAAATCGGTGGCGACCTGATCGTTGCGGCTGCGCCCTGCGCGAAGCTTGCCGCCCAGTGGCCCGAGCCGCTCGAGCAATCCGCGCTCGATGGCGGTGTGCACATCCTCGTCACTCGGCCCTGGCGTGAATTCACCCGACGCAACGTCGCCGGCAAGGGTGTCGAGTGCCGCGAGGACCTGCACGATCTCCGCGTCGTCGAGTAGCCCGGCGTGGTGCAGCACGCGGGCGTGCGCGGCTGTCTGGCGGATGTCGTACGGCGCGAGACGCCAGTCGAAGTGAACCGACGCGCTCAGTGCTGCCATGGCGTCGGCAGGCCCGGTCGCGAACCGTCCACCCCATAGCCGTGTGGGCTCGCTCATCACTTCCCTCCCCGGGGTGGAGCTCCGCCTGCTCGCCCCTCGGCCATGCCCAAAATGGCCTCGGCCACCTCGGCACCCGCCTCGACACCGCGCGTCACGATGAGCACGGTGTCATCCCCGGCCACCGTGCCGAGGATCGACCCCCAGTGCGCTCCGTCGAAGGCCGAGGCGAGGTACTGCGCACCCCCCGGCGGCGTGCGCACGACGACGATGTTGAGGGAGTGGTCGACCGATACGGCGAGTTCGTGGAGTGCCCGCGCGAGCCGGGTGAGCCCGACAGGGCCGGCTTCGACCGCTGCTTCGGGTCGCGTGCCGGCCTGCTCAGAGGGGAGCGCATAGACGCTGCGCGCATCGCCGTTCGACACCTTCACGGCGCCAAGGTCCACGAGATCGCGCGACAGGGTTGCTTGCGTCACGGTGAAGCCCTCGTCGGCGAGCACCGCTCGCAATTCCTCCTGCGAGTGGATGCTCCGCGATGAGAGAGCGTCGATGATCCGGGTGCGCCGGGCGGCCTGGGTGCGCGGGCTGCTCATGCCAACCCCGAGAGCGCGAGAGGCCAACGCTCGGCCACCCAATCAAGATCGTCGTCGGTGAGGACCAGTGGCGGAGCCATGCGGATGACGTCAGGGGCGACGGCATTGACGATAAGTCCCTGATGGCGTGCGGCTGCTTCGACATCCGCAGCGACAGGGGCGTGCAGGACCACACCGAGCAGGAGCCCTCGACCTCGCACGTGATCGACAAGGGTCGATCCGGTGACGATCGACCGCAGGCGATCGCTCACGACCGGCACGCGGTCGAGCAGGCCCTCACGCTCGATGACCTCGAGTACGGCGAGCGCGGCGGCACAACTCATCGGGTTGCCGCCAAAGGTCGATCCGTGGCTGCCGGGGCCGAGCAACTGGGCCGCCTCTCCAAAGGCGACCATCGCACCGATGGGAAGTCCGCCGCCCAATCCCTTGGCCAAGGTGACGACATCGGGCAGCGCCTCGCCCTCGTGGGCGAACCACGAGCCTGTGCGCCCGACGCCGGTCTGCACCTCGTCGAGCACGAGCAAGGCACCGTGCGCATCGCAGGCTGCGCGTGCCGCGGCGAGGTAGCCCTCGGGTGCGGGGATCACGCCACCCTCCCCCTGGATGGGCTCAAGGAACACTGCGGCGGTATCGCTGTCGACCGCTGCTTTCAACGCCGCGACGTCGCCGAAGGGGACGGTGATGACATCGCCGGGTAGCGGTCGGAAGGGATCCTGCTTGGCCGGTTGCGCGGTCAGGGCCAGCGATCCCATCGTGCGGCCGTGGAAGGAGCGCTCGGCCACTACGACACGTGTGAGGCCGGTGCGGCGGGAGAGCTTGAACGCCGCTTCATTGGCCTCGGCACCGGAGTTGCAGAAGAACACCCTCCCGCCACGCGTGCCGGACGGATCCAGCAGCGCAAGGAGCCGCTCCGCCAACTCGAGAGCGGGCGCAGAGATGGCGAGATTGCTCGTGTGCCCCAGGGTGGACATCTGCTGCGTCACTGCCGCGACGACATCCGGATGCGCGTGACCGACGGCATTGACGGCGATGCCTGCAAGCAGGTCGACGTACTCCCGGCCGTCGGCATCCCACACCCGCGCCCCGCGGCCGCGCACGAGCGCCATCGCAGGCGTGCCGTAGTTGTCCATGAGCGAGGAACGCCAGCGCTCCTGAAAAAGGGACGTAGCGGAAAGCCCCTGATCGGCCAAGACATCGCCGGCGGTCACGGTGCACCTCCCCCGGGCAGCACCATGGTGCCGACACCCGTGTCGGTGAAGACTTCAACGAGTAGGCCGTGCGGGACACGCCCGTCGATGACATGGGCGCGCGGGACACCGCCTTCGACTGCCCGCAGGCAGGCTTCCATCTTGGGCACCATGCCGGATTCCAGTCCGGGGAGCATCTCGCGCAGGGCATCGGTGCGGATCTCCGCGATGACCTGCGTGCTGGCTGGCCAGTCGGCGTAGAGGCCGGGCACGTCGGTGAGCATCACCAGTTTCTCGGCGCCAAGGGCGACGGCGAGTGCGGCCGCCGCGGTGTCGGCGTTCACATTGTGCGCGGTGCCGGCGGCATCGGGAGCAACGGTGGACACCACAGGGATGCGGCCGTCGTCGAGCAGAGCGGTGACGAAGTCGGGCTGGACCTGCACGACATCACCCACCAGGCCAAGATCCACTTCGACGCCGTCGATGACGATGCCGCGTCGCTCGGCGCGGAAGAGCTGCGCATCCTCTCCGGATAGTCCCACCGCGAAGGGTCCGTGCTCATTGATGAGGGTGACGATCTCCCTCTGCACCTGGCCCGTGAGCACCATGCGGACGATCTCCATGGCCTCCGGGGTCGTGACGCGCAACCCGCCACGGAATTCACTGGCAATGCCCACGCGATCGAGCATCGCCGAGATTTGCGGTCCTCCCCCGTGTACGACGACGGGGCGCAACCCGGCGAGACGCAGGAAGACGACGTCCTCGGCGAAGGCGCGCTTGAGCGAGTCATCGGTCATGGCATTGCCGCCGTACTTCACGACCACCGTGGCGCCACGGAATTGCTCGAGCCATGGCAGTGCCTCGGCGAGCACCGATGCCTTCTCTTGCGCGGTCATGTGGAGTACGCCGAGTTCTCGTGAACGTAGTCGGCGGTCAGGTCATTGGTCCAGACGGTGGCCTCGGCCTGCCCCGCGCTGAGGTCCACCGCAATGCGCACGGTGCGCCCGGACATGTCGACGAGGTCTCGGGATTCGCCCGCAGCGCCTCTCCGGCATACCCACACGTCATTGATGGCGACATCGACCTCATCCGATTCGAACGCTGCGGTTGTGGTGCCGATAGCCGACAGCACACGACCCCAGTTGGGATCCTCACCGTGGATGGCGCACTTGAGCAGGTTGCTCCGCGAGATGGCCCGGGCGACCTCTACGGCGTCGTCCTCGGTCGCCGCGTGCGCCACCGTGATCGCGATGTCCTTGCTCGCACCCTCGGCATCGCCGATGAGCTGCAGGGCAAGTTCGGCGCAGGCAGCCGTGATCGCCTCTGCGAGTGCCTCCGGTGATGGCTGAACTATCGCCGCGCCGCTCGCCATGGCGATCACGGTGTCGTTGGTCGACATGCATCCGTCGGAGTCGATCCGGTCGAAGGTCACCCGCGTCGCGGCGGCGAGCGCCTGAGTCAGTGTGTCGGGATGGGCCACAGCATCCGTGGTGATCACCACGAGCATCGTGGCCAAGCCCGGGGCGAGCATGCCCGCACCCTTGGCCATACCGCCCACGGTGAAGCCGTCGCCGCGGACGGTGACGACCTTGGGCACGGTGTCGGTCGTCATGATGGCGACCGCCGCATCCTGACCCCCGTCCTCGCTCAGGGTCGACGCCGCCGCATCGACGCCCGCGAGGAGAAGATCCATGGGCAGTCGCTCGCCGATGAGGCCGGTCGAGCACACCCCGATCTCTCCGGCGCCGGTCGCAGCACCCCGGCCGCTGAGCACATCAGCGACATGCTCCGCTGTGCGATGGGTGTCGGCGAAGCCCTCGGGCCCGGTGCAGGCGTTGGCACCGCCGGAGTTCAGCACCACGGCATGGAGTTCGCCATCGGCGACCGCCTGGCGCGTCCAGAGCACGGGTGCCGCGGGGAATCGGTTCGACGTGAAGACGGCTGCAGCCGACTGCAGCGGGCCGTCGTTGACGACGAGGGCCAGGTCGGGCCGACCGCTCACCTTCAAGCCGGCGGTCACTCCCGCTGCGCGGAAGCCGCGGGGCGTGGTAACGGTCATGGGGCCACTCCTGCATTGCTCAGTCCGGAAGCCTCGTCGAGGCCGAGCATGAGGTTGGCATTCTGCACGGCCTGGCCCGCCGCGCCCTTCACGAGATTGTCGAGTGCTGACACCACCACGGCACGGCCGGTGCGCGCATCGGCCGCCGCCTGCACGTGCACGGCATTGCCGCCCAGTGTCGAGGAGGTCTGCGGCCACTGCCCCTGCGGAAGCACGTGGACGAAGCGCTCTGCGGCGTAGGCCGCGTGCAAGCACTCGTGGAGATCCTCACTCGTCACACCCTCGGCCAGATCGGCCGAGCACGTGGCCAAAATCCCGCGCGGCATGGGCGCAAGCAGCGGCGTGAAGGACACCCGCACACTCATCCCCGATGCGCGACCGAGTGCCTGCTCCATCTCCGGCGTGTGCTGATGCGCTCCCCCCACCTTGTACGCAGACATGGATCCCATCACCTGGGATGCCAGCAGCGTCTCCGTCGGCGTGCGTCCCGCACCTGAGGTGCCCGATGCGGCCACGACACTGATGGTCGAGTCGATGAGACCTTCGGCAAGCAGTGGCGCCAGGGCCAACGACACGGCAGTGGGATAGCACCCGGGATTGGCGATGCGGGTTGCCTCCGCGATCTCTGCGCGCATCCCCGCCAACTCCGGCATTCCATAGACCCAGTGGCCGGCGTAGGAGTCGTTGTAGAAAGCCTTCCACGCACCCTCGTCCTCAAGCCGGAAGTCCGCTCCGAGGTCGACGATGCGCTGGTCGGCGGGCAACGCACGAGCCAATGCCGCCGATTCGCCATGGGGCAGGGCGAGGAAGACGATGTCTGCTCCGCGCAACGCGTCGGGGTCCGCGGCGATCAGGGTCCGATCGGCGAGGGCCGGCAACTGCGGGTGCACCTCACCCAGTCGACGCCCCGCCTTGGATCCCGCGGCAATGGCACCCACCTCGAGCTCGGGGTGTCCCAGTAGGAGCCGGAGCAACTCACCCCCGGCGTAGCCGGAGGCACCGGCAACCGACGCGGTGAGGGTCATGGAAGAACTATACGCATACACGCATAGTCATTCACGCCCCCCTCAGCACCGCCCCGTGCCTGCGGGCAGCCTCGGCGATGCCGGCCTCACGGGCCGCGGCGATCTCCTCTGCCGACAGGGTGCGGTCCGGGGCGCGGAACCTCAGTGCGAAAGCGAGTGACCTGTGCCCCTCGGGCACCTGCGGGCCGACGTACACATCGAAGAGTCGCACCTCCTCGCACAACCCTCCCGCGCCCGTGCGAACCGCATCGGCGACGTCGGCGGCAGCCACAGACTCGGCGACGACCAGCGCGATGTCTTCCTTCGCTACCGGCTGCGTCCGCATGTCAGGAGCGGGGGCCACGTCATGGGCCGCAGCCATGAGCGCGTCAAGGTCGAGTTCGAGTGCGACGGTGCGCGCGGGGAGGGAGTACGTCGCGATCACGCGCGGGTGCAACTCACCTGCGAAACCGATGACCTCGCCATCAGCAACAAGCGCTGCCGTGCGCCCCGGATGGAAGGGTGCATCCGTCGCGGGACGAGCCACGATGTCGACGCCCAGCATGCTGGCGACACCCGAGGCGATTTCGATCGCATCGGCCCACGTGGCCTCGCGCCCAGGACCCCACCAGCCACGCGACTCGCGCGCACCCGTGAGGACCGCGGCGAGATGGTGCGGTTGCACGGGAAGAAGCGCCTCGATGGCGGCGAGCTCCGCATCGGAGGGTCGCTGCTCCACACCCGGTCGCGGCGACTCGGCGACGCCACCGGGGTCCTGATGGTCATCGAGGACGAAGACCCGCCCGATCTCCCCCAGGGCGATGTCATCGATCCCGCGCGAGAGGTTGCGACGGGCCGCGTGCAGGAGACCCGGCAGCAGGGTGGTGCGCAGGAGCGGCTGCTCCTCGGACAGGGGGTTGGCGAGCCTCGGAGCGCGGCGCCGACGCTCGCCAGTGGCCACCAGCAGCGCATCGAGATCACCCTCCCCCATGAAGGGATAGGTGAGCACATCGATGACGCCGGCGGCCGCCAGCGCCAGGCCGGCACGACGGCGCAGCCGCTGCTCGCGCGTGAGCCCATATCCCGCGGGCGCCTGCGGCAGCCGCGACGGGATGCGGTCATAGCCGACGAGTCGCACGACCTCTTCGACCAGATCAGCAGGATCGGTGAGGTCCGGGCGCCACGGCGGCGGGGTCACGTCGAGGACGGCGTCGCCCGAGATCTCGCAGCCGACCTGCTCCAGGTGGTGGACCACGGTGGCGCGATCGACGGGCATCCCCGACGTGCGCTGCGGGAGGTCCGCATCCATCGCAATGACGGTCGGTGAGTACGGCGATTCCCACGCGGTCATGCCGGCGTACACGCCGCCGCCGTATTCGAGCAGGAGTTGTGCGGCGCGGGCCGAGGCATAGGGCGCAAGCACGCGATCGACGCCTCGCTCGAAGCGACGCGACGCCTCCGAGGACAGACGGTGGCGCCGCGCAGTGCGCGCCACCGGCTCCGCGACGAATCGCGCCGCCTCAAGCACGAGGTCGGTCGAGTCGTCATCGATCTCGGTGTGGAGTCCGCCCATGGTGCCGGCGAGACCGATGACGCCCGAGTCATCGCGGATCACGACATCGTCGGGATCGAGCGTCCGGGACACGTGGTCCAAGGTCTCCAGGGGTGGTGCGGCTTCTCCCGCCCGTCCTGCGCGCACGGCGCCGCGCAGCTTGGCGCCGTCGAAGGCATGCAGCGGCTGGCCGAGCTCGAGCATGACGTAGTTGGTGACATCGACCGCGAGGGACACCGGTCGCATCCCGGTCGCGACAAGACGTCGCTGCATCCAGTCCGGAGTGGCGGCTGCAGGATCGAAGCCGATGATGCGCCGCAGGGTGAAGAGCTCGCACATCCCGGGGTCATCGACCCCACACGCCCAGGGCGCGGCATCCGCTGCCGGGGCAGGTAGGTCGACGAGGCGTTGACCGGGATCGTCGAAGGGCAGATCGAAAGCGGTAGCGACCTCGCGGGCGACTCCACGCACCGAGAGGGCGTAGCCGCGGTCGGGCGTCACGGCGATGTCGAGCGTCTCCTCGCCCAAGCCGAGCAGCGCGGCGCCGTCATCCCCCACGCTTCCCGAATCGAGCACCATGATTCCGTCGTGATCCTCGCCAAGGCCCAGCTCACGCTGGGAGCAAATCATGCCGTCGGATACGTGACCGTAGGTCTCACGGGCGGTAATGCGGAAGTCACCGGGAAGGACGGCGCCCGGGAGCGCCACCACGACATGATCTCCCACGGCGAAGTTGCGCGCCCCGCACACGATCCCGCGCACGCCACCGTGCTCGGGCCCCACGTCGACCTGGCACCAACGGATCGGCTTCTTGAATTCCGTGAGCTCCTCGATGGCGTCCACTCGGCCGACGATCAGCGGCCCTGCGACATCACCTCCCGCCGTCTCCACCGACTCGACCTCGAGTCCGGCAGCGATGAGGCGCTCGGCGACCGCGCGAGCGTCGACGTCGGCGGGAAGATCGACCATTTCCCGCAGCCACTCCAAGGGGACGCGCATCAGACCTCCACCCCGAAGGCCCGACTGAAGCGAATGTCCCCTTCCACCATGTCGCGCATGTCGGTGACACCGTGGCGGAACATCAGTGTGCGCTCCACGCCCATTCCGAAAGCGAATCCGGAGTAGCGAGCGGTATCGATGCCCGCGGCACGCAGCACGCGTGGGTTAACCATGCCGCAGCCACCCCACTCGATCCAGCCTTCACTCGAGCAGGTGCGACACGGCGCCTCCGGATTGCCGACAGACGCCCCGCGGCAGACAAAGCACTGCAGATCGAGCTCGGCGCTGGGCTCGGTGAAGGGGAAGTACGACGGTCGCAGACGAATCTGCACGCCCTCTCCGAACATCGCCGCAGCGAGATGCTCCAGCGTGCCCTTGAGGTCGGCCATCGTGATGCCCTCGTCCACCGCGAGCCCCTCGATCTGGTGGAAGACCGGGGTGTGCGTGGCATCGAGCTCGTCTGTGCGGAAGACCCGGCCCGGCGCCACGACGTAGATAGGCAGATCGCGGTCGAGCATGGCGCGCAGCTGGATGGGAGATGTCTGAGTGCGCAGCACCACACCACTGCGCTCGCTGCCCACAAAGAAGGTGTCCTGCATCGTCCGAGCGGGATGGTCCGGGGGGACATTCAGCGCGTCGAAGTTGAACCACTCAGCTTCGGCTTCTGGGCCCTCTGCCACCTCATAGCCCATGGCCATGAAGACCTCTGCCATGCGCTCCATGAGCGTCGTGAGGGGATGACGGGCACCCAAACCTGAACGGCGGGTGGGCAGAGTGACGTCGACCGACTCCTCGACCAGGACGCGCGCATCGCGCTCGATCTCCAACCGTGCCAGTCGCGCGTCGAGCGCATCGCGAACGGTCTGCCGTGCGCTCCCTACGCGCTTGCCTGCCTCCGCTTTCGCTGCAGGGGGCAGAGCACCGATCTCCCGGTTGGCCAGCGCCAGCGGGGAGCGATCACCCGCATGCGCCAGTCGCACGACCTTGAGCTCATCCAGGTCTCCTGCCGACTCGATGTCGGCGAGAGCCGCGGCGACCATCGCGTCGATGGCCTCCGGCTCCAGAGTGGACACTGCCACGGGGTCGTAGGGGCTATTGGGCGCCGACATCTAGTCACCCACGATGCGGCGCACAAGGACCTCGACGTTGTCGTCCACCGGGAGCGACCCATCGAGATGCACCTCGGGATGCTCCGGCGACTCGTACTCCTGGCCGATTCCCGTCATGTTGGGCAGCGTGCCCGACTGGGCCTTGGCGTACAGGCCCTTGGGGTCGCGTGTCGCGCACATCTCCACGGGGGTGTCGACGAATACCTCGATGAAGTCACCGTCGGGGAAGATCTCCCGCGCCGCTCGCCTGTCGGCTCGGAATGGTGAGATCAGCGCGACGATGACGACAAGGCCGGCCTCGAGCATCAGTTTGGCTGTCTCAGCCACGCGGCGGACGTTCTCTGCGCGGTCCTCGGGGGTGAACCCGAGGTCCTTGTTGATACCCATGCGCACGTTGTCGCCGTCCAGCACGAAGGTATGCATGCCCAGGGCGAAGAGTCGTCGCTCCAGCGCGTCGGCCACCGTCGACTTGCCCGAACCAGAAAGGCCGGTCAGCCACACCACGCGCGGAGTCTGGTGCTTGAGTCGCGCTCGCGCATCACGATCCACCTCGTAGGAGTGGGGTACGACGTTGAGCGAACGACGTAGCGCGTGCGTGACCATGCCGGCCGCCACCGTGTCCGCTGTGACGCGATCGACGAGCAGGAAGCCACCCGTATCGCGGCACTGGGCGTACATGTCCATGGGGATCGGGGTATCGGTGGCGATCTCGATCCGACCGATGTCGTTCATGTCGAGCACGCGCGCGGCGAGCTTCTGACCGGACACCACATCCAGCCGGTGCCGCACGACCGTGACGGTCGCCGGCACGGTGCGCGGCCCGACGGCGAGGAGATAGGAGCGTCCGTGCATGAGGGCTTCCTCCCCCACCCACACGACATCGGCAGCGAATCGGTCAGCGGGCTGCGGCCACGCCGTCTCCCCCGAATCAGTGGTGCCGTCGGCCGCGATCAGGTCTCCGCGGGTGACGTCGACCTCGCGGTCCAAGGTCACCGTCACGGCATCGCCTGCCGCCGCCGCCGCCATGTCGCCATGGAAGCCGACGATGCGCGAGATGGTCGCGGTCTGGCCAGAGTCGGCGACGACGACCTTGTCGCCCGGATGCACCGCGCCGGCAGCCACGGTGCCGGAGTAGCCGCGGAAGTTGCCCTCCGCACGGGAGATGAACTGCACGGGCAGGCGGAAGGGATGGGAGGTGTTGCTCTCCGGAGGCGTCCACTCCTGGAGTGCACTCAGCAGGCAGGGACCGTGCCACCAGGACATGTGCGTGGTGGGCGCCGTGACATTGTCGCCAGCGACCGCGCTCACCGGGATAGTCATGACCTCATCGAGACCCAGCCGGGCGGCGGCGGCCTTGACCTGGCCAGAGATCTCCTCGAAGGTCGCGTGCTCGTAGCCGACCAGATCCATCTTGTTGATGGCGATGATGACGCTCTTGACGCCCATGAGAGCGCAGACGGTGAGGTGCCGGAAGGTCTGGGGGCGTACGCCGCGGGCCGCGTCGACGAGGAGCACCGCGACATCGGCGTTGGATGCAGCGACGGCCATGTTGCGGGTGTACTGCTCGTGGCCTGGCGCATCGGCGATGATCACGCGCCGCCCACTGGGCAGGTACATGTGGCGGTACGCCACGTCGATCGTGATCCCCTGCTCACGCTCGGCTTCCAGGCCATCGGTGAGCAGCGAGAAGTCGACCTCCCCCACCGGGATCGTCGAGCCGCCACGGCGCGTCTGCCGGGCGTACTCCAACTGGTCTTCGGGGATGGAGCCCGTCTCGGCAAGGAGGCGGCCGATCAACGTCGACTTGCCGTCGTCGACGGACCCACAGGTCACGAGTCGGACGACGGGGGTGATGTCGATGCCGGACGAACGCTCGAGCAGAGCAGTCATCAGAAGTAGCCCTCCGCCTTCTTGGCCTCCATGGATCCGGAACCCTCTCCGTCGATGAGTCGGCCGGCCCGCTCGGACACATTGCTCTCGAGCATTTCGGCGATCAGGGTGTCAAGGTCGGCCGCGGTGGACTCGACGGCACCGGAGAGCGGGTAGCAGCCGAGAGTGCGGAAGCGCACCGAACGCATCTGCGGCTCCTCGCCCTCGTGCAGGGGCATGCGGTCGTCGTCGACCATGATCCAGGTGCCCTCACGCTCCACCACGGGGCGAACGCGCGAGAAGTACAGGTCGGGAATGGGGATCTGCTCGCGGCGGATATAGCGCCAGATGTCGAATTCAGTCCAGTTGCTGATCGGGAACGCACGCATGGTCTGCCCATCGGACAACGTGGTGTTCGCCGTGCGCCAGAACTCCGGACGCTGCTTGCGCGGATCCCAGCGGTGGCCCGGTTCACGAAGCGAGAAGATGCGCTCCTTGGCGCGGGACTTCTCCTCGTCGCGGCGTGCGCCGCCGATGGCGCAGTCGGCCTGCAACTCATCGAGGCCCTGGCGCAGAGCGACCGTCTTCATGATGCGGGTGTACTCGTGGGTGCCGTGAGTGAAGGGGGTCACGCCCTCGGCAACCGCCTCGAGATTGGTCTGCACCTTGAGATCGAGGTTGAGTTCCTGGCGCATGCGCTCGCGGAACTCGATCATCTCGCGGAACTTCCAGGTGGTGTCGATGTGCATGACCTTGAAGGGAATCGGTGCGGGCGCGAACGCCTTGCGCGCCAGGTGCAGGAGGACCGAGGAGTCCTTGCCGATCGAATAGAGCAGGACGGGCCGTCGGAAGGCACCGGCGACCTCGCGATAGACGTGGATGGCCTCGGCCTCAAGGGCATCGAGGACGTCGTCTTCGGACACCGTCACGGGGGCAGCGGAGGTCACGATCACCTTCCTGGTTCGCCCGCGGGGCTGCGGGACGTGATTCCCTCCACGCTACCCGCGGGGGGCTGTACGGGGGAAACCGACTCAGGCCTCGCTCATGACGTCGACCATGGCGCCGGACTTGGCGTCGCGCTCAGCCCGGCGGCGGACAACGGATTCCTGGGCCGCGTCGATCACGGCCGGATCCAGGGGTGCGCTCTCGACCTTGCTCAGCGGCTTGCGGGCTCGAATGTATTCGCCCAGCTCGGGGCCGGACTCCCACGACGTGATGAGGCAGTAGCGCGGCTCATCACCGGTATGCCACACCGCATGCCACAACCGCTGGGTGTCGATGATCACCTGCGTGCCGGCCGGCAGCGGGATGCGCGTCTCGGTCGAGGGATCGTCCTTGTCCTCGCGCAGAATCATGTAGGAGTCGGGATTGTCTGTGAGGTTAAAGAAGCCGCGCACGATCCAGCCCGTCCCCTCCGGATTGAGACGGTTGTTGTCATCCTGGTGGAGGTTCCAGATGCAATCGGCGTACTCATTGGGCTGGAGTTCGATCACACGGCAGCGGCCGATGTTGGCGCCGGGCTCCTCCGCACGGGCCTTCATGCGCGGAGCGCGGGCGACGTTGGCATCGACCCACACACCGTCCTTGTCGGTCTTGGGCGGATTGTGGTGCCAGAAGCCATTGCATTCCAGGTCGCCGTACGCCGAGGCGAGCGGTGCGAAGCGCGTCTCACCGGAGGACTTCCAGTCGACGAACTCGATATCAAGCCACTCCTGGGGGTCCTGCGACTGGTCGTAGGACTCCAGGACGACGTAGCCGGTCTCCTCGAGCTCAGGCAGCTTGGCGTAACTCATACGACACCTCTCCTGGCGATCCCCATCTTTGGCTCCACCATTGTCTCCCAGGTCCGGCGGGATCACGGTGAGGGCACGCGGGTGTCGCCTGCGTCACTCCCC
>JBMOIL010000041.1:0-17147 GCA_049317345.1 Candidatus Nanopelagicales bacterium
AGGGGACGGCGTGGGCCCAAGGCGTCTCAGCGGTACGCCATGGTGGGCGATACAGGATTTGAACCTGTGACCTCTTCCGTGTCAAGGAAGCGCGCTAGCCCCTGCGCCAATCGCCCGTACTGGTGGTGCTTGCGAGGTGGAGACGGGATTTGAACCCGTGTAGAGGGATTTGCAGTCCCTTGCCTCGCCTCTCGGCCACTCCACCGAAAGGTCTCGTGGACCCTTCGAGCGGACGACGGGACTCGAACCCGCGACCCTCACCTTGGCAAGGTGATGCGCTACCAACTGCGCTACGTCCGCGAGACCGGGCCGCAGCCCGGTCAGACCGAGCCGGAGCCCAGTCAGGGGGTCGACGATAGCCGACACGCCGAGTGAGCCTCAACGCGGCCCCGACGCGACAGGATGGGGCTGTGACTCGCCCAGGGCTGGAGCCGGCCGCGTATCTCGGCGGCCAGGTGGCACGCGACCTCCTCGAGGTCAGCGACGACCCGAGAGTCCTGGACCGCGGCGGTCGCTGGGCAGTCGCGGTGCCCTACGACGGGGCGCCAGTGCTCGCGCACTTCGGCCAGTGGCGCGCCGGTGCTCCCGAGGAAGTGGCCGGTCCCTGGAGCGGACCCACGAGTTGGTCGACCTCCCTCGACCGCGATGGCTACGTGGCCGCGGTGGAGCGCATCCGTGAGCACATCGCGGCGGGTGAGGTCTATCAGGCGAACGTGTGCCGAGTGCTCAGTGCTGCGCTGCCCGACCCGGCAAGGGCCGACGTCGGAGGGCTGCACGCGCTCCTTGTCCGAGGCAACCCGGCACCGCACTCGGGGATGATCCGCATCCCCGGCGTGATCGAGGTGGCGAGCGCGTCACCGGAGCTCTTCCTCGCACGGCAGGGTGATGTCATCGAGACGGGTCCGATCAAGGGAACGGGCCGCACCGCACAGGATCTGCTGCCCAAGGATCGTGCCGAAAACGTCATGATCGTGGATCTCATGCGCAATGACCTGTCGCGCGTTTGCCGCACGGGAAGCGTGACGGTCCCCGAGCTCCTTGCCGAGGAGGAGCATCCCGGCCTGGTGCATCTGGTGAGCAGGGTGCGCGGTGTGCTCGCCCCCGATGCGACATGGAGCACCATCCTCGGGGCCACCTTCCCCCCGGGCTCGGTGACGGGTGCCCCCAAGCTCGCGGCCATGGAGTGCATTGCTCAGGTGGAGACCGCTTCTCGTGGGATCTATTGCGGGGCGGTGGGTTGGGTGGATGCCGATGCCGGCACGGCGAGCCTGGGTGTCGCGATCCGCACGTTCTGGGTGAGCGACGGCGAGGTCCGCTTCGGCACGGGTGCGGGGATCACCTGGTCGTCGGACCCGCTCGGAGAGTGGCATGAGACGGAGCTCAAGGCGGACCGGCTGGTCGCGATTGCCGGCGGGTCCTGGCAGGGGAGGATGCCCGCATGAGGTTCTGGGTGTCCCATCAGGGCGGACTCGTCGACGCGGACGATGCCCGTGTGTCCGTGCTGGACCACGGCTTCACCGTCGCTGATGGAGTCTTCGAGACGCTCAAGGTCGCCGATGGCGCGGCGTTCGCACTCACACGCCATGTGGACCGGCTCGAGCGCAGTGCGGCGGCTATGGGTCTGCCCGCCCCTGATCGCGCGCAGGTCATCGCCGCAGTGCACGAGACCGTCGAGGCCAACGCCCCGGTGCTGGGCGCGCTGGGTCGCCTGAGGATCACCTACACCGCTGGCGACGCCCCTCTGGGCAGCGATCGCGGCGAGACCGGTCCCACTCTCGTGGTGGCTGTCTCCGCCATGAAGCCGTGGCCGGAGTCCGCCGCCGTGATCACCGTGCCGTGGCCGCGCAATGAGCGCAGCCCGCTTGCCGGCGTGAAGTCGACGTCTTACGCCGAGAACATCCTGGCCTTGGCCAGGGCACATGAGCACGGCGCCGGCGAGGCACTCATGCCGGACACCCAGGGCCGCCTGTGCGAGGGCACGGGGAGCAATGTCTTCCTCGTCCTCGACGGGCGTCTCATCACGCCGAGCCTGGAGACCGGATGCCTCGCGGGGGTCACCCGCGACCTCGTTCTCGAGTGGTCCGGGGCCATTGAGTTCGACGTGCCCATGTCCGCCCTCGCAGATGCCGAAGAGGTCTTCATCACCTCATCGACTCGCGACGTACAGCCCGTGCACCGCGTCGACTCGCGCAGTCTGGCCGCGCCGGGCCCGGTCACCACTGCGGTCCGCGAGGACTTCCTGCGCCGTGCTGGCGCTGACGCCGACCCGTGATCGCCGTTACCGTGGTGGGGTGACCTCGACGCCGCCCAAGGGTGAAGGTGACCCCGATGACCGGGCCGCCGAGGAGTCGCGCCTGGAGCGCATCGAAGAGTCACTCGAGGGGGCTGCCGAGGAGTTCGTCGAGGGTTTCGCGGACACGGTCGACCGGGTTCTGCCCCCGCATCTGCGAGCGAGGGCCTGGGCCCGGCGCCGCAGGTCCACCCATGTGCTCTGGCAGGCGGGTGTCCTCCTCGTAGGCATGGGCCTGGTCATCGCCGGCATCGCCATGCTTGTGCTGCCCGGGCCCGGCTGGGCGGCGATCATCCTCGGGCTCATCGTGCTCGCGTCCGAATACGCCTGGGCCCGACGTCTCCTCGATCCCGTCCGCCGCTGGGCCCGGAAGGCGGCCGATGCGGCGTTGGACCCCCGCGTGCGCAGGCGCAACCTGATCATCGCGGGCGTGCTCACGGTGGTGGTGGTCGGCGTGGTCGTCTGGTACGTCGCCGCCTACGGTCTGACCCTGCAGCCCATCACGGGACTGGTCTTCCGGTAGTCTCACCGCCGCAGCACATCGGGCGATTAGCTCAGTGGTAGAGCACTCGCTTCACACGCGAGGGGTCACTGGTTCGAACCCAGTATCGCCCACCCTCAGGCAGTTTCCGCGTCGGCGGAGGTCTTGCCGCCCGGGTTCTTGATCAGCAGGAAGAGGCTGATCGTCGCCACCCATACGGGGAAGAGGAACTCGACGAGTGGGGCCCCAAAGGGCACCAGCAGCAGGAAGAGTCCGGTGGCCGTCCCGAACAACCAGAGCCACGGGGGCAGCACCTTGCGGAGCCTTCCCATGGTCGACAGTGACAAGCAGAAGACCGCGGACATGCGAGCGCTATAGCCGACAAGGAGTTCGTTGACGGCAACAGCGGGGATGATGCGGTTCCCGTCGGTGAGGTCGATACCCCGCTCCAGAGCGGTGAGCTCGGCGCTGGCAAAGGCAGCGGCGACGAACACGACCGCGACGAAGAGCAACCCCGAACCGATGAAGACGGTGGTAAAGAGTCGCATGTCCGCACTGCCCAGGTTGTAGTGCAGCGCCCCGGTGAACCAGATGAAGGCGATTCCGGCGTACGGGACGAGGAAGAGTGCGGTGCGCGCCTGCGAGAGCGCCTCGGGCGTGGGCATCGACGCCGCGTCGAGGTACTGGTCGACGGGAAATGCCGCGCGGAAGAGGTGCAGGACAACGGCCATGAGGACCGCGAACACCAGGCCGCCGATGGCCGCGGCCCGGGCGGTGCGCATCGCCTTCATCACGGACTTCATGCGGGCGTCGTCGCCGCTCCCTGTCATGGGCGGTCACGATACTGTGCCCCCACCGCGTCGAAGGCGATTCGGCGTGGCTTCGCGAAGGGAGCGTGGCTGCGGTGGCAGACCTGGCGATCGCGGTCTTCACGGCCGAAGGTGAGGAGTCGCGCTCGGTGCCCGAGGGCACCACAGCGGCTGATGTGGTCGGCGATGGCCGCCGCGTTGTGGTGGCTCGCATCAATGGCGAGCTGCGAGACCTGGCCACCATCCTGGGGGATGGCGACGTGGTCGAGGCCGTGGGCGTTGACACCCCCGAGGGTATTGCCGTGCTCCGGCACTCGACCGCACACGTGCTCGCTCAGGCTGTCCAGGACACCTTCGCCGATGCCAAGCTGGGCATTGGTCCTCCGGTGAAGGATGGCTTCTACTACGACTTCTCCGTCGAGACGCCCTTTACGCCCGAGGACCTCAAGATCCTCGAAAAGCGCATGCAGGAGATCGTCAAGTCGGGGCAGCGCTTTTCACGGCGCGTGGTCACCGACTCCGAGGCAAAACACGAGCTCGCGGGGGAGCCCTTCAAACTGCGACTGATTGGCAGCGAGGGTGGCGCCGATGTCATGGAGGTCGGCGGCGCCGAACTCACGATCTATGACAACGTCGAGGCCAAGTCAGGCGCGACCTGCTGGGGCGATCTGTGCCGTGGTCCGCACGTGCCCGACACGCGCTTCATCCCGCCCAATGCCTTCAGGCTCATGCGCACCGCGGCTGCCTACTGGCTCGGCGACCAGGCGAATGAGCAGCTCCAGCGCGTCTACGGCACGGCCTGGCCCTCGAAGGAGGAGATGCAGGCCTACCTCACGTTTCTAGAGGAAGCCGAGAAGCGCGATCACCGCAAGCTCGGAGCCGAGCTCGATCTCTTCAGCTTCCCGGAGGAGATCGGATCGGGCCTCGCCGTCTTCCATCCCAAGGGGGGTGTGGTGAGGCGCGTGATGGAGGACTACTCACGCAAGCGCCATGAGGAAGCCGGCTACGAGTTCGTCAATACCCCACATGTCACCAAGGCCGCGCTCTTCGAGAAGTCAGGGCACCTCGACTGGTACTCCGAGGGGATGTACCCGCCCATGCACCTCGATGCCGAGGTCGATTCTGATGGCACGGTCCGCAAGCAGGGCGTCGATTACTACATGAAGCCCATGAACTGCCCCATGCACAATCTCATCTTCGACGCGCGCGGCCGCTCCTACCGCGAACTGCCGCTTCGCCTCTTCGAGTTCGGCACCGTCTATCGCTACGAGAAGTCCGGCGTGGTCCAGGGCATGACGCGGGCGCGTGGCTTCACCCAGGACGACGCCCATATCTACTGCACGCGCGAGCAAATGGCCGACGAGCTCGACAAGCTCCTCACCTTCGTGCTTGATCTGCTGCGCGACTACGGCCTGGAGGACTTCTACCTCGAGCTGTCCACCCGGGACCCCCGCAAGTCCGTCGGATCGGACGAGGTGTGGGCCGAGGCGACCGAGGTGCTGCGTGAGGCCGCCGAGAAGCAGGGCCTCGAACTCGTGCTCGACGAAGGCGGTGCGGCGTTCTACGGCCCCAAGATCTCGGTCCAGGCCAAGGACGCCATCGGACGCACATGGCAGATGTCGACCATCCAGTTGGACTTCAACCTGCCCGAGCGATTTGATCTCGAGTACGCCGCCCCGGACGGCACACGGCAGCGCCCCGTCATGATCCACCGCGCTCTCTTCGGCTCGATCGAGCGATTCTTCGCCGTACTGCTCGAGCACTACGCCGGAGCGTTCCCTCCCTGGCTCGCACCGGTGCAGGTCGTCGCGATTCCCGTGTCGGATGCGCACGTGGATTACCTCTACGACGTCGCTGCGCGTTTGCGCGAGCACGGGATCCGCATCGAGGTTGACGACGCCGATGACCGGATGCAGAAGAAAATTCGCACGGCGCAGAAGTCGAAGGTGCCCTACATGCTCATCGCTGGCGACGATGACATGGCCGCGGGCGCGGTCTCCTTCCGCTACCGCGATGGTAGCCAGCGCAACGGCGTCGCCGTCGACGAGGCGGTGGAGGAGATCCTCGCGGCCGTGAGCGAACGACGCCAGGTGGAGAGCGCACCCGCATGAACGAGGGCGGGCTCCCCCTCGACCACGGCGGGATGATCGACCGCTGGCAGCGGATCTGGGTGCCCCATCGCGAGGCCTATCTGCGCGGTGAGGGGCGACCCGCTCACGACGGGCCGGGGGACGAGTGCCCCTTCTGCCGGGCTCCGGGGATGGCCGAGGGCCTCGTCGTGGCTCGCGGTGACACGGCGTACGTCGTCATGAACCTCTACCCCTATAACTCCGGGCATCTGCTGGTCTGCCCGTACCGACATGTCGCCGACTACACCGAGGTCGACGCCGAGGAAGCGGCCGAGATCGCAAGCCTCACTCAGCGCGCGATGACGGTGCTGCGCTCGGTGTCTCGAGCACAGGGCTTCAACGTCGGCATGAACCAAGGCAAGGTCGGCGGCGCCGGAATCGCCGGTCACCTCCACCAGCACGTTGTGCCGCGCTGGGGTGGCGACACCAACTTCATGCCCGTGATCGGTCACACCAAGCCCATGCCGCAACTCCTCGAGGAGACGCGACGGCTGCTGGCCGAGGCCTGGGACGCCGAAGACTAGGCGCGCGGACGAGAGGGACGATCATGGCGATCATCAGCGGACCCGGGGGAGTCGACCTGGAGTCGGAGCTCGCGGCGGTCGGGGTGCGCTTCGTTTTCGCACCCGGTGATGATGCGCCCGAGGCCGTCATCGCCGAGGTGCTCGGGCTCGACGAGCGCCAGATCCGAGTGGTCGTCATTGCGGAGCCGCCCGAGCCCGGTGCGGAGCACACAGGCATGGGTGCCTGGCACGTCAACTCGGTCACCGAGGCGCATTTTGTGCGGAGCGGGCGGGGCATGGTGCAGTTCGTGCTGCCGCAGGGTGAATGCACCGTCGAGATCACTGCGGGTGACGTGATGATCGTGAGCGGAGCAGAGCACCGCTACCGCCCCCTGGAGCCCCAGGAATGGGTTATCCGTCACTCGGGGCCGGCGGACGCGCAACTCGGTGCGCGCGAGACTGGCCGCGACGCAGGGCCCTGGCCGACCTGATCTAAGTCGCGTCCAGCCCCTGCCCCTCATCAGCGGGGGAGCCCGGGGGCTCAAGTAGCAATGGCAGCTCACGTGACGACAGCGTGTCCCCGACGACGACATGGGGGAGACCGGTGACAAGCCCGATATCGCCTGCTCCCAGGGCAGTCACGGGAGTATGCCCGCTGACAATCCCACCCGCCCGCTCGTCGCGCGTGATCCCGACGCCTGCCTGATCGCGTCGGCCGTATCCCGCCACGTGCACGGTCGCGTCGGCGTGAAGCGTGCCCGAGTAGACGCGCACCAGGGACACTCGGCCGCCGTCGGCGTCATCCGAGGTGCGCACCACTTCGACGCATAGCGGCCCCGTGGGTTCGCAGGTCAGGGGGACGCGCGGGCTGCCGTCCGAAGCCGTCACCACGGGCAGCGGACTCTCGAGGGGTGAGGGGAATCCCCGCGTGATCACCTGAAGGAGTTCGAGCGAGCCGAAGCCCCGTGGGGTCGTCGCGGTGACGACCACGGGGTGGATCTGCCCCTGCGCCACAGCCCGGTCCAGGCTCGCAGCCAAGGACTCCGCGGGGATCTCCCCACCCCCTAGGAAGCTGCTGACGAGCACGTCATCCTCCGTCCCGGCGATGATCGCCACGAGCAGGGCCGCACGTGCATCGGCGATGAAGTCGACATGCTGCGGATCCGGCTCGCGCTCGACGCGTACACCGTCGGAATAGTCGAGGATGCGCTGGGAGACCAGGTCGATGATTCCTGCCACCTGCTCGTCGTCGCTGAGGACGGGCAGGTGGACCGGCAGGACGCCGCCGTCGGAGCCGAGGGCGAGCTGGCACTCCTCGACCGTGGCCTCGACATCCGCTCGATCCCGGTCCGCCTTGGTGACGACAATGGCCCGCGGCATGCTCACTGCGGCGCACTCGTCCCACAGCATCGCCGTGGCGGCGTCGACACCCTCGTCCGCAGAAACCACGAAGAGCGCCGCGTCGGCGGCGCGCAGTCCAGCGCGCGCCTCGCTCGCCACATCCGCCTCGCCGGGGGTATCGAGGAGGTTGATGTGCACTCCCTGCCACTCCAGGGACACCAGGCTCAGCGCATCCTCGGTGTCCCAGAGCGTAGTGACCTTCTCGACCGAGCCGGGCCGCGTGAGCGCTCCCGTCGCGAGGGCAAGCTGCTCCACCAGGGTCGTCTTGCCCGAGTGGCGCGGCCCGACCAGCACGACGTTGCGGATCCGTGCCGGCTTGATCGGAGCGGTCATGGTCACAGAGTCCTCCTCAGACCCTGCGCAGTATCCACGACCTCCCGATCCCCGCCTCCCGGCTCCACGCCGTACGCCGCCCCTGTCTGCGGGTGCCAGGCCGTACGATGAGGGCGCCGGAATGGCCGGCAGACGCTGTCAGTGCGTCAAGGCGCTGTGGAGCGCACAGCCGAGGAGTGTCCGTGCTCAACAACCCGGCGGCGCGCAAGGTCTCGACAGCCGTCCTCGAGCCCATCGCACGGCTCCTCCTGAAGCTCCACGTCTCTCCCGATGCCGTGACGGTTGTCGGGACCCTCATCACCTGCACGGCGGCACTCGTCTTCTTCCCGCGCGGCGACTTCATCCCGGGCGTCCTCATCATCGGCCTTTCCGTCATTGCGGACCTCCTCGACGGCACCATGGCGCGGCTCTCCGGCCGCGCCGGACCCTGGGGCAACTTCCTCGACGCAACCCTGGATCGCGTCGCGGACGGGTGCGTTTTCGGCGCGCTCGTCCTCTGGGCTGCGGCGACGGGCAACCCCTGGACCACCGCCGCTGCACTCACCTGCCTTGTCGGCGGCCAGGTGATCTCCTACGCCAAGGCTCGGGCGGAGGCTGTCGGCGCGACCGCCAACGTGGGTATCGCTGAGCGAGCAGAGCGTCTCATCGTCGTGTTGCTCGCCGCCCTGCTCGCGGGCCTCGGTGTGCCCTATGTGCTCCCGATCGCGCTGGGCATCCTTGCCGTCCTCAGCGTGGTCACGGTCGTGCAGCGCATTGTCGTCGTGCGTCGTCAACTGAAGGCACCTCGCGAGGCTGCCGAGTGAGCCTGTCCGACACCGTCTCGGATGTGGGCTTCGGGGTGGGCTGGGCCGCCATCAAGCGCATGCCCGAGCCGGTTGTCGACCGTGCCTTCCGGGCCATCGCCGATCGGACATACCGCAAGAACGGGACCGGCGTACGCCAACTGCGCGCCAATCTGGCGCGCGTGATCCCGGACGCAGGGTCCTCCACCCTCGAGGCCACCACCCATGAGGGCGTACGCCGCTACATGCGCTACTGGAGCGAGGCCTTCCGCCTACCCGCGTGGAGTCCTGAGCACCTGCGCGAGTCCTTCGACCTGATCGAGGGGCTCGAGGATCTCGACGCAGCGGTCGCCGCGGGCAAGGGCGCCATCATGGTCAGCAGCCACAGCGGCAATTGGGACCACGCGGGTGCATGGGCGTGTGATCGCTACGGCGGCATCGCCACCGTGGTGGAGCGCCTGAAGCCGGAGGGGCTCTACGACAAGTTCGTCGACTACCGTGAGTCGCTCGGCATGGAGGTGCTGCCGCACGGGGAGGATGCCACCTTCCGCCAACTCCTTCGTCGCTTGAAGGAAGGCACGCTCGTATGCATCGTGGCTGATCGCGACCTATCAGGCAGCGGCATACCCGTGGACTTCTTCGGTGAGACCGCATCCATGCCTGCGGGCCCGGCGATGCTGTCGCTCATGACGGGCGCGCCGATCATGCCTGTCGAGCTCTGGCACGTGAAGGGCGGACTCAAGGCGCGCGTGCGCCCTGCTCTACCGATCCCCGAGGGTGAGGACCGCAAGGCACGGGTGGCCGCGCTCACCCAGTCGATGGCAGATGCGTTCGCCGACGGTATCCGCGCACATCCGGCCGATTGGCACATGATGCAGCGCCTCTGGCTCAGCGACCTTCCCCAACGAGGCGCAGCGTGAAGATCGGCATCGTGTGCCCCTACGCCTGGGATGTGCCCGGAGGCGTTTCGGCGCACATTCGCGATCAGGCGGAGACCCTCATCGAGATGGGGCATGACGTGAGCGTCATCACGCCCGTCGAGGACCCCGACTCGCTTCCCCCCTACGCCGTCGACGGGGGCCGTCCGCGCTCCGTGCCCTACAACGGATCCGTCGCGCGGCTCACCTTCGGGGTGAAGGCCACTGCGAGGGTGCGTCGCTGGATCCGCGAAGGCGAGTTCGACGTGCTCCATGTCCACGAGCCGCTTGCGCCTTCACTCGGCGTACTCGCCTGCTGGTCCGCTCGTGGCCCGATGGTGGCCACGGTGCACTCATCGATCGAGCGCTCGCGAGTCCTTGTGACGGGCTACTACCTCGCGCAGACCGCTCTGGAGAAGATCTCTGCACTGGTAGCGGTGAGCGAGCATGCGCGCCGCACCATCGTTGATCACCTGGGGGGCGATGCTGTCCTCATCCCCAACGGCGTCCGTGTGGACCACTACCAGGATGTGCCGCCCCTGCGTGAATGGCCGGGTCCCGCGATCGGATTCCTGGGCCGGATGGACGAGCCGCGCAAAGGCCTCCCCATCCTGCTGGAGGCGTTCGCTGGCATCCGCGCGCGCATTCCGGATGCGACCCTCGTCCTTATCGGGCCGGGTGATCCGGATGACGTGCTTGCCGAGGTGCCCGCAGCCCTGCGCTCCGGGATCGTCGTCCTGGGCCGGCTGGATGAAGCAGACAAGGCGCGCGCCCTGGCGTCGCTAAGCGTCTACGTCGCCCCCAACACGGGCG
Organism: Candidatus Nanopelagicales bacterium; assembly: GCA_049317345.1. Lineage (GTDB taxonomy): Bacteria > Actinomycetota > Actinomycetes > S36-B12 > S36-B12 > Mxb001. The sequence continues at coordinate 10,459 of JBMOIL010000041.1, forward strand.
GGGAGTCCTTCGGCATCGTGCTGCTCGAAGCCATGGCCGCGGGGGCTCCCGTCGTCGCCAGTGACCTGGACGCCTTCGCGCGTGTGCTGGATGAGGGCAGGTGCGGTGCGCTCTTCCCCGTGGGGGACTCTGCTGCGCTTGAGGCCACGGTGGTCGATCTCGTCGGGAATGACATGGAGCGAAGGCGACTCGCGGCCGCCGGTACGCGCCGCGTTGCGGCGTATGACTGGCGCAGGGTCGCCGCAGACCTCATCGACGTCTATGCGAGTGTCACAGCCGGTCAGAGCTGCGTGCGCGAAGACCTGCGCGGGCAGATCGTCGGCCGACTCGCGCGCCGCCGGACCTCAGAGGGAGGGGCTCAGTGATGGGCGTCTGGTGGTGGGCCGCCGGTGCGCTCGTGGTGCTGCTCGTCGTGGGGCTCTATCTGAGCATGACGGCGGGTCGGCTGGATCGCCTGCATCGGCGCATCGACACATCGCTCCACGCCCTCGACACTCAGCTCCTGCGCCGTTCTGCCCTGGCACTCGACATGGCGGCGTCCGGAGTGTTCGATCCCGCCACCGCGGTGGTGCTTGCGGACTCCGCTCATGGAGCCCGAGCTGCCTCCGATGACGACGTGGTGTCGCGCGGGCTGGCTGAAAGCGACCTCACGCGTGTCCTGCTCGAGGCGATACCGGACGCGCAGGAGGCAGACGAGCTCCGCGAGGCAGCACCTGATCCGACGATGCTCGATGACCTTCGTGGCACGTGCGTGCGCGTGCAGCTCTCGCGGCGTTTCCACAATGATGCGGTGCGCGCGTGTCGTCAGGTACGAAAGCAGCGTCTCGTGAGGTGGTTTCGCCTCGCCGGACACACTCCCTGGCCCGACACCGTCGAAATGGACGACACGCCGCCTCCCGGCCTTACCGCGCGATGATCGGGTGACCCGACGTACCTTGGATGAATGCGCCTCACCGCGACCCTCGCCATCGGTGCCCTCCTCCTCGTCGGCTGCAGCGGCGGAGAGGCGGCTCCGGTCTCGTCGAGCCCGAGCCCGAGCCCGAGCACCTCAAGCGCGTCTCCGTCGCCGAGTCCCTCGCCCCTGCCCACGCCCTCGTCCTCGAATGGCATCCCACCGGGCGCCTCGCCCTTCTCCGGCCTGCCCGGAGGCGAGGGCAAGCCGGTGCTGGCGATCAAGATCGACAACACCCGCGCCGCCCAGCCCCACGCCGGCCTCCAGGCCGCGGACCTTGTCTATGTGGAGGAGGTCGAGTGGGACCTCACCCGCCTGCTCGCGATCTACAACTCCCAGTTACCCGACGTGATCGGCCCGGTGCGCTCGGCGCGCATCAGCGACATGGACATCATCGCGCCCTTCGGCAAGGTCGCCTTCTCGAATTCCGGTGCGCAGAGCAGGCTGCTCCCGGTGATTGCCGCAGCCAACCTCTACGACGTGTCGGCCGATAAGGCGTACGCGGCATTCACCAACGACCCCGGCAGGCCTTCACCGGTCGACCACATGGCAGATCCGCGCATGCTGCTGGCGGCTGCGCCCGATGCGGCGTTGGCCCGCGATGTCGGGTTCGTGTTTGCAGAGGAGCCGCCGGCAGGGGGCAAGCCCGTGAAGTCGGTCACGATGACCTGGCCCTCATCGGAAGTGTCCTTCACGTGGGACGAGGCGGCCGGCAACTTCATCGTCGGCCTCAACGGCGAGGAGTCCCGGTCCACCGAGGGCGGTCCCCAGCGGGCGGCGACCGTGGTCGTCCAGTCGGCGGTGCAGACGGATTCCGGATACGGCGACCGCTACGGCGGCAAGACGCCGTTCATCGAGACGGTGGGGAAGGGTGCCGCCCTGGTGCTCCGCGACGGCCGGATGTGGTCGGTGACCTGGGAGCGGCCCACCCTGGGTGACGGCACCCGATTCCTGCTGCCGGACGGAACGCAGATGCCCTTCGCCATCGGCCAGGAGTGGATCGTCCTCCTCGACAAGACCATGAAGCCCAAGGTCACCTGAGGCGGCCCGCACCTCTATCTGGCGCCTTCGGCACACCCGACTACGATGGGCAAGTGCCGCGGGCGTCGCGGCGCCCACGGTCGTGAGAGGTCATCGTGTCGGATTCCACTAGCCACGTCACCGGCACCACCCGCGTGAAGCGGGGCATGGCGGAGATGCTCAAGGGCGGCGTCATCATGGACGTCGTCACGCCCGATCAGGCCAAGATCGCCGAGGACGCCGGTGCGGTCGCCGTCATGGCGCTCGAGCGAGTTCCTGCCGATATCCGTGCCCAGGGCGGCGTCGCTCGCATGTCAGATCCCGACATGATCGAGGGGATCATCGACGCGGTGACTATCCCCGTCATGGCCAAGGCGCGCATCGGCCACTTCGCTGAGGCGCAGGTGATCCAATCCCTGGGCGTTGACTACATCGACGAGTCCGAGGTCCTCACGCCCGCCGACTACTCCAACCACATCGACAAGTGGCAGTTCACCGTTCCCTTCGTGTGCGGCGCCACCAACCTGGGCGAGGCACTGCGACGCCTCACCGAGGGCGCGGCCATGATCCGATCCAAGGGCGAGGCGGGCACGGGTGACGTCTCCAATGCGGTCACGCACATGCGGCGCATCCTTGGAGAGATCCGGGCGCTTGCCGCGCGCTCCGAGGACGAGCTTTATGTCGCCGCCAAGGAGCTTCAGGCTCCCTACGACCTCGTGGTCGAGGTCGCTCAGGCTGGCCGCCTCCCGGTCGTGCTCTTCACCGCGGGCGGCATCGCCACTCCGGCGGACGCCGCGATGATGATGCAGTTGGGGGCCGACGGCGTCTTCGTGGGCTCGGGCATCTTCAAGTCAGGCGAGCCCGCGAAGCGTGCGGACGCCATCGTGCAGGCAACCCGGCACTTCGACAATCCCGATGTCGTGGCCAAGGTGTCACGTGGGCTGGGCGAGGCGATGGTCGGCATCAATGTCGCCGACATCCCGGTCCACCATCGTCTCGAAGATCGAGGCTGGTGACAGAGCTCGACAAGGGTGGCTCCGCGCCCACCATCGGCGTCCTGTCCCTTCAGGGTGACGTCCGCGAGCACCTCCGTGCCCTCAAGGGGGCGGGTGCGCACGCCGTGCCCGTGGGGTCGTCCGAGGACCTGAGGTCCGTCCAAGCCCTGGTCATCCCCGGTGGGGAGTCCACGACCATGTCCATGCTCGCGGTGCGCGACGGGCTCATGGAGCCGCTGCGCGCCGCGCGGTCCGAGGGCATGCCGATGTATGGCTCCTGCGCGGGGATGATCATGCTCGCCGATGAGGCGCTTGACGGACGGGCGGACCAGCAGACGATCGGCGGGATCTCCATGGTCGTACGCCGCAATGCATTCGGCCGCCAGGTGGACTCTTTCGAAGCCGATATCAAGATCTCCGGGCTTGACGCCGCTTTCCCCGCGGTCTTCATTCGCGCCCCGTGGGTTGAGTCCGTGGGCGAGGGCGTCGAGGTGCTCGCCCGGGTGACGCAGCCCGACAGGGGCATCTCCGCCGGCCCAACGGGCGCCTTGGGCGGGGCGGATACCATCGTCGCGGTCAGGCAGGGGCCGCTCGTCGCCACGTCGTTCCATCCGGAACTCACCGGTGACCCGCGCTTCCACGAGATGTTCGTCCGGATTGTGAGGCAGTACGCATGAGCGGCCACTCCAAGTGGGCCACCACCAAACACAAGAAGGCCGTCGTCGATGCACGACGCGGCAAGCTCTTTGCGCGTCTCATCAAGAACATCGAGGTCGCGGCTCGTCAGGGCGGTGGCGACCCCACGGGCAATCCGACCCTCTACGACGCTATCCAGAAGGCACGCAAGAGTTCCGTCCCCCTTGACAACATCGAGCGAGCGGTCAAGCGGGGCTCGGGGGCTGAAGCCGGTGGCGCCGACTACCAGACCATCATGTACGAGGGCTACGGCCCCAACGGTGTGGCCGTCCTCGTCGAGTGCCTCACCGACAATCGCAATCGTGCCGCGTCGGAGGTGCGCGTGGCGTTGACGCGCAACGGTGGGAACATGGCCGACCCGGGATCCGTGTCCTACCTCTTCAGTCGCAAGGGCGTCGTCATGGTGCCGCGCGCCGAGGGAGTGGACGAGGACTCCATCCTCGCGGCGGTGCTCGAGGTAGGAGCCGAAGAGGTCAACGACCTCGGCGATGTCTTCGAGGTCTTGAGCGAAGCCGGGGACGTGGTCGCCGTCCGCTCGGCGCTGCAGGGCTCGGATATCGACTACGACTCTGCCGAGGCAACCTTCGTGCCCAGCATGTCCGTGCCTGTCGACGCCGATACGGCCCGCAGGGTGTTTCGCCTGGTGGAGGCCCTGGAGGACAGCGACGACGTCCAGAACGTTTACACCAACGTGGACGTGAGCGACGAGGTGCTCGCGAGCCTCGACGCCTGATTGAGTCTGGCGCAGGAGTGGAGGCCGGCATGTCCGGAGCAGGACGGCAACTCACCGGCTGGGATGCCGCTACGTGGCGCACATCGGCGGGGAGTCCGCACCTGCGCTCCACGGTGGTGGCCCTCGTGCTGCTCGACAGCACCCCTGATTGGGAGCGCCTGCGCGAGCGCGTCGAGCGCCTCACCCGCATGGTGCCCGTTCTGCGGCAGCGACCTCTGAGGGGAGTCTTCGGCGTCGCCTCACCGCGACTGGCCGTCGATCCGGACTTCGACCTGGGACTCCACCTGCGGCGTATGCGCCTGGCCGGCGGGGGAAGTTGGAGCGAGCTCCTCACCGAAGCACGGCGGATAAGCCTGACCGACTTCGACCGCGATCGCCCCCTGTGGGAGCTCGTCCTCGTCGAAGGACTCGAGGGTGGCCGCGCGGCACTGCTGCTGAAGTTGCACCATGCGATCGCCGATGGGCAGGCGACCGTCCTCATCGGCCTCAATCTGGTGGAGCTCGGCACCACACCCAATCCGGATGAGGCCGATGCGCCCGAGGCGCCGAAGGCGGTAGCGGTGGGAGCGCCTGAGGTGAGCCTCGCGGACATCGTCGACAACTTTCGTCGCGGGATAGGCGCTGCCGAGCGTGTCGGTGAGGCAATGGCCGCCCTTGCGCGCGGGACCCTCACCGACCCCGTGAACACCTGGACGTCGGTGCTGGGCACGTTGGCCTCCGTGGGCCGATTCACGGCGCTGCCCGATGGCCCCCTGTCGCCCTTGATGACCGAGCGCGGCACGACGTATCACTTCGCCGCCTTCGACCTGCCTTTCGTGAGCTTGCGCAATGCGGCGAGGGCGCGTGGTTGCAGTGTGAACGACGCCTTCATGGCGGCGGTCGGCCTCGGCCTTGAGCGTTATCACGTGCGGCGGGGGAGTGTTGCCGACGACCTACGCTTCAACGTGCCCATCAGCCTTCGCGGCGACGCGGGGGATACGTCGGCGCAGGCCTCCAACGCGGTGACCATCGCGCGCATCGCCCTACCCGTGGCGGGCCTCACGGTCGACGAGCGCATGCACGCCGCCCATGAGGCGGTGGCACGCTGGCGTGCCGAACCCGCTCTGAGATTCGCTGACCCGCTCGCGGAGATCAGCTGGCTGGTGCCCGTGCCGGTGCTGGCACAGGCGGCGCTGGCGAGCGATGTCACGACGAGCAATGTCCCCGGACCCCCGCTGCCCCTCTTCATCGCCGGGGCGCGCATCGCGGGCGTCTATCCGCTCGTGGCGACCATCGGCGCGGCGGTCAACGTCACGATGGTCACCTACGACGGCTCCGCATTCGTGGGCATCTCGGCGGACGACCGGGCGGTGCCGGATCTGGCGGATCTGGTGGCCGACGTCCGCTCAGGCTTCGCCACGGTCACGGAGGGCCCTGTGGGGCCGGCCGACCCCCTCACGGAGGGAGAGCCGGGCGACGGCACGCCGAAGGCCCGTGCGATCCGCGAGGCCGCCGCCCAGGAGCAGTAGTCTTCGCACAGGTGTTCGCATCAGCCCGGATCCCGGGATCGCGGAGGAGGCGCTCGTGCGGGTCATGGGCGTGGACCCTGGTCTCACACGATGTGGGGTGGGCGTGGTCGAAGGCGCCCCGGGTCGGGCCCTCACACTCATCGACGTCGTGGTCATCCGCACACCCCCCGAGGCACCGCTCGAGGAGCGCCTCACCGGGCTGGAGCAGGCCCTCGAGGAGCTCGTGGCGCGCCACGAGCCGCAGATCATCGCCGTGGAGCGCGTCTTCAGCCAGCACAACCTCCGCACCGTCATGGGGACCGCGCAGGCCGGTGCCGTCGCCGCGCTCGCGGCCGGCCGGCGTGGCATCCCGCTGAGCCTGCGCACGCCCAGTGAGGTCAAGGCCGCAGTCACCGGGAGCGGACGAGCCGACAAGGCTCAGGTCACCGCCATGGTGACTCGGGTGCTCCGCCTCGATGCCCCTGTGCGCCCACCCGACGCAGCCGATGCTTTGGCTCTCGCCATCACCGAGATCTGGCGTGGAGGCGCCGAGCGTCGACTCCAGACCGCCGCCGGGGTCCGACGATGATCGCGTCCGTCACCGGAGTGGTAGCCGCAGTGCAGCCGTCCGGCGTTGTCATCGAGGTAGGGGGCATCGGAGTCAGCGTGGCATGCACCCCGCAGACGGCCGCTGCGGCGAGAAGGGGAGACGGTCTCGCCCTGCACACCAGCCTCGTGGTGCGCGAGGACTCGCTCACCCTCTACGGCTTCTCGGACCCCGAGCAGCGCGACGTCTTCGAGCTCGT
>JBMOIL010000042.1:0-16854 GCA_049317345.1 Candidatus Nanopelagicales bacterium
CCGCGTGAAGGAGAAGCAGCCCCGTGGCGTGCTCACGCTCGCCATGGTCGAGATGTGGGAGCGCTTCTCCTTCTACGGCATGGTCGCGATCCTCGTCCTCTACCTCATCCGGCCCGAGGATGGCCCCTTCCCACCGGGACCGGGGCAGGGCTTCAGCGAGGGTGACGCGGCTGCACTCTTCGGCGTCTACTCCGCACTCGTCCTAGGCGCACCGCTCCTCGGCGGTTGGATCGGCGATCGCCTCATCGGCCCGCGGCGCGCACTCGTGATCGGTGGGGTCCTCATCGCCGCGGGCCACTTCGTCCTGCTCATCCCAGGCCTCACGATCTTCTGGGTCGGATTGCTCGTCATCGCAACAGGCACAGGACTGCTCAAGCCCAACATCTCGACAGTCCTGGGCCTGCTCTACACCGAGGGCGACCCGCGGCGAGACAGCGGCTTCTCGCTCTTCTATCTCGGCATCAACGTCGGCGCCTTCACCGCACCACTCATCTGCGGATGGCTGGCAACCGCCTACTCCTGGCGGATCGCGTTCGCCGTCGCCGGCGTCGGCATGCTCATCGGTCTCACCCAGTACGCCATCGGTCGTCGTCGACTGGGGGCCATCGGGATAGCCGTCCCCCGCCCGGCCACGCCGCAGCAGCGCACCCGCGCGCTCATCCTCGCCGTTGCGGCCCTCGCTGCGATCGTCGGCCTCTTCGTCGCCACGATCACTTTGGCCGGCTTCACCGCGGGCACCATCTCCGCGTCGGTCACTCTCGTCATCGTGATCGTGGCGGTCCTTGCGTTCATGTCGCTGCTGCGCCGCACTCCGCGCGGCAGCCTGGAACACCGCCACATGTTGGCTTTCCTCTTGCTCTTCCTCGCCAGCGTTATCTATTTCGCGCTGTCATCACAGGCAGGCTCCACCATCACCGAGTTCACTCAAGACTGGGTACAGCGCGACATTGGCGGCTTCACGGTGCCGACCAGTTGGCTGCTCTCGCTCAATCCCGTGCTCGTCGTCATCTTTGCTCCGCTCTTCGCTGTGCTGTGGACGCGCCTAGCCAATCGCGCTCCGACGACCCCCACCAAGGCAGCCCTCGCCATCATCGGGATCGGCCTGAGCTTCCTCATCATCGCGATCCCGGGCTTCGCCGCTCAGCAGGGCAACACCTCAAGCGTCGCCTGGGTTCTCGCCACATTCCTTGTGCTCACCTGGGCTGAGCTGCTCATCGTCCCCATCGCACTCTCGACGACGACCGAGATCGCCCCGGTGGGACTCACCGGTCAGCTCCTGGGCCTGTGGTACCTCGCCGGAGCCGCCGGCGGGGCCATCGGCGGGCAGTTCGCCCGGCTCGTGGAGTCGCTCGGCTTCGGCGGTTACTTCCTCACCGCCGGCCTCATCGTTGTCGTCATGGGCATCGGCTTCCTCGCCCTTCGCTCGCGGTGGTCAACCCTGCTTGCACCCATTCGCTGATTCGCAACAGCGGCGATGCATGACCGGACATGCCCGCCTACTGACCGCTCAAGGCATCGACGCTTCGCACATCCACACTTAGCCTGGCCCAATGCTCAACGCCGTCCGCGCCCCCCTTCGACGTAGATGGGGTGTGATCCTCCTGTGCGCGGCGGCGCTTGAGTTCATCGTCGATTCCATCGAATTCATCGACAAGGACAGCCTCCCCCAGGAGGCGCCCCGGATCTTCACCCATCGAGGTCCCTACCGCTTGGTCCTCATCACCTGCGGCGGCGCCTTCGACGAGAGCATCCGCAGTTACGAATCCAACGTCGTGATCACCGCCCTGCCCGCGCCCGCGGTCAGTGACTGAACTCGAAAGGAGCCCACGTGCTTCCCAGGATCGCCATGGTCAGCACCTTCCCGCCAACCCAGTGCGGTATTGCCACATTCGCAGAGTCGCTCACGCGTGAGCTCACGCATACAGGTGCCTTGGTGGAGATGGTTGATCTGCCAGGTGGGCCCGAGAGTCCTCCCCATGACGCGATCCTCCATCGGCACCGGGGCTTCCAAGATCTACCTGTCACGGGCTATCTCTTGGACTCCTTCGATGCGGTCATCCTCCAGCACGAATTCGGCATCTGGGACGGTCCGGACGGGCATGGCATCGTGGACCTCATCGGAGCCTTGGCCACGCCGGTGATCACGGTCTTGCACACGGTCCCCTCGGTCGCCACCGGAGGGCAGCGCCGCGCGCTGCAGGGGATCCTCGATCTGTCAGATGCGATTGTGGTGCTGTCGCACTCTGCCTATAGACGGCTCGTCCGGGACTTCGCCGTGCGCCCAGGCACGCTCACCATGATCCCGCACGGCGCAACGGCCCTGTGGCACCTACGTCGCGACGAAGAAGGCGCTACGTCGAATCGCATCCTCACCTGGGGGCTCCTCGGGCACGGCAAGGGCCTCGAGTGGGGCATCAGGGCGATGGCCCTACTCCGTGATCGCGGCGTCGCAGGCGAATACGTCATTGCGGGAGCCACTCACCCCAATGTCCGGCATGCCGAAGGAGAGACCTATCGGCAGTCGCTCATCGATCTTGCGCGCAAGCTCGGCGTGGCCGACTCCGTAACTCTCGCTGACGCGTACCTGAGCGATGAGGGCCTGTCGCAGCTCATCAGCGAAGCCTCGCTCTTCCTGCTTCCATACGACTCGCGCGACCAGATCACCTCGGGCGTGCTCGTGGAAGCCATCGCTGCCGGCGGCCCTGTCGTCGCAACCCGATTCCCCCATGCCGCAGAGCTCCTCGGCTCCGGCGCGGGTGTGCTCGTCGACCATTGTGACCCCATCGCCATCGCCGATGCGGTTGAGCACATCTTCCGCGATGGCGCCGCGAGCGAACGCATGCGTGAGCGGAGCAAGACTCTCGCCGAAGACCTGGACTGGCGCAGAGTCGCAGAGGGCTACCTGGCGCTCGCGGATCGGCTCTGGAGAGGCCGCGACGCTGGAGAAGCATTCGACGCTCCCCTGGCAGCGTCGGCATGAACTACGACCACCTGCTCGCGCTGGCCACCCCGCGCGGAGTCTTCGAGCATTGCACCGGGCAATCACCGCTCCCCGAACACGGCTACTGCGTCGACGATGTCGCTCGTGCCTTGATCGTCATCGCCCGGGATCCATTGGCTCCCCCGGAGGTGGATCCACTCACCGATATCTGCCTGGACTTCCTCGCTGAGGCCCAACAGGCCGATGGCTCCATCATCAACCGGCAGAGCTTCGATGGCGTCTGGTCGGGCGAGGCGGATCTCCGCGACCACTGGGGGCGGGCCCTTTGGGCCTGGGGGACGGTCGTCGGCCGCAGCAGCAACCTCGACCGCATCGAGAGGTCCGTCGGGGCCTTCGGGCTCTCCGGCGCGAGGCGCAGTCCCTATCTCAGGTCCATGGCTCACGCCGCCTTAGGCGCCGCCGAGTACCTGCGCCGCTTCCCCACCAACACCGCGGCCCTTGAGCTCCTTGCCGATGCCCGCGACATGATGGTGGAACGCCGGGATGCCTCGATCCCCTGGCCCGAGTCACGTCTCACCTACGCCAACGCCGTGATTCCTCAGGTCGTGATCGCCGCGGGGCTGCACCTCGACGAGAGCGACACACTCGATCAAGGCCTCGAGATGCTCGACTGGCTCACCCGACTGCAGACCCCGGACGGTCACCTCTCACCGATTGGAAATGCTGGTTGGGCCCCCGGTGATCCCCTCCCTGCCTTCGATCAACAGCCCCTTGAGGTGGCACATCTGGTGGATGCCTGCCTCACGGCCTTTGAGGCGACATCCGACACCCGCTGGCTCGACATCGGTCGACGCGGAGCGATGTGGTTCTACGGCGTCAACGACGTCGGCGTCTGGATGCACGATCCGCGCACGGGCGCCGGCTTCGATGGCCTGACCGCAAAGGGCTACAACCCCAATTGCGGGGCGGAGTCGACCCTGGCCTACCTCTCGGCAGTGGGCCAACTCAGCAATGCGCTTGACTCCATGAGCGTGCACTAGTGGACATCGTGGACCGCACCGACATCGTGATGCGCGGAGATCCACATCGAGTGCTCTGCAGGCTCTTCATCCCTGGCGAGGAAGAACTCATCCGGGGCACATCCCGCGCCCGAGAACTCGTCGCCCGCTGCATGTCTCTCACAGAGGAGCAGGTCCACGAGACGCTCGAGCGCACACTCCTGGACTTCAGCTCGCGCCACCGCAACCTCGAGCGGCACCTCCAAGAGCACTACGCGGCCGTCGAGACGCTCGTGGAGGGGACAGGCACGGCATCCACCGCCCGCCGCACGCTGATCGGTGCCTACCTGACGCAGGAGTATGCCTTCGAATCTACGGCCTACTTCAACCCCTCGCTCACGATTCATCCCGACCAGTCGGGCTCTCAGTCGGGAGAACTCAGAGTCATCATGAGCGTGCGAGCAGTAGGCGAGGGACATATCTCCTCACTGGTCTTCCGCACCGGGACCCTGCGGCCCGATGGGGACATCCTGATCGATCCCCCATCGCGGTTTGCATCGACGCGCGCCACGAGATTCACGGCGCTGCGCAGTCGAGTCCTCCATCAGGCCGCCACCGATGCGGGCATCGACTCGGCCGACCTGCAGTTCGTGCTCGGAATGCTGCCCGACACCTTCACGCCCGAGGATCTCATCTCCCGACTCAACGCTCTGCCCCATCCCACGCCCGTCGAGGATCACGTACTGCTCACCGAGTTGCTGCAGTCACTCAGCACAAGCAGCTACGAAGTCGACTTCGATCCCTCGACTGACTTGAGCGAGCGCGTGCTCTGGCCGACATCCACCGATGAGCGGCGAGGAATCGAGGATGCCCGCTTCACCCGCTTCACGGACGAGCGAGGCAGTGTGCTCTATCGCGCGTCGTACACCGGCTTTGACGGCACCCGAGTCGTTTCCCGCATCTTGGAGACTGAGGACTTCCGGATCTTCACGTCCATGCCCCTCTCCGGTATCGCCGTGCGCAACAAGGGTGTCGCCTTCTTCCCCCGCCTCATCGAGGGAACTCACATGGCTCTTTCGCGCTGGGACCGCGAAACGAACTCGATTGCCTACTCCTCCGATGGATACCACTGGGATGACTACGTAACCTTCCACGTCGCCACGGAGCCCTGGGAACTCATCCACGTAGGCAATTGCGGTCCGCCCTTGGAGACGGACGACGGATGGCTCGTGCTCACGCACGGAGCCGGCCCCATGCGCAGATATGTGATCGGTGCAGTCCTCCTTGATCTCCAGGATCCGACCAAAGTCATCGCGACCTATCCCGGTCCCCTGATTGCGCCACAGGAGGACGAGCGCAACGGATACGTCCCCAACGTCGTCTACTCATGCGGCGGGCTCATCTACCGGGGGACTCTCGTGCTCCCGTACGGCGTCAGTGACTGCGCGACGCGTATTGCGCGTATCAACGTCGATGCCCTCCTCGGTCGCATGGCGCCTACTCGCTCGCGCGCCGTGCTCACGTGACGGGATGACCAGTCATTTACCGGTCACCACAAGACAAGACGCGTTGTCTTTACGACCCAGCCCATCAAGCATGGATGCGGCACCCGCATCACCGTTTCCCGCTCGAATCGAGGAGTTTCCATGTCCCACGCCACACGCTTCATGGATCGCAATGCAGCAGGCCGGCAACTTGCCGCCGCCGTGAAGCACTTCGCCGGAGAGGACACGACAGTCGTAGGGCTGACTCGCGGTGGCGTGCCCGTCGCTGTCGAGGTGGCGAGAGCCCTTGAAGCGCCCTTTGACGTTCTCGCCGTGCACAAGGTGGGCGCGCCATTTCAACCGGAACTGGGTATCGGAGCCCTAGCCGAAGGGGCCGTGCAAGTCATCGACACCGTGCTGTGCGAGCGCCTCGGCATCTCGGATGCAGACGTGCGTCGCCTGGTGCGCGCACGAGCCCTTGAGCTTGACCAACTCACGGCCACCATCAGGCGTGATCATCCGCGTCGGGACCTCACGGGACGTGTGGTCATCGTCGTGGACGACGGGCTGGCTACGGGCTCGACAGCGCATGCGGCTATCCGCTCGGCACGACGCGCGGGGGCACGCCACGTCGTGCTCGCGGTGCCCGTCGGATCTTCCGGAGCGGTCCGCCGGCTCCAGGAATTCGCTGACGAGGTCATCTGCCTCTTGACGCCCAGCGACTTCCAGGCTGTCGGTGACCACTATGACGATTTCACGCAGGTCACCGACGCCGAGGTTCTCGCGCACATGGGAGCCTCGACGCGGGTCCGTGTGCTGATTCCCGTTGGCGATGCCAACCTCGTCGGAATCCTCGATGTCCCTGCGGGATCGAGAGTGCTCGCCATCTTTGCTCACGGCAGCGGCAGCGGTCGCCTCAGCCCGCGTAATCAGGAAGTGGCACGCATCCTTCGAGATGGTGGCATCGCCACCCTGCTCATGGACCTGCTCACGGAGGACGAGGCAGCAGACCGGGCCAAGATCTTCGACGTCGACCATTTGGCCGACCGCCTCGAAGGGGCTCTCGCCTGGGCAAGGAGAGATCGGCGCACACAGCACCTTGCCGTGGCACTCTTCGGCGCCAGCACCGGCGCCGCCGCGGCCCTCACTGTTGCGGCACGGTGCCCGGACCTCGTGCGCAGCGTCGTTTCACGCGGTGGCAGGCCCGATCTCGCCGCTCCCTCCCTGCCTCGAGTTCAGGCACCAACGCTCCTCATTGTCGGGGGCGATGACGTCGAAGTCCTTCGCCTCAATCGCGAAGCACTCGGGTGCCTCAGGTGCTCCGCCACACTGGAGGTGATTCCCGGGGCGAGTCACCTCTTCGAAGAACCCGGCACCCTTCAGCACGCCGCCGCATTGGCACGAGAGTGGTTCACCCATACGGCGCTGTCACGCGCGGCCTGAGGCCACCGTGTTGGGGTTGCGTGGGATCGTCGCGCTGGGTTGCGCATCGCTGGCGCTCGGCGCGCTGACGCCATGGGTGATGGCGGGGCAGGACACCACGCAAGACAGTGCGCTCTTCGTCCGGCAAGCGGTGCCACCCGAGCCCGGCCCTCCCCTCGCTGCGGCGGCCGCCGCACCGAGGCAGGGAGTTCAGGGCGTGATCGCCTTCGGCGACGAGGCGATGACCGATGCGCGTGAGTGCTTGAGCGAGCGCGGCGTCACCGTGTACCCGAGGACAATGTCATCCGCAGACGACCTGCTCACGGTCCTCGCGGATGCGGCCGGGGATCACGCAGCAGTATTCATCCACGTGGGCACGGAGTCACGAATCGTCGATGGCCAGATCCTGAAGGCCCTAGATCTCATGGGGCCATCTCAGCGGATTGTGTGGGCCACGATCCAGATTCCCGACCCCGAATGGGGCGGCTTCTCGTTCGAGGAGCGCACCAATGCCTCGATTCGCAACGTGGTGGGGCGCCAGGCGGAGGGGCGCGTCCTGGACTGGAACGTCTCGACCGCAAGCCATCCCGAATGGACGCTTGACGGCGTTCGCCTGTCTCCCGAAGGCTGCCGGGAGTACGCCAGAAAGGTCATCAAGCTGAGCGGGCTCCCCCGCGGGACCTGACCTAGGCCCCCAGCGGCACCATCGGTTCAGAGAAGAGGCCGGCCTGGCCGGCAGCCGCCACCGCCTGACCCCTCGAGCGCACGCCCAGGATCCGGTAGATCGCCATCGACTCGAGCCGGACAGTGGACTCGCTGAAGCAAATGCGCGCCGCGATCTCTCGATTCGTCATCCCCTCGGACATCCGCCGCAGGATCTCCACTTGGCGAGGGGTGAGGGAGCTCGTGGGAGCCATTCCCCATGAGAACGGGTCGGCTGCCTGCGACTGACGACCATCTGAGACGGGGACGAGTGACGAAAGGACGGTGAGCCGAGCGGCCATGCGCAGCGCCTGCCCACGGCTCGATGCGGTGATGCTGCAGGCGACAATGCCTTGGACGCCCCCGGCCGGGCGTAGAGGAATACACAGATACGCCAGGGCTTCGCTCCCTTCGGCGCGCACGCGGACAATGGTGAGCCCCTCGCGCAGGAGCTCGAGGCCGGTAGGCGTCGCCCAGATGCACTCCAGTACCCAGGTGACCAGGTCGGAAGTCACGCGGGACCCCGCGGGCCGCAGCAGTGCGTCGTGCGCATCCACCTGCACGATTTGGCATTCGCGCAGGCACCCCGACGGCACGATCCGACCGATGAGGTCCACGTGCCTTTCCTCGTCACTCGCTTCCGATGACATCGAGGCCAGCACGTCGAGGAGCGGTGAAAAGTCCCAGCCCGAGTCAGAACGACGCCAAGCGTTGTCGGGAAGCACATCCTCATGCCAATCCCACGGCACCATGCACTTCTTCATGCGAAGCGCCTCCTCATGCGGACCCCCCACTCCCCCGAGCTGTCGTCACTGTCGCGCAACAACCCTCGACCCGAGTCGCGGCGCGCGTCGTCAGCATCACGGGTTCCGGTCTGGTACCGGGGACCGACACGCACGCGGGTGGTC
The DNA here is from genome assembly GCA_049317345.1 of Candidatus Nanopelagicales bacterium. GTDB lineage: Bacteria > Actinomycetota > Actinomycetes > S36-B12 > S36-B12 > Mxb001. The sequence goes on from JBMOIL010000042.1 coordinate 8,456, forward strand.
ATGGATAGACATGTGAAGGGTGAGCGTAACAAAGCAGATTCTCTGATACGAGGGCTTGAATATCCATTCACGATCCCCGGGCACGCGACACAGTCGTGCCCCGCGGCACTAAGCGGGTCGGAGGACACCGTCCTGCCAGATGACGACTCGATCGACCACATCTTGGGCCACGGCAACGACGGAGCTGCCGGTCGCGACCGCATACGCCTCGAGGATCCCGAAGGCGTCATCAATGTCGACATGCGCCTTGGTCGCCATGAGGCCCTTGGCCTGCTCGATGGTGACCCGAGAGTGAAGGGCGTTCTCAAGCTGCTCGGCCACCACGCCAGACTCCCGTGCGAGCCGCTGCTGCACGAGGCCGACCGCGGCCACGTCCGCCAGGGCTTGGACCGCATCCATGTCCTGGGCCGACACTGTCCAGGGAGTGGTCCAAAAGACGTTGAGGGCGCCCACGACTCGTGCTCGCAAGCGCAGGGGTACCGCCGCCGCCGAGACGAACCCGAGGGTGCGGGCCTCCTTGACGAAACTGGGCCAGCGGTCGCCAGCCAGAATGTCTGGAGCAGTCACCACGGTGCCCGAGCGCCAGCACTCGTAGCACGGCCCTTCCTCACGCTGAAGCTCGAAGATCTCCAGAAGGCGCGTGTCCTCGTCCGATGCGGAAAGGACCTGCAGGCGGCCGGCCGCGTCTTCGAGCATGACCCCTGCAGCTCCAGCACCCAGCAGGCTGACCGTAGAGACAGTCAACTGGTGGGCAAGGTCCAGGAACTCAAAGTCCGATGCGAGTGTGCGCACGGCCTCCGCCATCACATGGGCGAACGCCGCGTCGTACCCGCCGGAGCCCTTGATTTCAGTCATGACACACGCCCCTCACGTGTCAAAGAACAAAGCCCTTGAGTCCTCACGGTTCCTCAAAGCTGACTTCGCCCGCCACGATGCGCGAAGAAAGGTCGTAGAGGGTGACTCCATCGACAAATGCACGCGCGCGCATGCGCGCCAGGGCATCCTCGATGGTGCAGTCCAGCATTCCTGCAGTCATTCCGGTGGCTTGGTGGACGCGAAGTCGGTCCACGTCTCGATGCGCCAGGAGGGACTCGAATTGCGAGCCCTGGAGTCCCGCCTGGACATAGATGAGCGCGTGCGTTGCGATGTCGACCAGGGCCAAGCAGTCGAGGTACTGGCTGTCGTCCAACTCAATCGACTGGGTTCTCAGCAAGCTGAGCGCACCCAGTCGTGGCCGGCCGATGCGCAGCGGGAAGCAGAAGACTGCGGCGACGCCCATCTCGTGGGCGATGCGGGCGTACTGAGGCCAGTGCTGGAATTCGATGGCATCGCCGCTGGATGCCTCGACGTGCTCGTTGGTCGCCGCCACATCGAAGGTGGGCCCCTCCCCCAGTGCGTACTCAGCCTTGGCTACGTCGAGCGCCCAACTATCGGAAGCAGCGAGCGGACCCTCCGGCACTCCCGCCACCTGGAGTCCGATCACGGCCCCGTCGACGGGCACCTCTGTGACGGCCAGGCGGCACAGTCGTTGGAGGAGGGATTGAGGATCGCCCGGCCCCAACCGGGCGACGAGCCCCGCTCGGCGGTCCACGTCATCCGGCACCGAAGAGCCTCTTCCATGGGATCGCCTGGCGTAGAGCCGGGGTCAACCTACACGCCGGATGACTAGCCATGCGGGATGTCTTCGGGCGCAAGCAACTCCCCCGTGAGCCGTGCTGCCTCCACCGCCTCGAGGCGCGAGTGGACTCCGAAGTAGCGGTAGATGGCCATCGACTCGACTCGCACCGTCGATTCGCTGAAGCCGATGCTGCGGGCGATCTGACTATTGGTCCGTCCTAGCGACATCGCCTTGAGGATCACGTGCTGTCGAGGCGTGAGGACAACCACGTCATCATCACTGACGTCATCAGCGAAGTCCAGGTCGTCGGCGGCGGCGGCGGACTCAGGGTGAGCCGTGGACCACAGGTGCCGGACGAGGGTGAGTCGAGAAACCCACTGGATCGCATCCTCCTCATCGAGGGCTTCAAGGGAGACCGCGACTACCTCCAGCGGAGCCGAGGCATGGGAGATCGGGAGACACACGTGGACACTCGTAGACCCGTCCTGCCCTCTGTATCGAGCCATGGGGATGCCCTGGGCCAGAGCCGAGGTGACGGTGTCCTGCCCCCAGATGCAGCCAACCGCCCACGCGAGCAACTCCACATCGGGGCTTTCGGTGGAACCACGCCTGAGGCTTCCCTGCACTGACACACCGACCGTTTCCGCGGAGCGCAATCGCAAACTCGGGACGATTCGACGTACCAGGGTCTTGGCTGAAGAAAAGGGCGCCGCGTTGGAGCCTGCCGTCTCCAAGAGCGCGAAGAGGACGTCGCGATCCCAAATCGTGTCTTCGCGTCGCCACGCATCGACTTCCACGTCAATGGAGCGCCACGCAGATGCGCGCCTCTCGACAAACATCCTGGTGATCCCCAATCCCTGCTTAGGTGGATCACTGCGCGGGATACTTAGCCCGACCCGTCCCCCGACCCACATGCTACTATACGCCGCACGTCCTTGCTGAAACGACGACCGAGCATGGGAATAGCGGCTGAATCCCCGGCCATCCGGGGTTCTTGACCGGTCAAAATGCACCTTGACCAGAATGTGGTCATGTCCATTCGCGAAGCAACGCCCACTGATGTGCCGGAGATACTCGCGATGATCCACGAGCTCGCCGCCTATGAGAAGGCACCGAATGAGGTCATCGCCACTCCAGGCCTGCTACGCGAGGCACTCTTCGGCCCGGATCCCGCTGTCTTCGCCCTGATGGCAGAGGACGACCGCACCGGGGAAGTCGTCGGATTCGCGCTGTGGTTTCGCAACTTCTCCACGTGGCTCGGGAGCCATGGCCTCTATCTCGAGGATCTCTACGTCCGTCCCTCGCACCGCGGGCACGGCTACGGCAAAGCACTCCTGTCCGCCTTGGCGCGCATTGCGGTCGAGCGCGGTTACGGGCGCTTCGAATGGTGGGTGCTGGACTGGAACGCACCCGCCATCGACTTCTATCGCTCACTCGGAGCAGAGCCAATGGACGAGTGGACGGTCTACCGGGTGACGGGCGAGCCACTGCATCGCCTCGCCGCCGCCGGCGAGTCGAACGCGAAGCCGGACACGACTTCGGATTAGGAGTCGGCGACAGCAGCCGTCGTGCTCGGCCAGAACGCCGCGACGATACCCGCGACGGCAAGCACGACGAGAGCGATCCCCGCACCGCGCTCGACCCCGCCTTCTGCGGTCGCCAAGGGCACGCCCACGACCAGCGCAAGGAACTGCCCGACGACGAGAAGGCTGCGCGCCCAGCGACGTGCGCGCCACAGGCCACGCGCGGCAACCACCATGGCGACTCCCAGGAGACCGAAGATCGTGATCTCCAGCGCGACCGCGACCGGGCTAGACACAGCGGCAGGCCCGGTAATGCCCAAACGGGCAACCTGGACGGCGATATAGGTGGCGTAGACCAGCAGGGCCACACCCTCGATCGCCGCCACCCCGGCACCGATGACCAGTGACGTCACCGGTCTCGACCTGCCATCGACCATGTGCCCAGACTAGGACGACTAGGGTTTCCTCGTGCGTGGCCTCCTCATCGTCAACCCCCACGCCACCACGACCTCGCCCCGCGTCACCGACGTCCTAGTCCACGCTCTGGCCGACGAGGTCGATCTCGAGATCATCCGCACCGAGCACCGGGGCCATGCTGCCGAGATCGCGCGGCGTGCCCGGGCTGAGCACGCCGATCTTGTGTGCGTCCTGGGCGGGGATGGCACGGTCAACGAAACCGTCAACGGCCTGCTCGGCGAAGGCCCGGGCACGGCTGACGGGGGCGGCTCAGACGGCCCCATGCTCGCGATCATCCCGGGTGGCAGCGCCAACGTCGCGGCGCGCGCACTCGGGCTGCCCGCCGATCCCGTCGAGGCGACCGGCGAGATCCTCCAGGCGCTGCGGGAGGGTCGCTCACGTCGTATCGGCCTCGGCATTGCCCGCGTGACGCCGTGGGAGGGCGAGCCGTGGCAGCCGCGATGGTTCCTTGCCAACGCCGGACTAGGGCTCGATGCCGAGATCATCGCGGCCATGGAAGAGGACCGTGCCGAAGGGCACGAGGCCACCCCCACCCGCTACCTCACCACCACTATCCGCCAGTTCCTCTGGCGCACGAATCGCCGCGAGCCCGCACTCGACGTCGAACTGCCCGGTGACGGCTCCGACAACGTGCCCGGCGTCTTCGTCGCCATCGTGCAGAACACCTCCCCCTGGACCTACTTCGGCGCGCTGCCCATCGCTCCGTGCCCGGACGCCTCCTTCTCCACCGGGCTCGACCTCTTTGCCGTACGCCGCATGGCCCTGGGCACGGCCTTGCGCCTGGCCCGGCGGATGGTGGCGGGGAGTCGGGCGGGGTCCACGACCCGCAGCCTCAGGGTCGCCCACGACCTGACTCGGCTGACGGTCCACGCCCGCCGCCCCACGGCATTGCAGATCGACGGGGAGGGCCTGGGCGACGTCCGGCGGGTGGACTTCGCCTCGGATTCGGATGCCCTGACCGTGGTCGCCTAGGGCGGGACGAGACCGTGCCAGCACGGTTGTACGTCGTCCTATAAACGGACGGGCACGGAATTCCGACCGATTTTGTGATCAAGCAAACAGTCACACGGGCAATCCGGTGTGTCGTTTCGCCTTGTGGGAGGCCCTCGTCTCTGCGACCCTTAGATGCCGGGCACGACCCGGCCGCGTTAGCCACAGTCGCACCCTGGCCTCACGGCTGCACCCCCCGGGAGCGCGCGTGAACGTCGTCACAAGCAGGGAACGAGGCGAGGAGGAACCATGGACTGGCGCCACGATAGTGCCTGCCGTGACGAAGACCCCGAGCTGTTCTTCCCCATCGGCAACACCGGCCCCGCCCTCCTCCAGATCGAAGAGGCCAAGGCCGTCTGCCGTCGCTGCGACGTCATCGACGAGTGCCTTCAGTGGGCCCTCGAGACCGGCCAGGATGCGGGTGTCTGGGGTGGTCTGAGTGAAGACGAGCGCCGCGCCCTCAAGCGCCGCAATGCTCGCCTCCGCGCGCGCAGCACTGCCTGACCCCCTACCCCACGCTGGGCACGCTCACGCAGGCGACGCAACCACCCGACTCAGGGCTCGAGAACTCCAACTCACCGCGCATGTCCTGCTCCACAAGCGAGCGCACGATCTGAAGGCCCAGCCCCTCATCGATGGGGTCCGGCAGACCTCGACCGTCATCGCACACTCCTATCCGCACATGACTCGCCGTGCGCGATGGCGTCACGGTGATGCTCGAGGCACCTGCATGCTCGACCGCGTTGTGAAGCAGTTCGGAGACTGCCATCGCAAGTGGGCTGGCGAGCTCCGTCGCAACGACACCAATCGAACCCTCTCGCGTAATCGTCACGCCAGGCGCGTAGGCACCGGCGAGGTCGCGTTCCACGGCGAGGATCCGATCCATGACGGCATCGAAGTCGATCCGGTCACCGGGTTCCTGAGCGAGCACCTCGTGGATCGCGGCAATCGCTGCCACGCGCCGCCCCGCCTCGGCCAGGGCCTCGCGTGCCTCATCCGCCTGCACTCGGCGCGACTGCAGGCGCAGCAGGGCACCCACGGTCTGCAGGTTGTTCTTCACCCGGTGGTGCACCTCGCGAAGGGAGGCGTCCTTGCTCAGTAGCGCTCGCTCGCGCCGCCTGAGGTCAGTGATATCGCGGACCAGGACGATCGCGCCCTCAGACCGGCCACCGGGCACCAGGGGAAGCGATCGAAGGGTCACGCATGCCGATGGGTTCTCGACCTCGGCGTCCGCGGCGATGCGACCACCGGCTGCGAGCGCCAAGGATTCATCCACGGGTCCGGGGCGATGCCACAACCGCGTGACGATCGCCGCGAGGTCAGCATCCTCGAGCGGACGTGCAAGACCGAGTCGTCGGAACGCCGACACCGCATTAGGGCTAGCGAATCGCACGCGTCCCTGGGCATCGATGAGCAGTAGCCCATCGCCCACGCGTGGGGGCGCCGACCCCGATGCCCAGTCGGTGTCGCGCGGAGGGAAGTTTCCTTCACTCGCCATCACCAGAAGGCGCTCTGCCAGATCGTGGTAGACCTCTTCGAGTCGCCCCGCGCGCCGCGTTGCCGCGTGACGTTCGATCACCGCCACGACGCGCTCACCGACACGGATGGGCACCACCTCGCCACCGCCAGGATCGGCCGCGATCCGTCCAGAAGCCGCAGCGCGGTCGAGCATCCCCTGGCGCCCCCGAGGGATGAAGGTGCCGACCACATCCTCGGGGACCCCTGTCGGAGCAGTGGCCGGGCGCACGAGTGCTGCGGCGATCCATCCACCGGCATTCCAGGTGGGCAGCCACAGGACCAGGTCGCTCATGGCGAGGTCGGCCACTAGCCCCCAGGCTCCCACCAGAGCCTGCAGATGCTCCACCTCTGCCGACGCCAGGTCGGTCCGCTCCTCAGCGATGCGGTCGAGGCTCCCCATGCTCGCGCAGGCTAGGCGGTCGGCCGAGCGGGCCCGCTACCGGGCCCGATAGCCTGCCGGCATCGAAGGGAGCACCGTGCAGAACAAGACGCTCATCACCGTCACCGCGATCGTCGCGCTCGTCGCCCTCGGCGTGAGCGTGCTCGCGCTCGCCATCCTGTGACCGCTGACGACAGCACCCCTCAGCCTGAGCACGGAGGTGCCCAAGCCGTTCGCGCTGCTGCGCGTCACGGCGTGCAGCATCTCTTCACGCTGTCGGGGGCACACATCTTCCCGCTGTACGACGCGGCCGTCGGAGGCGTCACCGCGGTCCAGTCCGGGGCCGCCGGACCCATGCGACTCATCGACGTACGTCATGAGCAGACCGCCGTCTTCGCCGCGGAAGCGATGGGCAAGCTCACGCGCACACCCGGATTCGCCGCCGTCACGGCCGGCCCTGGCGTTACCAATGCGGTGAGCGCCGTGGCCGGCGCCTGGGTCAACGGTTCACCTCTCGTCCTCATCGGTGGTCGTGCGCCCGATGGGCGATGGGGTTCGGGGGCCCTGCAGGAGATCGACCATCCACCGCTCCTGGCACCCGTCACAAAATCTGCGACCACCGTCCACGATCCTGCGGCCGTCGCAGCATCCGTTGATGCCGCCTTCCGCCTCGCGGGCTCAGCTCACCGCGGACCGACGTTCATCGATGTGCCCATGGACGTCCTCTTCACTCCTGCGGCGCCCACTGCGCTCGACGCACCGCCCACACCCGCGGCAGTGGAGGGTGATCTCGAGCGCATCGCCACATTGCTGCGAGCGGCCGAGAGGCCCTTGCTCGTGCTCGGCAGCGATGTCTGGGCGGACGGCGCCGACACCGCGGCGCGCGCCTTTGCCGATGCAACCGGGATCCCGGTCATTGCCAACGGCATGGCGCGCGGCATCCTGCCGCCCGACCATCCCCTACTCGTCACCCGAGCGCGCGGCGCAGCATTCGCCGGCACCGATCTCGTCATGGTCGTCGGCACGCCGCTGGACTTCCGCCTCGGCTACGGCAGCTTCGGGGACCCGGCAGCACCCGTGATCCATGTCGCCGACTCCCCCGGGCAGGTGGCGCGCCACCGCGAGTTGGCCGCGAGCGCAGCCGGCGACCTCACCGCCTTCTTCCTCCGCCTCGCCGAGGAGATCGGTGATCCCCTCGACGTGGAGGAGTGGGCGCGTGGCCTGCGTGAACGTGCCGAGGCGGCCATCGCTGCGGATGCCGCCGACCTGGCCAGCGATGCCGACCCGATCCATCCGGCGCGCATCTACGGCGAGCTCCTGCCCCGCCTCGCGGACGACGCCGTCGTCATCGGCGACGGCGGCGACTTCGTGTCCTTCGCGGGCCGCTACGTCGAGCCGCGTCGTCCGGGTCACTGGCTGGACCCCGGACCCTACGGTTGCCTCGGCACCGGCCCCGGCTACGCCATGGCCGCTCGCCTCGCGCATCCCTCGTCTCAGGTCGTGCTCCTGCTCGGCGACGGCGCAGCGGGCTTCTCGCTCATGGACGTCGACTCACTCGTGCGCCACGACCTGCCGGCCGTCATCGTCATCGGCAACAACTCCGGGTGGAACCTCGAACGGCACCCGATGCGATTCCTCTACGGCTACGACGTCGCCGCCGATCTGCGCCCCACGCCTTACGACGAGGTGGTGCGTGCCCTCGGCGGTGCCGGAGAGACGATCACGCGCCCGCAGGACATCGGTCCGGCACTGGACCGCGCGTTCGATGCGGGTGTGCCCTATGTCGTCAATGTGATGACGGATCCGGACGTCGCCTACCCGAGGTCAACAACCGGCGTGTAGCACTATGCGCAGAACTGATGCTGCTGTAGCGCTTCGCGCTATGCGCAGAGCT
>JBMOIL010000043.1:0-16799 GCA_049317345.1 Candidatus Nanopelagicales bacterium
TGACCGTGCCTTCGGTGACGGACTCACCGAGCGGGGGGAGGACGACCGACGTCGTACCCGAGCCGGCAGCGACGATGGGTGCCTGTGCGGGCGGCGGCGCAGCGGGTGCCGGTGCGGCAGCAGGTGCCGGGGCGGGTGCCGCAGCGGGTTCAGGAGCCGCAGCGGCGGGAGCAGCGACCTCGGACGCATCGCCGATGACGGCGAGCTCGGCGCCGACGGCGACGGTGGTGTCCTCGGGCACGCGGATGGCGAGCAGCACGCCGCCGGCGGGTGCGGGGATCTCGGTGTCGACCTTGTCGGTGGACACCTCGACCAGCGGCTCGTCGGCCACGACCGTGTCGCCCACCTGCTTGAGCCAGCGCGTGACGGTGCCCTCGGTGACGGACTCACCGAGAGCGGGAAGGGTGACCGAGACGGGCATGGGACTCCTTCGAGCGATTGCGTCAGGCGTGGGCGTGCAGGGGCTTGCCAGCGAGGGCGAGGAAGGCCTCGCCCATCGCCTCGTTCTGGGTGGGGTGTGCGTGGACGAGGGAGGCGACATCCTCGGGGTAGGCCTCCCAGTTGACGATGAGCTGGGCCTCGCCGATCTGCTCGCCGATGCGCGAGCCGATCATGTGCACGCCCACGACTGGCCCGTCCGTGCGCTGCACGAGCTTGATGAAGCCCGTGGTCGCCAGGATCTGGCTCTTGCCGTTGCCACCGAGGTTGTACTCGTAGACGTGGACGCCGTCGGCGCCGTACTGCTCGCGCGCCTGCGCCTCCGTGAGTCCGACCGAGCCGATCTCGGGCTCGGAGTAGGTCACCCGGGGGATGTCGACGTCAGGGATCGGGCGAGGTGCGAGTCCGCCGAGCTCTTCGGCGACGAAGATGCCCTGCTGGAATCCGCGGTGGGCGAGCTGCAGGCCGGGCGTGATGTCGCCGACGGCGTAGACGCCCGCGACGTTGGTGCGCAGACGCTCATCGACGAGCACCCAGCCGCGCTCCATCGCGATGCCGGCCTCCTCGAAGCCGAGGCCCTCGGTCTGCGGACCGCGACCGACGGCGACGAGCAGGATGTCGCCATCGAGCGTCTCGCCGTTCTCGAGCGTGACGTGCACACCTGAGTCGTCCTGGGTGGCTGACTGGAAGCGCACACCGGTGGTGAAATCGATCTTGCGCTTGCGGTAGGCGCGCTCGAAGGCCTTGGAGATGGCCTCGTCCTCAGCGGGCACGAGACGGGGCAGGCCCTCGATGATGTGGACCTCGGATCCGAAGGACTTCCAGACGCTGGCGAACTCCACGCCGATCACACCGCCGCCGAGCACGATGACCTTGCCGGGGACGTACTCGAGGGTGAGGGCCTGATCGGAGGTCATGATGCGACCGCTGATTTCCAGGCCGGGCAGGCTGCGCGCGTAGGAGCCGGTGGCGAGGACGACGGCCTTGCCGGTGTACGCCGTGCCGTCGACCGTGACGGTGTTGGGCGACGTGAGCCGACCCTCGCCTTCGACGTAGGTGACGTTGCGGCTCTTCACCAGACCCTGCAGGCCCTTGTAGAGGCGACCGACCACTCCATCGCGGTAGGCGTTGACCTTGGGCATATCAATGCCCTCGAGCGTGGCCTGGACGCCGAAGTCCTCGCTGTCGCGGGCGGAGTCGGCTACCTCGGCTGCGTGCAGCAGGGCCTTGGTCGGGATGCAGCCGCGGTGCAGACAGGTGCCGCCGAGCTTGCCCTTTTCGATGAGCACGACGGAGAGGCCCAGCTGGGAGGCCCGCAGCGCGCAGGCATAACCCCCGCTGCCGCCTCCCAGGATGACGACGTCGGCCTCAGGCACGGCGGCTCCCCTCACCTCGATGTGGGGTCATCCTTTCATCGCCCGCCTCCGGCGACTCCCTCAGGGGAGGTGACCCTCGGCGACGTCCTCGGCTGCGGCGGCCCCGCCGGCAGCCCGACTGGCCCAGTTGCGCGCCGACTGTGCACTTGCGTGCACCAAATGGGTTCAGATGCGGTCCGCAAGTGCGCACTCGGCGAGGGGGGGCGCGATCTACTCGAAGTTCGCGCGCAGTCGGCGAGGGGGGAGATCGCCTGGCTCCCTCAGGGGAGGTGGCCCTCGGCGACGTCCTCGGCTGCCTGGATGAAGGTCCGCACCGCCGCACCCGTGCCGCCCTTGGGGGTGTAGCCGAAGGGCCCACCGTCATTGAAGGCGGGGCCGGCGATGTCGAGGTGCGCCCAGGGCTGACCCTGCGGCACGAACTCCCTCAGGAACGCGGCGGCACTGAGCATGCCTCCCTTGCCGTCGCCGATGTTCTTGATGTCGGCGATGGAGGAGTCGAGCGTGCCGCGCGACTCCTCGGGGATAGGCATGTGCCACATCGTCTCGCCGGCGCGCGTCGCCGTGTCGTAGACCGCGGCGCGCAGATCATCGTCGTTGGCCATGATCCCCGAGGTGCGGTCGCCCAGGGCGATCACCTGCGCACCCGTGAGGGTCGCGGCATCGATAATGAGATTGGGCTCCTCGTCCGACGCCGCAACAAGCGCGTCAGCGAGGATGAGGCGGCCCTCAGCATCGGTGTTGAGCACCTCCACCGTGCGGCCGCCGTGGATCGTGATGACATCGCCGGGCCGCTGTGCATGGCCACCGGGCATGTTCTCCACGGTGGGGATCCAGCCGATGACCTTGACCTTGAGCTTCAGCTGCGCAATGGCCCTGACCGCGGCGATGACCGCAGCGGCCCCGCTCATGTCGCACTTCATCGTCTCCATCGCCTTCGGCGGCTTGAGGGAGAGTCCGCCGGAGTCGAAGGTGACGCCCTTGCCGATCAGGGCGATGGAGCGCTTCGCACCCTTCGGTGCGTACTCCAGCCGGATGAGGCGCGGAGGGTTCGCCGAGCCCTGTCCGACGGCGAGGATCCCGCCGAATTCATCGCGCGCCAGTGCCTCCTCGTCCCAGACCTCCACGCGCACCGGCAGCTTGCGCGCGGATTCGATGGCCTGCTGTGCGATCTCCTCGGGCGGCAGTGCTGACGGGGGCGTGTTGACGAGATCGCGCGCGTAGTTGACGGCCGTGGCGATGACCTCGGCTCGGGCGAGCGCCGCAGCCTGGTCCTTGTCCTTGGGATCGCCGGTGATCACGATCTTCTGCACGGGCGCGGGCTGGCTGGCGGCGCTGGCACCGCGGAATGCGTGGAACGCGTAGTTGCCGAGCAGGGCGCCCTCCGCAACCGCCTCGATACGCGGCCCGTCGGGAGCGGTTACGACGATGCCGACGGACGTGACCCCCGCAAGACTGCGCAGGGCGGCACCCGCCGTGCGACGGGCCTTCTCGTCGTCGAGGATCCGCGCATCGCCCAGGCCGACGGCCACGATCATGCGTGCCTTGACGAGCCCGGTGCCCGGGATCCGCGTGATCTCGCCGAGTTTGCCCGTGGCGCCGAGGGCCTCGAGGGACTTCTCGAGCGAGACGCGCACGGCATCGGGCAGGGCCGGTGGGCCTTCGACGTGCTTCTTGCCCTCGTCGGTGATGCCCACGATGAGGGCGTCGACATCGAGGGTGGTCACGGGTGTGGTGGTGAGTGCGATGCTCGTCATGGGCGACGACCCTAGGCCATCGCGCAGCGGCTCCGTTGCCGAAGTCCGGGGAGCGAGGGACCCGGGCCGCTAAGGTCCCACGCCATGGCGACTTCTCGCGAACCTGCGCGACCGACCGACCACATACCGACCGGCCTCGTGCGCAACCTCGGCCTCTTCGGCGCGATCGCGGTGTCTCTCGCCGTGGTGGGCCCGAGCATGTCGGTGAGCCTGAATCCCCAGGCGATGGCAGAGCAGGTGGGCGGTGCTGTCCCGGTCGTCTACGTCATGGCGCTCGTGCCGCTGGCCACCATCGCCATTGCCTTCATCGTCCTTACGCGACGCCACGGAGTGGCGGGATCGCTCTACACGCTGGTGGGGCTCGAACTCGGACCGCGCGCCGGTGCCATCTCGGGTCTGTGGCTGCTGTCGGCCTACTGCACCTTCACGGCGCTCACCGCGGCCTCCTTCGGCATCTTCACCGCGAGTTTCATCGGGGCTCTCACCGGCATCACCGTGTCTGCACCCGCGACATTCGCGCTCATGGCGGCCGGCTTGGCTACGGCGCTCTTCTTCTCCATCCGTCCCGCGCGCCGAGCAGGGCACCTGCTCCTGGGCATGGAGGGCATCACGATGACGCTCATCACCGTGACCGTCATCCTCACGCTCGTGGCCCTCGTGACCACAGGCGGTCCGCAGGGTCAGACGGTGGACTTCTCGGAGTTCAGCCTCACGGGTGTGTCCACCGGCGCCATGGGTCTGGCGCTGACCTTCGCGATTCTGTCGACCGCGGGATTCGAGGGCGCTGCGGCCGCGGGCGAGGAGACACGCAATCCCACGCGCAATGTCCCGCTGGCAATCCTCGCCACGGCCATCCTCGTCAACGTCTTCTACATCCTTGTCACCTCCGTGGGCGTGTGGTCCTTCGGTACGTCGTCCAGTGAGATGCAGGCCTTCGTCAATAGCGCATCGCTTCCCGGGGACATGGCCGACACCTACGTCTCCACGGCACTGGGTGATCTCATCACCCTCGGTGGAGCGGTCAGTTCGCTTGCCTGCATGATCGCTGCTCAGATCGCCGGCGGACGCATCATGTTTGCCTTCGGTCGCGACGGAGTGCTACCCGAGCGCCTCGGCGTGCTCTCGCAGCGGTGGTCGACGCCGGTGCTGGGGAGCGCCATCACGGCATGTGTCGGCGCAGGAATCGTCGTGCTCTCGATGATCCCGACAGCGGCGGTGCCCTTCTCCGTCTTCGAACTCACCAGCGACTACGCCGGAGTCCTCATCGTCTCGGCGTACGGCGCAGCATGCGTGGCCGCGGCGGTCGTGCTCTGGCGGAGGGGCGGGCGGGCGCGGCTAGGTGCCCTCATCCCCCTCGCCGGCGTCGTCATCGTGCTCGTCGTCCTGTACTTCTCACTCTTCCCTCTGCCCACCGGATGGGAACTCGTCGCCCCGGTCGCCGGCGTCACCACCGTCATCGTCATGGCGGTGGTGGGACTCACGGTCAGCGGACGTGCGGTGGGACGAACGGAGGCTTCGTCACGGTGAAGCGGGCCTGACGGCCGCGGATATCGACCACCACTTCGTCACCTTCGCTGATGGACGGGTCGAGGAGGGCAAGGCCGATGCCCTGTTTCAGCGTCGGAGAAAACGTGCCACTGGTCGTCTCCCCGACGGCGTCTCCGTCGACGCTCAGCACCTGCATACCGGGCCGGGGGATGGCACGCTCCGCAGCGAGCAGTCCGCGTAGCCGTCTGCGCGGTCCGGCCGCGCGCTCGGCGACGAGCGCCTCCCGCCCGGCGAACTCAGGCTTGTCCCAGCCCACCGCCCACACCAGGCCGGCCTGCACGGGCGTGATGTCCAGGGAGAGTTCGTGGCCGTGCAGGGGGTAGCCCATCTCCGTGCGGAGGGTGTCGCGTGCCCCCAGGCCGGCGGGTGTGGCTCCCGCGCCGACAACCGCATCCCATAGGTCGGTGACGACAGCAGCGGGGGCCAGGATCTCGTAGCCGCGCTCGCCGGTGTAGCCCGTGCGGCACACCACGACGGGGCTATCGCGCCATGTCGACCGCACGAAGCTCATGTAGTCATGACCCGCGGGCAGTCCGATTGCCTCGAGGAGTGCATCGCTGCGCGGCCCCTGGACAGCGAGGATGCCGTAGTCCTCGCGCTTGTCCGTCACGGTGACGCGGGTGCCTGCTGCGGCCGCCGTGAGTGCGGCGACTACTGCATCGGAGTTGCTCGAGTTCGGGACGATGAAGGCGTGGTCGTCGTCGATGCGGTAGACGATGAGATCGTCGATGACGCCACCACTGTCATTGCACAGCAGGTTGTACTGCGCCTGCCCGGGACCGATGCGGTCGAGGTCGTTCGTGACCACCGAGTTGAGCCACGCGATCGCGCCTGGCCCGACGACCTCGGTGTAGCCCATGTGCGAGACGTCGAAGACGCCGACGTCCTCGCGCACGGCGGTGTGCTCTGCGACGGTGCCGTCGTACTCGATCGGCATATCCCAGCCGCCGAAGTCGGCCATCTTGGCGCCGAGATCGGTGTGGCGGGAGTGCAGCGGGGTCTGGCGCAGGGTCATGCGCCGACCGTAGCGGTTAGCCGGCGATGTCGGGGATGGCGCCGGTCGGGTCGAGTTCGGTGACATAGGCAGCGAGCACGGTCGTCCTTTCGGTGGGCGATCCGCAGGCGAACGCGCGGGGCTAATCGAGCGGGAGCCCTCGCGCCAGTCGCTTCTCTGGGTCGAGGAAGGGCAGCGTGTGGGGTGTGAAGACGCTGCCATCAATCGCTGAGACCAGCGGGTTCTCATCGATGGGGGGTTCGAGGAAGAGCGCGTAGCCGATACCGCTCCCGAGGGTCGGTGACCACGCACCAGCTCGTACCCGCGCCACCTCGCGAGCGTCGACGAGCAGGCTCTCGCCGGGCCGCGGTGCCCGGGGCCCGGCGATGCCAGTGAGTCGGTTGCCGGTGTCGCCTGCCGCCAGAGCCTCCCGCCCGAGGAAGGACTCCTTGGCGAGATCGACGAAGGCCCCGAGCCCGACGTCGTAGGGGGTCAGGCCGGGATCCATATCGGTGCCGTTGTCCAAGATGCCGGCCTCGATCCGCCGGATGCCCATGCATTCCAGGCTCAGGCAGCGCAGGTCATGCGCTGCCCCCCGCTGCATGAGGTGGGACCAGAGGGTGTCGTGATCGATATCGGGTCCGGCGTAGATCTCGAAGCCGAGTTCACCCGTCCAGCCGGTGCGGGTGATGAGGACCTCCTGCCCGCCGATGAGCGCGCCTCGCGCGGCGAAGTAGGCGAGTGGCTCGGGTGACGGGTCGTCGCATGCAGCGTTCAGCACATCGAGGCTGAGGGGTCCCTGGATCTGAAGCACCCACACATCAGGATCGCGCACCTCGACATCGAAGTGGGCCGCCTGTGCCCTCATCCAGCCGAGGAAGTCACCGTCCGCGAGGACGTACCAGAACCGGTCCTTGGCCCACTTGATCACGACCCCGTCCATGAGGATGCGGCCTCGGTGATCGCACGCGAGGGCGTAGCGGGCTTTGCCAGCGGGCACCTTGGTGACGTCGCGTGTGAGCAGGGAGTTCAGGAAAGCCTCGGTGTCCGGTCCGCTGATCTCGATCGGCTTCTCGGGTACGTCGAACAAGGCGACCTTGGTGCGCAGGTGCCAGTAGTCGGCGACGGGGTCCGCGCCGAGGGAGAGTGGGTAGAGCCGGCCACCGTAGACACCGAAAACAGTCTGGTCGTCGGCGTAATGACGACTCCACGGCGATTCGCTGAAGCGCTTGGCGCTGATGCGCACCACGGAGTGCGAGTCGGCGTAGTTGGCCAACGCTTCGACGTTGTCGGCGATTCCAGGGGCGTCCAAGGAGGGGATCGTCCCGGTCATGGTGGCTCCTCGTTGGGCGTCAGCGCGGCCTATGGGGCTACTTGCTGGCTCGGCGCTGCAGGTCGCGGGCGATGACGATGCGCTGGACCTCGGCGGTGCCGTCCACCACGGTCAGCATCGTGGCGACGGCCGCCATGCGTGCGATGGGGTGGTCGTGCAGCCATCCATAGGCGCCGAGCACTTCGCTGCAGGCGGCGGTGCCCCGCACAGCAGCGTCCGGGGCGAAACGCTTGGCGTGGGCGATGGCGACCCGGCCCTCCGGCATTCCGATGGCCTCGGCGGCAGCTCGGGTGAGGTGACGGCCCGCCTCCACGTCCGTTGCGACGTCGGCGAGCATCCAGGCAAGGCCCTGGTGCTCGATGATTGGCTTGCCGAAGGTCACGCGCTGGCAGGCGTACCGCGTGGCCACATCGAGGGCCTCGGCTAGGAGTCCCACGCTGATGGCGGCGATGTCGAAGCGGGCCACGTCGATGGCCGCCAGGGCGGCGGACATGCCCGAGCCGGGGGGAACCAGCAGGAAGGCGTTGGCCTCGGTCAACTCCATGTCCGTGATGGGCAGGAAGTCCGAGGCGGCCTTGCGGTACGGGGCGGAGAAGGTAACCCCCGGGTCCGCTCCCTCGACGATGAACATGGCCACATCCGAGTGGCCTGGCTCGTCGGAGGTCTTGGCAACCACGGCGTAGACGTCGGCGACCCCGCCGAGGCTCACCCATGCCTTGCGCCCGGTGATGGTCCACGAGCCGTCGCGCTCGGTTGCCCGGGTGCGAAGCGCGGTGGCATCCGTGCCCGACTGCGGCTCGGTGATGCTGAAGCAACCGAGCGCTTGACCTGACGCGAGGGCCCCGCCCCAGCGCTCAAGCAGGACACCGGTCGCCGCACCGTTGACCGCGGCAGCGACGGCGTTGTGCATCGACATGGAGAAGGCGAGCGAGCCGTCACCTCGGCCGAGTTCCTCGAAGACGTCGACTGCCTCGCCGTAACTCAGGCCCAGTCCTCCCTTGTCGGGGGCGACGAACAGGCCGGTGAGCCCGGAGGCCGCGACAACCTCGCGCGGGTAGGTCGCGGCGGCATCCCAGCCGGCGAGATTCGGGCGGACGTGATTGTCGACGAAGGCCCGTGCGAGGGCTGAGGCTGCGGTCATGGGCGCACGGTAGCCAAAACTGACTCGAGCGTCAATGAGCGGCGGAAGGTGGCCCGGGTAGGTGGAAGGTCTCCGTGTGCCCGTCGACGGCGATGACCTGGCCGGTGATCATCCGTGCGGCCGGCGAGGCCAGGAAGTAGACCAGGTCGGCCACTTCCGCGGGCTCGACCAGGCGCGCGATCGATTGACCGGCAACGTACTCCGCTTCGACGGTGTCGGCGGTAGTGCCGCGGATGTGGGCCTCAGCCTCAGCGATGCGCCTGATGCGTGCCCCGCTGACGGAGCCCGGACAGATGAGGTTGACGCGCACCTGCCATGGACCGAGTTCTACGGCGAGGGACTTCGTCAGGCCTATCAGACCCGACTTCGACGCGGCATAGGCGGTGCGGAGTCCAACCCCGAAGAGCCCCGAGGTGGATCCGATGTTCACGATGACGCCTTCGTGCTGCTGCTTCATGACGGGGATCACCAAGCGGGCCGCCAGGAAGTGACTCACCAGGCCGACGGCGACGCATCGCGCCCATTCGGCAGGATCGCAGTCCTCCGCGAGGCCTACCGGACCCGCGATCCCTGCAGCGTTGACGAGGAGATCAACGCCTCCCCACTCGCGGATGACGACGGGAAGGCTCTCTTCGAGGGCGTCGGGATCGGCGACGTCGACCGCGAGACAGGTGACGCTGGGTGAGCCACTCCAGGATTGCAGTGCCCGCTCGTCAGGGTCGGCGATGGCCACCGAGGCGCCGTCTGCCAGGAGCCGTGTCGCGATGGCGGCACCGATCCCGGACGCTCCGCCGGTGATGATCGCTCGACGGGCGGGGGTGCTCATCCGGAGAGGAGGGCGTCGAGGGGTCGATCGATCGAATCGCCCAGGGCCAGCCGTATGAAGGCCTCGACGGTCGGTCGCAGCGCTCGCATCGCCGCTGGTCGGCCGGATATCAGGGCCTGGATGACGAGGCCGTCGACCATCGCGAGGAGTTGGGTCGCGAATTCACGCGCGTCCACGTCGATGAGCGCGCCCTGGTCCTGGCCCTCCTTGATGATGTCCTCGATGAGCCGCACCCAGCGGTCGTAGGCGGCGACGCTGACCCGGCGCAGGGCGGGATCCCGGAGTGCTTCGGCCCACAGGTGGATCCAGATCGGCCAGTCCTGATGGTGGGAGGACGTGGGGAGGTTGACGCGGATCACCGTGATGAGACGTTCCTTGGGATCGGTCAGCCCCTCGAGTGCGGCAAGGCTGCGGGCACGCGCGGACTCGATGACGAAGCAAAATGCCGCCTCGAGGAGTTCGTCCTTCGTGCGGAAGTAGTAGTGGATGATCCCTGTGCTCGTGCCGATGCGCTCGGCCACGTCGGCGATGCGCACATGGCGGAAGCCGACTTCGCCGATGATGGCGCAGGTGGCGGCGAGGACTTCCTCGCGGCGCTGAGCTTCGACCCTGGGGCGCGGGCTCACCCGATCTCCTCGTGCTCGTCGGTCATGGCGGCAAGGGTAGTGCGTCAGGAAGCTGCCGGTCCTACCCGTGGCCTGGGCGCCTACTCCCGCAGGTCGGCCGAGGATCGACGGCGGAGGAACAGCACGACGCCCACTCCGATGGCAACGACAACCACGCCGATGACGATGAAGGGGAGCGTGGAAGAGCCACCCGACTCAGACGTGGGGGTCGACGCCGAGCTCCCTTCCCCGGATGCCGAGGCTGAGGCCGATGCGCCTTCCGACGCTGCTGCCTCCGCCGTCACGGGCGCGAGTGCATCCCACGTCCACGTGCCGTACTGGAAGAGGATGGCGCCGTTCTCCTTGGGCTGCGGAATGAATCCCGCGAATCGGTCGGAGCGGTAGGCCGAGAGCTGATCGGGGTAGTACAGGACGAGGTAGGGCATGTCGTCGATGAGCATCTGCTGCATCTGCCGGACGATCTCAGCGCGCCTGACCGAGTCGGTCTCCGTCGACTGCGCCTCCCATAGGGCGTCATACTCCTCATTGCAATAGAAGGAGTCGGAGAGGGTCGAGTAGATCGCGCCCTCGTCCTCGTAGGACCTGTTGGCGCAGGTGAAGGCCGAGAGCATGTAGTTCGGATCCGGCTCGACGCCCCAGCCCCACTCGTAGAGGTCGTACTTGCCCTCGCCGTACTTCGTGATGATGACGTCGGTCGAGACCAGGTTAGTCTCAAGGGTCACTCCGACGTCGGCGAAGTACGCCTGGATGTACTCCAGAATCTTCTCCGAGTCGGCGTCACCGTCGGACCTGCCAAAGAACCGCAGCGTGAGTGGCTGACCGTCGGAACCGACGCGAACGCCGTCGGGCCCTAGGGGGTATCCCGCCTCGTCGAGCAGTTGCCCGGCGAGAACGGGGTCGTACTCCACTCCGCTCGCGGGAGTGAGGTGCAGGTCGGCGTACATCGGCGGGATCACGGTGCTTCCGGCAGTGCCCAAGCCTTGGAGGAGCCGCTCGGTCATCGCCTCCCGATCGATCGCCAGGCTCAGGGCTCGGCGTACTCGGGCGTCGCGCACGGCCGGGTTGCCATCGCCGATCGGGGTTCCGTCGACGAGGGCTGCGCCGGTGTTGAACGCGATGTGGTTGAAATAGGTGTTGGCTGAGGCAACGGCCGTGATACCCGGAGTGTCCCTTAGGTTGCTCCACACGGTGGGCGTGAGGTCCGTTGCTGCATCGACCTCACCCTTCTTTAGGGCTTCGCCCAGGGCGTCGACGTTCAGGAAGATCCGCCACACCACTTCCTTGACGGCCGGCTCCCCGCGGAAGTACTCCGGATTGGCCGCGAATCGGATGAACTGACCGGGCTGCCGCTCGATCATGAGGTAGGGACCTGAGCCGACGATGGGCGATTCCGGCGTGCCCTCATTCTTGAAGGTCGCGACCTCCTTCTTGTCGACGCCGGACCAGATATGTGCGGGCAGGATGTAGACGTAGAGCCTCTCCATGATGGGTGATGGCTTATCGACGTTGATGCGGAATGTCAGGTCGTCGACGGCCTCCACGGACGTGATGTTGGCGGTGTACGGGTAGTAGTTGACGGACTCCTGCTTGCCATTGAGGATTCGGTTGAAGGTGTACTCCGCATCCCTGGCCGTGATGGGGGTGCCGTCCGACCATGCCATGCCAGGGCGGATGTTGTACGTCCACGACAGCTGGTCCGGCGCCTCCTCCCACGACTCGGCGAGACCGGGAACGATGGCGAAGTCGTCGGCGGCGTACTGGGTCAGCGTGAGGTACTCCATTTGGAATACCTCATAGGCGGAGCCGGAGTATCCGACGAAGGGATTGGCCGAGTCGATGTCAGCCAGGATTCCCAATGTGAAGATCTCCCCGTCCTCCGCATTCGCCGCCGCGGGTGCGAGCACAGCGAGCGCCGATGCTGTGGCGCTGATGAGACCGAAGACGATGGCCTTGCGGATCGGGTTCATGGATCCTCCATAACTGACCGGGCAGTCAGTAGGGAAGTATCGTTATGAGTCATGAGGTCCGCAAGCGATTCTGACGCATCCGTCAGAAATCCTGCTTGCCGCGACTAGCATCGGCGGTGTGCGGGGATGGGGCTAGAGGTGGCGCAGATGCTGGAGATCGTTCTTTTCCTGCACGGCTACGCGACGCCGGGGGATCCACCTGACTCTGCGGTCGCGGCCGCTTTCGCCTCCGCCGGGCCCGCCGTCGAGGTCTACGCCCCGGTCGGGCCGCAGGGCCCCTCGCGCGTCGATCCGTTCAACCCGGAGGGCAGGGCGAGTTGGTTCCGCTACGCGACGGATCTCACGGCGACCGTCCCCCAGCGGCCTGATCTCGCTGAACTCGAGGACGTCCACGACTCGCTGTTCGACTATCCCTTCGCCGGGAATCGACGAGGGCTCATCGCCGAGGTCGAGTACTTGTGCTCTCGCGCCGACTCGCGATCAGTCGCCATTGTCGGCGAATCCCAGGGCGGAATCATGGCCGCATTCCTCGCTCGGGCGTGGTCGCAGATCCACCCCGACGCTCCACTCGGTGCCCTTGGCCTGGTCCGAACGGCTCCGGATCCTTCGACCTGGCGCGATCTGCGCCCGGTGAGCGGAGCTGGTTGGCCCCGGGGAGAGGGCCACCTGCCAGGGCCGCTAGCACAGCGGGTGGCGCTGGTGCTCGGGAAGGACGACGAGGTGTTCCGTCCCTACGCCGCGCTGTACGCGATCGGTCCGATCGTTGACACGCAGTCTGCCGCGGTTTCGAGCAGGGTTCTCCCCGGTGTCACCCACGCAAGCCACAGCGACCGGGTCTTCGAGACTATCGCGCAGATGCTCGTCGGGGCTCCGGACGACGGCGTCAGTGGGCGTACCGAGCAGTGATCGACTGCTCAATGGCGGAAGCAACTCGCCTTAACGGCGCGATGAGCCGGTCAGGATCTGCCCTCGCGGTGTGAACGGTTGGCTTCGTGACGTTCAGGTAGGCCTGGACCCTCCCGGCCCTGTGTTGGGCTATGGAGATCAATCCGGCGTGGCTGGAGCGAGCGTCCTATGAGGTGAGCGCGCTCGCGTAGGTGAGAGCTGCGACGAGAAGGGCCGTGGTGGACGCGGTCTCCACCGTCGCCCCCATCACGTCACCCGTGACACCTCCGAGCCTGCGCACGGCGCGGCGCACCAGCAGTGCGGCGACCGCGAGGCCGACCGCGACTGCGAGCGGCCACGTCCACGCAGCATCGGGGGTGAGCCACGTGCCCGCGAGCGCGGCGGACACCAGGAGCGCCAGCGCCCACGCTGCCGAGGCCCAGCGCGGCACGCTACCGGCGACAAGCGCACCGAGGCCCTCGGGTCGTGCCGCGGGGATTCCGCGCGTGCAGCCGACGACGACAGCGACTCGCCCGGTGACGATGGCGATGACGACGGCGATTGCACTCCAGCCCGCTTCGGTCGCGACGGCGAGAGCGGTCACCTGCAAGAGAAGTACGAGCACGAGTGTCACGACACCAAAGGGCCCGACGTCGCCGCGTCGGGCGATCTCCAATGCGGCATCGGCCGGCTTGCCACTGCCGAGTGCATCGGCCGTGTCGGCGAGACCGTCCAGGTGCAGTGCGCGAGTCAGATAGGCGAGCAGCGCCACGGCCAGGACGGCCGCGAGCAGTGCGCCGAGTGTGGACGGCACGAGTGCGTGCACGACCGCGACCACGAGCGCCGCGAGTGCTCCCAGCACCAGGCCGACGAGGGGTGCCAGGAGGATGGCCTGGCGCGCCAGTCGGCGATCGACATCCCCGATGGCGCCGACGGGGATCACGGTGAGGAGCCCGAAGGACAGGCGCAGTGCCCTCACTTCGCGGGCTCCTCGGCGGTGCTGACGCCGGCCTCCTCGAAGGTGAGCATCTCGCTGAGGGCTGCTGCAGCCGAGGCGACCAGGGGAATGGTGAGCAGTGCGCCCGTGCCCTCGCCGAGACGCATCTTCAGGTCGAGCAGGGGCGTGAGGTCGAGGCGGCCGAGGGCTGCCGAGTGCGCGGGCTCGGTCGATCGGTGCCCGGCCTGCCACCAGTCACGCGACTTGTAGGCGACACGGTGAGCGATGAGTGCCGCGGCGGAGATGACCGTGCCATCGAGGATCACCGGGGTACGCCGTGCCGCTGCGCCGAGCAGCAGTCCCACCATGGTGGCGATGTCGGGGCCGCCGATCGTCGCAAGCAGCTCAAGCGGGGTGCCCTTGTGCGGCTTGCCGCGACGCATCGCATCGCGCACGGCAGCCGCCTTGCGCATCCATGTGGCGTCGTCGATCCCGGTGCCGCGACCAACGACCGAAAGGAGATCGGCGGGGGCGAGGAGACCGGTGATGGCTGCCGCCGTGGTGGTGTTGCCGATGCCCATGTCACCGATGATGAGGAGGTCGGCTCCCGCATCGATCTCCTCATCTGCAAGGGCCACCCCGAGGCTGAAGGCACGCCGCGCCTCATCGACGGTCATCGCGTCCTCGCGGTCGATGGAGCCACTGGCACGACGGATGCGGCCCGCGGTCACGCGCGGATCGAGGTCGTCGGCGTAGTCCGCAGGGGCGTCCACGCAGACATCGACGACGCGCACGTGGGCGCCCACCTGGCGTGCCAGCGCATTGGCGGCAGCGCGCTCGGCGAGGAAGGTGCGCACCATCTGCGCGGTCACCTCGGGCGGATAGGCGGAGGTGCGGGCTGTCCGAGCGACACCATGGTCACCGGCAACGATGAGCAGCACGGGTCGCTGGGGTGGTGCCGGCGGGCACTCGCCGCGCACCGAGGCCCACCAGGTGCCGAGATCCTCCAGGCGTCCGAGGGCTCCCTCGGGCTTGGTCAGCGATCGCCACCGTGCCGCGGCTGCCTGTGCGACCGCGCGATCGGGCCAGTCGATGCGCGCGACGACTTCGGCGACGACGTCATCCGCCTCGGTGTCGTCGGGACCGGTGTCGTCAGCCACGGCGCTCTCCGATCTCGAGGCCGCGCCCGGCGACCAAGAGCGTGACACTGTCGCAGGCCCGCGCGATCTCCTGGTGGGTGCGCCCCAGCAGATCGGCGAAGAGCCTGCCCGCGCGGGTCGCGGGCACGACACCCATGCCGACCTCGTTGCTCACCAGGATGACGCTGGCTCGTGACGCGCAGATCGCATCGATCAGGTCCTTGGTCGCGGTCTGCGCTCCGACGTCGAGGGCCACGTCGTCGTCCCACGCGGGGGAGGCTGCGTCAAGCACTCCGGTCAGCCACAGCGTGAGGCAGTCGACGAGCACGGCCGACCCTGCCGGAGCATCCCGCAGGGTCGAGATGACCCGATCCGGTCCCTCGACCGTGCGCCAGTGAGCAGGTCGGCGCACGCGGTGGGCCTCGACACGTGCGGCCCACTCGTCATCCCCCGGGCGATCCGCCGCGGTGGCGACGTAGGTCACGGCGGCGTACTCGAGTGCACGTCGCTCTGCCTCCCGGGACTTGCCGGATCTCGCACCGCCGAGGATGAGCTCGCGTCGCGGTGCGCCGAGGACGGCGCCGTCGTCGACGAGTCGCACGCCCAGTACCGCGAGTCGGTCGCGCAGCAGCGCCTCGGGTGGATTGTGATGACCGAGGTGCACCGCGACGACCTGCGTCGAATCGGTGCGCGCACCGATGTGGGTCAGTCGGTCGAGCATCACGGGCAGTGTCGACAGGTCGAGGTGACCGGTGCCGTGGTCGAGGTGATCCCCGAAGGTCTCCTCGACGAGGATGACGTCGTACGCCGCATCGCGCATTGCCTCGACGTCGTCGATCAGTCCCGTGTCGGTCGCGTAGAGCAGGCGTCCGCCCGTGGGGCAGGTGACGTCGTAGAGCACGGCCTCGGCTGCCACCTCGTCAGGTGTGCAGCCCTGATGGCGCGCCGCGATCACGGACGCGCGGTAGGTGCCTCCGGGTGTCGACAGAGCGAGGTGATCTCCGGGTGACACTTCGTGCAGCTCGACGGGGGTGCGCGGACCGATCCAGTCGCGGCAGGCGCGCACCACCGCGGGCGGCCCCCACACGTGGAGGGTGTGCGGCGTGGGATTCCAGTCCAGCCACAGCAGCAGTGCCGGATCGAGATGGTCGGGATGCGCGTGTGTCACAAGGACGTGGTGCACGTCGCGCAGGGAGCGTCCGGCGCGCGCGACGGCCGAAGGCACAGTGGGCCCGGCGTCGATGAGGATGACTTCGTCGAGCAGCCCCGCGGTGGGCGTGCGGACGCGTCGGCGTTGGCGCATGTCGGCGCACGACAGGCACTCGCAGAAGGGGCTCGGCCAGCCATCAGCGGCACCGGTGCCGAGGACGACGACCCTCATCTCACCGGCTCGACGACGTCGGCAGGGATGAAGGTGACCGCCGGTGTGAAGTTGGCTCGTCGCGATGCGCGTGCCAGCGCGGTGAGCATCGGGCGCCCGGCGATGAGGATGAGCGCGGCGGTGAGCACTCCGCGCGGGATGTCCCATCCCAGTGAGGTGACGAGTGAGAAGGCCAGCCACCGCGCGAGGTTCTCCGACACGGGTGCGCCGGGGTCGAAGAGGATGGCTGGGGAGTACGCCGTGGCCTCCAGTCCGCCGAGGAAGGGCCAGAACCACAGGTTCATCACGAGGCCGTAGGCCATGGAGGCGACGAAGCCGTACGCCGCGAGCATGGCAATCTCGGAGCGGCCCCTCATCGCCGGCAGGAGTCCCGCACCGAGGCCCACCCATGCCGCCGCAATCATCTGGAAGGGCAGCCACGGGCCGACGCCACCGGTGATGAGCGCGGACGCCG
>JBMOIL010000044.1:0-16761 GCA_049317345.1 Candidatus Nanopelagicales bacterium
CGAGGGCGCGAGCGAGGTTCAGCTGCTCGTCATCGCCCGCACCCTCGGCCTGTAGCGCCCGACCGACCTTCCCGAGTGCGCACCTGCGGACCCAAATCGGGGCTGATTCGCGCCCGCTACTGCGCACTCGACGGGCTGGTGGGCCCGGCAGAGGTGGGGGAACGCCGAGGGGACGGGGATCACAGGGGTACGTCGAGGTCCTCGCCTGATGCGACGTCGCCCACTTCGACGAGGCTCACCTCATCGGAGTGCGCGCGTAGGTAGTCGCGGGCGCCGCGATCGCCCTGCGCCGCCAAGGACACACCTTCGAAGTGCTCGCGGCCCAGCATGACCGGGTGGCCCCGCTCCCCCTCGTACGACGCCTGGGCGATCCGCGCCGGGCTAGCAGCAAGTCGTGCCACAGCCTCGCCCGTGAGACCGGGCAGGTCGACCAGGGTGACGATGACGCGATCGACATCGCTGAGGGGATCGACTGACGCGAGACCCGCGCGCAGGGAGGAGCCCATGCCCTCGGACCAGTCGGGATTCGCCACCGTCACCGCGTCGGACACGTCACCGCTCCACGCCCCGAGGACGACGTAGACCGGATCGCAGCCGCCCTCGCGCAGGACGCGGATGGCGCGGTCGACAAGCCGCTCTCCGTCGATGACGACGGGAGCCTTCGGGCCACCGAAGCGTCGCCCCTCGCCGGCTGCGAGGACAAGCCCCGCCACGTTGCCCATGGCTACCCGCTAGCGGGGCGCGCCGGGATGGATCGGTCCGCTCGTTGCCGCCAGGTGCACGCCGCTGCCTCCCCAGCGCTCCTGGATGATCTCGGCCGCGATCGAGATGGCCGTCTCCTCCGGAGTGCGGGCCCCGAGGTCGAGGCCGATCGGCGAACGCAGGCGTGCGATCTCCTCATCGGTCATGCCGGCCTCCTTGAGCCGGCGCAGACGATCCTCATGCGTGCGACGCGAGCCCATCGCCCCTACGTAGCCGGCCTCCGTGCGCAGGGCCACCTCGAGGGCGGGTACGTCGAACTTCGGGTCGTGGGTGAGCACGCAGATCACCGTGCGGCGGTCGACCGGCTGGCTCGCGAGCCAGCGATGTGGCCAGTCGACGACGACCTCGTCGGCGTCGGGGAAGCGACGTGGCGTCGCGAAGATCTCACGGGCATCGCACACCGTCACGCGGAATCCGAGGACCTTGCCGACACGGCAGAGCGCGGCAGAGAAGTCGATGGCGCCGAAGATGTACATCCGCGGCGGCGGGGCCATGCTCGCAACGAAGACATCGAGTCCGTCCCCGAGTCGCTCACCTTCGGGCCCGTAGCGCAGGAAGCCGGTGGTGCCGGAGGCGAGCATGCCTCGCGCATCCGCGGAGACGGTCTCGTCGAGTCGCTCCGTGCCGAGGGAGCCCTCGACCGAGTGGGGTCGCACTACGAGATGGCGACCGGCGGCGGCACCATCCAGCGACGTGACGATGGTCGCGACAGCGACAGGCTCCTCGGCTTCCACGCTGCGCAGCACACCGGGGAGTTCGGGCCAGGTGTCTCGGTCGACTCGCTCGACGAACACATCCAGGATGCCCCCGCAGGTCAGGCCGACCGAGAAAGCGTCGTCATCGCTCACGCCGTAGGTCTCGAAGCGCGCCACTCCATCCGCGAGCACCTCCTGCCCGAGGTCGTAGAGAGCGCCTTCGACGCAGCCTCCGCTCACGGAGCCGATGGCCTCGCCTCCCGCGGTCACGATCATCGAGGCCCCCGCCGGGCGGGGTGCAGAGCGCCAGGTACGCACGACCGTGGCCATGGCGCAAGGCTCGCCGCGGTCATAGGCCGCGGACAGATCGTTGAGGATCTCCCTCATGGGACTCCCTTCCGGGCGTATCCGATGGCGATCGGGTGCCGAGACCCCAATAATGACGGAATGCAGGCGACTAGCCACTCGGGTGCCGTGCGGCACTCTGCCGTCTCGGCGGAGACACTCTCGGCCCGAGCGATGGCGGACGCCGTCGATGACCCCCGGGCTGGCGCCGTCGTCACCTTCTCCGGCGACGTCCGCGACCACGACCACGGGCGCGGGGTCCTGCGCCTGGACTACGAGGCCCATCCCAGCGCGGGCGACATCCTCGCCGAAATCGCGGCCGAGGTCGCTGAGCGCTTCGACGTGATCGCCGTCGCCGTCGCTCACCGCACGGGGTCTCTTGAGATCGGTGACTGCGCGCTCGCCGCGGCGGTGAGTGCCGCGCACCGAGGAGACGCCTTCGCTGCGTGCAGCGCTCTCGTGGAGGAGACAAAGGCGCGCATACCCGTCTGGAAGCATCAATTCTTCGCCGACGGCACGGACGAGTGGGTGAACTGCGCATGAGCCATGCGGACGACGTGCACGAGACTCGCCTGATCGACTCCTACGGCCGCGGCCACCGTGACATGCGCATCTCCTTGACGGACCGCTGCTCGCTGCGCTGCACCTACTGCATGCCCGCGGACTTCGCCGATTGGATCCCTAGCGCCGAGCTCCTCACCACAGACGAGCTCATGTTCGTCCTGGAGATCGCCGTCGATGAGGGCATCGACGAAGTGCGTCTCACCGGTGGCGAGCCGCTCCTGCGCCCCGATGTCGTCGGCGTCGTGCGCCGCATCAACGCCCTCCCCCGCCCGCCGCGGATCTCCATCACGACCAATGCCCTGCGTCTGGCCGGCCTCGCGGGCCCACTGCGCGATGCCGGGCTGGAGCGGGTCAACGTCAGCCTCGACACCCTTGACCGCGAGCGATTCAAGGCCCTCACCCACCGCGACCGCTTCGACGACGTCCTCGCCGGGCTCGCCGCGGCGCGCGCCGCGGGCTTGGCCCCCGTCAAGGTCAACTCGGTGCTCATGCGCGGCGTCAACGAAGACGAGGCCGTGCCGATGCTCGCGCGCGCACTGGAGGAAGACTGGCAACTGCGCTTCATCGAGCAGATGCCGCTCGATGCCGGCGGACTGTGGAACCGCGCCGACATGGTGACCGCGGAGGAGATCCTCGAGAAGCTGTCCTCGGCCTTCGACATCACCCCGCTTCCCCAGCGCGGCACCGCGCCCGCCGAGGAGTTCTACGTCAATGGCGGACCGGCGACGGTCGGCGTCATCGCGAGCGTGACGCGACCCTTCTGTGGCACGTGCGATCGCCTGCGTCTCACCGCCGACGGTCAGTTGCGCAATTGCCTCTTCGCACGCGACGAGACCGATCTGCGCGCTGTGCTGCGCGATGAGTCCTTGACGGCGGATCAGCGGGAGGCCGAGGTACGCCGACGCCTGCACGCCAGTGTGCTGGCCAAGCTACCCGGACACGGGATCAACGACCCGACGTTCATCCAGCCGCCCCGACCGATGAGCGCGATCGGCGGCTAATCAGCCACCCGCGAAGGGCGGCAGGACATCCACTCGCGATCCCGCCGCCACGCGGATCCCCTCGTCATGACCGGCCACACTGTCGACGAGGACAGAGCATCGTGGAAGCACCGACGCGAGCCCCGGGGCATGGCCCACCGCCTCAGCGAGCACTTCCGCGAGGGTGCCCGGCCCCACGCGGAGCACGGAGACCCCCTCTGCGGCGGCACGAGCAGCTGCGAAGAGGTGGACCTCAACGAGTCGCGGCTGATCGGTCATGGGGCTAGTGTCATGCATCACAGGCGGCTTGGCCCCCCGGCCCTGCCGGTCACCGACCTCGGGAGTCGTGCATGGACCTGAGCAACTCGTTCGTCGTCCCCGCAGACATCGACACCGCGTGGAAGACACTCCTCGACGTAGAGGCCATCGCGCCCTGCATGCCCGGGGCCACACTGGAGTCTGTCGATGGTGACGCCTTCTCGGGTTCGGTGAAGGTCAAGCTCGGCCCGGTCAACATGACATACGGCGGCAAGGCGCGCTTCGTCGAGAAGGACGAGGCGAATCACCGCGCGGTCATCGAAGGCACCGGCAAGGAGACCCGTGGCTCCGGCACCGCTTCGGCCCATGTCACGACTCAACTCGTCGCCGAGGGCCCTGATCGCACGCGCGTCGACGTGACGACCGACCTCACCGTGACGGGCAAGCCCGCGCAGTTCGGTCGCGGAGTTATGCAGGACGTCGCCGGCCGGATCATCGACCAGTTCTCCGCCAACCTCGAGGCTGTCATCGCCGCGAGCGGTGCGCAGGCAGCCGCCGCGTCCGCCGCTGCGGAGAAGGGCGAGCCCGCTCCGTCGGCCGCCCCGACCCCGCTGCCGCAGGCAGCCGACAGCATCGACCTCCTCGGCACCGCGGGTGCACCCGTGCTCAAGCGGGCGATCCCCGCTGCGCTCATCCTCGTCGCGGTGGTCGGCATCATCTGGATCATTGCCCGGCGACGCGGCTAGAGCCGGATTCCTGGCAGCGGAGGCACATCGTGGGCATGACAGCGCGGGAACTGCGCGAGCGAGCTGTGAAGCTCCAGGCCGACCGGGTGCCGTTCGTCCATGCCCGGGTGGTGCTTGCCGAGCGCCCCACGTCGGCGAAGCCGGGTGACGAGGCGATCGTGCTCGCCGACGGCACCATCGAGGGCTTCGTCGGGGGCCAGTGCGCCCTGGCCACACTCCGAGCCCAGGGACTTGCCGTCCTCGAGCGTCGCGAGAGCACGCTGCTGCGCATCGCCCCCACTCCCGAACCCGATCAGCCCGGGCGCACCGTCGTCCACAACCCGTGCCAGTCCGGCGGCACCTTGGAGATCTTCATGGAGCCTGTTCTGCCCGCCCCGCTCATCCGCGTCCTCGGCACCACGCCTATCGGCATCGCGCTCGCCCGGGTCGGCGCCGCGCTCGGTTACGACATGGAGCCGTGGGGCCCCGACGCCGCCCCTGACCTCGCCGCCACCGACGCTGTCATCGTCGCATCGCACGGCAACGGCGAGGAGGTGGCCATTGAGGCTGCCGTGAAGGCCGGTGTGCCCTACATCGGACTCGTCGCAAGCCGCAAGCGCGGTGCAGCGGTGCTCGCGTCGCTCGATCTCACCGACGAGGAGAAGTCCCTCATTCACACGCCCGCCGGCATGGACATCGGGGCACGCACCGCGGAGGAAGTCGCCCTGTCGATCCTCGCGGAGGTCATCGCCCAACGCCACGGCGAGCCACGCTCCATGAGTGCACCGACCTCCGTGGCCACAGCGGTTGACCCCGTGTGCCACATGGACGTCGTGATGGTGCCGACCTCCCTGCACGCCGAGGTGGACGGGTCGACCTGGTGGTTCTGCTGCCAGGGCTGCCTCGATCGGTTCGTCGCCAATCCAGAAGCTTTCGCACCCGCGTCGTGACGGCAGCGATGGACAGCACGGCGGCCCTCGCAGCCGCGATCCCTGATGTCGCATCGCTCGCCGAGCGCCTTGCCGAGACGGGATACGTCGCCGACACGGGACTAGCGACCGCACTCTTCTGCGCGGTGCGCCTTCCCCAGCCACTCCTCCTGGAGGGCGAGGCCGGAGTGGGCAAGACCCAGGCCGCCAAGGCCCTGGCCGAGATCCTCGACACCCCGCTGATCCGCCTCCAGTGCTTCGAGGGGATCGACGCTGCCGAGGCGCTCTACGAGTGGAACTACGCCCGTCAACTCCTCGGCATCCGCCTCGCCGAGGCACGTGGGGAGGGGCTCGAGGAGTCGAGCCTCTTCGCGCGCGACTACCTGGTCGAGCGGCCACTCCTCCAGGCGGTGGAGCACCCCGGCCCCCGGCCGGCCGTCCTGCTCATCGATGAGGTCGACCGCGCCGATGAGGAGTTCGAGGCATTCCTCTTCGAGTTGCTCGCAGAATCAGCGGTGACCATCCCCGAGATCGGCACGCTGCGCGCCCACCACAAGCCCATCGTGATCCTCACGTCCAATCGCACGCGCGATCTCCATGACGCACTCAAGCGGCGTTGCCTCTACCACTGGATCGACTACCCGTCGGTGGATCAGGCCACCGCGATCGTGAGGATGCGCGTGCCGGAGGCGGGCGACCGTCTCATCTCCGATATCGCAGCATCGGTCTCCCGACTGCGCACGCTCGATGTGCAGAAGCCGCCGGGCATCGCCGAGGCCATCGACTGGGTTCATGCGGCTGTCCTCCTCGGCGTGCAGGAGCTCGATGCAGAGGCTGTCCAGCGCACGCTGGGCTCCGTGCTGAAGTACCGCGAGGATCACGACGTCGCCGTCGAGGCGGGTCTCGCCTGGGTGAGCGGTGCCTAGTCCCACGACCCCGGCAGCCCAGGCGGACCTCGCCGATGTCGTTGCGGCGTTCGGCCATCGCCTTCACGCCGTGGGCGTGCCCGTCACCCCCGAGCGCATGTCGCGCTTCGCCGAAGGCGTGCTCATCGCACATCCGCGGACGGTTGCCGAGGTCTACTGGCTGGGTCGAGTGACCCTGCTCTCAGGCCATGCCCAGGTCCCGATCTACGACCACATCTTTGACGAGTGCTTCCGGGGCTACGTCGATCTCGTCGAAGTGGCGGGCACACCTGCCTCTGCCCCGCCGAGCCCACTCGACGCCGGAGAGCGTGCGCCGCGCGACACGGGCACACAGCAGTCGGGCGCGTCGCCCTCGCCGATCACGAGTGCCACCCCGGGCCTCGATGCACGGGGGGAAGTGGAGTCCGAGGAGATGTCGCTGCTTGCCGCGGCAAGCAGCAGCGAGCGCCTCGCAGCCCGGGACTTCTCCGAGTGCTCTGCCGAGGAGCTCGCCCTCCTGCGAAGGCTTGTCGAGCAGCTCCCCCTCATCCCTCCCTCACGCCGCGGTCGCCGGCTGCGCCGTCATGCGCGTGGTGATCGGCTCGATGTGCGCGCGACCCTGCGAAGGGCGTACCGCACCGGCGGCGACCCCGTGCAACGCATTCATCGCCGACACACCGAACGCCCGCGTCGGGTCGTGCTCATCGCCGATGTGTCGGGCTCGATGGAGCCCTACGCCCGCGTCTATCTCCACCTCATGCGCGGGGCGGTCCGAGCCCTGGGCTCCGAGGCCTTCGTCTTCGCCACCCGGCTCACGCGGCTCACGCGCCAACTGGCTGCGGGCGGCCCGGACCACGCCTATGCCAAGGTCGCGGAGACCACACCGGATTGGGCGGGTGGCACGCGCATCGGCACGGCACTCACACGTTTCCTCGACGAGCACGGGCGACGCGGCATCGCGCGGGGAGCCATCGTCGTCATCGTGTCCGACGGATGGGAAATCGGTGATCCCCACGAGGTCGGGGAGGCAATGCGTCGGCTCGGACGCCTGGCCCACCACATCATCTGGGTCAATCCCCGCAGCGCCGCCGCGGAGTTCCAGCCTCTGGCCGGTGGGATGGCGGCCGCCCTCCCCCATGTCGATACCTTCCTCAGTGGTCATTCCGTGCAGGCACTCGAGGAGTTGCTCACGGCGATTCGAGAGGCAGGTGAGCGACGTCGTGGCTGAGCATCGCACCGCGCGCGTGATCACAGTGTCGACGCGCGCGTCCGCGGGCATCTGGGAGGACCGTTCCGGTCCCGTGCTCGCCGAGGGCCTGCACCGCCTAGGTCTTGATGTCTCCGGCCCGGTCGTCGTGAGCGACGGCGACCCGGTCGAGGCGGCACTGCGCGACGCCGTGGCCGAGGGCATCGACCTCGTCGTCACGACGGGTGGCACCGGCCTCACACCCGCGGACCTCACGCCCGAGATGACGGCGCGCGTGATCGATCGCCCGGTCCCCGGACTGGCGGAGGCGATCCGCACCTACGGGGTCACCCAGGGGATCCCGACGGCCATCCTCAGCCGCGGCATCGCCGGACTCGCGCACCGCACACTCATCGTCAACCTCCCGGGGTCACCCGGAGGGGCCAAGGACGGCCTCGCGGTCCTCGAGCCCCTGATCGAGCACGCCCTGGACCAGATCGCGGGCGGAGATCACACCCGTCCAACCTCCGGAGGCTAGGCCGAATCTGCCCTGCGCCACTACCCTGGAGGAGTGGCGCAGGGCAGATTCGGACCCAATGAGTGGCTCGTCGACGAGATCTACCAGCAGTACCTCGCCGACCGCGAGAGCGTCGACCCCGCCTGGTGGGACTTCTTCGCCGACTACACCCCGGCAGACGGCTCCGCACTCAAGGCTCAGTTGGACCACGCCGCAGCCAATGGGCACCAGAGCGAGGCTCCCGCGCCCGCAGCGGCAGTAGCCCCGTCGACCCCGCAGGCCACCCCCGCTCCCGTTCCCTCCGCCGCCGTTGCGGCGACGCCCCCTCCCCCTGTTGCCCCGAGCAGCGAGATCGTGCCGCTGCGCGGGCCCGCCGCCCGCGTCGTAGGCAACATGGAGGCATCGCTCGCGGTGCCGACGGCGACCAGCGTGCGCGGGGTGCCCGCCAAGTTGCTCATGGACAACCGCGTTGTCATCAACAACCACCTCGCGCGCGGCCGTGGTGGCAAGGTTTCCTTCACGCACCTCATCGGATACGCGCTCGTGCGCGCCGTGGCCGCCGTGCCCGCCATGAACGACTCTTTCACCGAGGCCGATGGCAAGCCGGCTGTGGCGCGACGCGCGGAGGTCAACCTCGGCGTGGCGATCGACCTGGTCAAGGACGACGGCTCCCGCCAGTTGCTCGTGCCCAACATCAAGGGCGCTCAGGCCCTCGACTTCGCGGGCTTCTGGGCCGCCTACGAGGACGTCGTACGCCGTGCCCGCAGCGGCGCTCTCACCGTCGATGATTTCGCAGGAACGACCATCAGCCTCACCAATCCGGGCACGCTCGGCACCGAGCATTCCGTCCCTCGGCTCATGCAGGGACAGGGCTGCATCGTCGGTGTCGGTGCCATGGAGTACCCGGCCGAATGGCAGGGCGCCTCTGAGGAATCACTCGTCCGCAATGCGGTGTCCAAGACGCTCACCCTGACCTCGACGTACGACCACCGCGTCATCCAGGGCGCGCAGTCCGGGGAGTTCCTGCGTCGCATCCACCAGTTGCTATTGGGCGAGGATGAATTCTACGGCGACATCTTCCGCAGCCTGCGGATCCCCTACGAGCCGATCCGGTGGGCGCGCGACATCTCGGCGTCCCATGAGACCGACCTCGACAAGACAGTGCGCGTGCAGGAGGTCATCCACGCCTATCGTGTGCGCGGCCATCTCATGGCTGACACCAACCCGCTCGAATACGAGCAGCGCATGCATCCCGACCTCGATGTGCTCTCCCACGGCCTGACCCTTTGGGACCTCGACCGGGAGTTTGCCACCGGCGGCTTCGCCGGTCGGCCGCTCATGAAACTGCGCGAGATTCTCGGTGTCCTTCGTGACTCCTACACGCGCAGCATCGGCATCGAGTACATGCACATCCAGGACCCGGAGCAGCGGCACTGGATTCAGGAGCGCGTGGAGGTCCCCCACCACAAGCCGAGCCGCGAGGAGCAGCTGCGGATCCTGCACAAGCTCAATGAGGCCGAGGCGTTCGAGACCTTCCTGCAGACCAAGTACGTCGGCCAGAAGCGCTTCTCCCTGGAGGGGTCGGAGTCGCTCATCCCGCTGCTCGACGAGGTCCTGTCCTCCGCCGCGCGCGATGACATCATCGAGGTCGCCATCGGCATGCCGCACCGTGGCCGCCTCAATGTCCTCACCAATATCGCCGGCAAGTCCTACGCGCAGATCTTCGCCGAGTTCGAAGGCAACTACGGCGACGAGTCCGTGCAGGGTTCCGGTGATGTGAAGTACCACCTAGGCACAAGCGGGACCTACCGCAGCCTCGACGGGCACGAGACGCTCGTATACGTCGCCGCCAACCCCTCGCATCTCGAAGCCGTCGACCCGGTTCTCGAGGGCATCGTGCGCGCGAAGCAAGACCAGCTTCCGCGCGATCGCTCGTTCGACATCTTGCCGCTGCTCCTGCACGGGGATGCCGCGTTTGCCGGACAGGGAGTGGTGGCCGAGACGCTCAACCTCTCCCAGCTGCAGGGTTACCGGACAGGCGGCACCCTGCATGTCGTCGTCAACAACCAGGTCGGCTTCACCACCTCTCCGCGCTACAGCCGCTCGAGCGTCTACTCGACCGACGTGGCGCGCATGGTGCAGGCCCCGATCTTCCACGTCAACGGTGATGATCCGGAGGCCGTCGTCCGAGTGGCACGCCTCGCCTTCGAGTTCCGCCAGGCCTTCCACAAGGACGTTGTCATCGATCTCGTCACTTACCGCCGGCGCGGACATAACGAGGCCGACGACCCCTCACTCACTCAACCGCTGATGTACGAGCTCATCGATGCCAAGCGCTCGGTGCGCAAGCACTACACCGAGTCCCTCATTGGCCGCGCAGACATCACCGTCGAGGAGGCCGAGGGGGCGCTGCGCCACTTCCAGGAAGAGCTCGAGACGATCTTCCAGGGCAGCCGTGCGGCGTTGACCGAGGGAGACTTCAGCGAGGGATCCGATGAGGTCGTGCGCACCGGGCAGCTCACCCTCACACCCATGGGACCTGCCGGAGACATCCTCACCGGGATCAGCAGGGACGCTGTCGAGAGCGTCGTCGACTCGCAAATCAGCATGCCCGAGGGCTTCACGCTGCATCCGCGCCTGGCCCCCCAGCTCCAGCGCCGCGCGCAGATGGTGGCCGACGACAGCATCGACTGGGGCATGGGCGAGGCACTCGCCATCGGGTCGCTGCTCCTCGAGGGCCGGTCTGTGCGCCTCGCCGGGCAGGACTCGCGTCGTGGCACGTTCGGCCACCGCCACGCCGTGATCGTCGACAAGGCCACGGGCTGGCAATACAAACCCCTCAAGCGCTGCTACCGCGACGGAGCCAAGCTGTGGGTCTACGACTCTCTGCTCAGTGAGTTTGCGGCCCTCGGGTTCGAGTACGGCTATTCCGTGGCCCGTCCCGACGCCCTCGTCATGTGGGAGGCGCAGTTCGGCGACTTCGTCGACGGTGCCCAGACGATCATCGACGAGTTCATCTCCTCGGGCGAGCAGAAGTGGAACCAGCGCTCATCGCTGGTCATGCTGCTCCCCCACGGCTACGAGGGCCAGGGCCCCGACCACTCATCGGCCCGAGTGGAGCGCTTCCTCCAGCTATGCGCGCAGGACAACATGACCGTCGCGATGCCCTCATCCCCCGCGTCGTTCTTCCACCTGTTGCGCTGGCAGGTGCACTCCCCACTCGTGCGTCCCCTGGTCGTCTTCACACCCAAGTCCCTGCTGCGTGCGAAGGCAGCGACATCACCCCTGAGCGACTTCCTCGATGGGCATTTCCAACCGGCCATAGGAGACCAGCCCGTCAGAGTCGGCTCTGCCGACTCGCCGGGCCTCGCCGTGGATCCCGCGCAGGTCGAGCGGATCCTGCTGTGCAGCGGCAAGGTCTACTACGATCTCGCCGCCGAGCGAGAGCTTCGCGGTGACACGCGCACGGCGATCCTGCGCGTCGAGCGTCTCTATCCGCTGCCCTGGCGCACGCTGCCGGCGATGATCGATGCTTACCCCGCGGGCGCCAGCATCCGCTGGGTCCAGGAGGAGCCCGCCAATCAGGGTGCCTGGTCCTTCATGGCGCTGAATCTCCCCGGCATCCTCGGCGGCCGCCCGATCGAGGGCATCTCGCGACCGTCGTCGTCGTCCCCCGCGGTCGGAAGCCACCACCGCCACGAGGAAGAGCAGCGCGCCGTCGTCGAGGCCGCGTTCGCCTAGGCCATGTACTTCACCGACCGGGGCATCGAGGAACTCCAGCGCCGACGCGGCGAGGAGGAGGTCAGTGTCGACTGGCTGGCCGAGCGGCTACGCGAGTTCGTCGACCTCAATCCCGAGTTCGAGACGCCGGTCGAGCGACTCGCGACCTGGCTAGCCCGCCTCGACGATCCCGAGGACTAGGTGCCCTAGATGCGGGCGACGCCGTCCGCGCGCGCTGCCGCAGCGACGGCAAGCGGCACGGCCACTCCCACGCGTGGGTCGAAGACACTCGGCACGATGAGGTCGGCCGCGAGATCCTCGCCCACGACGTCGGCGATGGCCTGGGCGGCCGCGAGCTTCATGCCCTTGGTGATGGTCGAGGCGCGCACGTCGAGGGCCCCGCGGAAGATTCCTGGGAAGGCCAGCACGTTGTTGATCTGATTGGGGAAGTCGCTGCGCCCCGTGGCCACGACGGCCGCCGTGCGCCTAGCCACGTCTGGATGGATCTCCGGCTCAGGGTTGGCCAGGGCGAAGACGATCGACCCGGGTGCCATGGATGCGACGGCCGCGTCGGACACCTTGCCGGCTGAGAGTCCGATGAAGACATCGGCCCCGGCCATCGCCTCCTCGATCGAACCTTCGATATCCAGCCGATTGGTGCGTGCGGCTAGGGCCGCCTTGACCGGCGTGAGGTCCTCGCGCGCACTCGAGATGATGCCCACCGAGTCGCCGACGGCGATGTCGCCGATCCCCGCCTCGAGCAGGATGTCGGTCACCGCGACTCCGGCTGCTCCCGCGCCCGAGACGACCACACGCAGGTCGGAGATCGGTCGACCGACGACGCGGGCGGCGTTGAGCAGCGCCGCGAGCACGACCACGGCGGTGCCGTGCTGGTCGTCGTGAAAGACCGGGATGTCGAGGGCCTCATCCAGGCGCTCCTCGATCTCGAAGCAGCGCGGTGCGCTGATGTCCTCAAGGTTGACCCCGCCGTACGCCGGGGCGATGCGGATCACCGTCTCGATGATCTCGTCGACGTCCTTGGTCGCCAGGCAGATCGGCACGGCGTCGACATTGCCGAACTCTTTAAAGAGCAGGGACTTACCCTCCATGACGGGCAGGGATGCCTCGGGACCGATGTCTCCGAGCCCCAGCACGGCGGTGCCATCCGTGACGATGAGCACGGTGTTGGACTTCCAGGTGTACTCGCGGACGAGTTCGGGGTTCTCAGCGATCGCCGTCGACACACGTGCCACTCCGGGCGTGTAGGCGAGGGCGAGTCCTTCGCGATCCCGGATACGCACGGTCGGGCGTACCTCGATCTTGCCGCCCTGATGGAGGGGGAAGGCAGGATCGATGGTGTTCCCCTCGTCGCTCATGGGGATGTAGTCAACCACCGCGACGCGGAATGCGCCTCAGCGGCAGCGGTCGGTACCTCACCACGAGCCGGCCGAGGATCGCTTCCTGGTCCACGGG
Organism: Candidatus Nanopelagicales bacterium; assembly: GCA_049317345.1. GTDB lineage: Bacteria > Actinomycetota > Actinomycetes > S36-B12 > S36-B12 > Mxb001. Next base: position 13,060 of record JBMOIL010000044.1, read on the forward strand.
GCCGTAGTGGCGACTGTCGCGACTGCGATCCGGGTTATCGCCCTCGACCCACCACCGCGTGCCATCACGCCGGGTGATCCGCTTCACGGTGAGGAGCCCCACCTGCTCAGGCTGGCTGACCACCACCACATCACCCACGGTCACTCGGTCACTACGCCGGGCCAGCCACCACTCCCCTGAGCGCAGCGTCGGCTCCATTGAGTCGCCGGCGACGGCGACGGGGAACCACGGCAGGCGGGCCATGCCTGGATCATGCCCGAGCACCTGATGCCCCCCTGGGGCACCCGCACTAGGGTGGAGTCCACAGCGCACAGCGCCCCGGACGGAGGAAAGATGCTTACTCGGATCACCGCGTGGCTTGCCCCGCGCACGACGGTCCATGCCCACTGCGATCTGCCCTGCGGTGTCTACGACCCCGCACAGGCCAAGATCGAGGCCCAGTCGGTCAAGGCCTGCATGGAGAAGTACCACGCTTCTGACGACCCCGACTTCAAGGTGCGCGCCATCGCCATCAAGGAGGACCGGTCCAACCTCGTCAAGGAGCACCTGTGGGTGCTGTGGACCGACTACTTCAAGCCCCCGCACTTCGAGAAGTACCCCAACCTCAACCAGCTCTTCAATGAGGCGACCAAGCTCGCCGGTGCCGGTGGCACCAAGGGCACCGTCGATGTCGCCGTGGCCGACCAGCTACTCGGCAAGATCGACGAGATCTCCGAGATCTTCTGGGAGACCAAGAAGGCCTAAGCACAAAGGAGGGGGCCTTGCCGCGAGGAATCGCGGCAGGGCCCCCTTTGCTTGTGAGGGTTCAGACCCGCCCCGGTGTCTGGTCGGTTCAAGTCTTCACAGACGAAGCTGGCGAATCAAGCGGCGTCGATCGGTGCTCGAGGGGCCCGGACGAGCGCCACCCCGAGCGTGGCTACGGCGAATCCGACGAGCGCGAGCACCGGGAGGTGCTCGCCGAAGAGAATCCAGGCCTCTAGGAGCGTGACGGGAGGCACGAGGAAGTACAGGCTCGTGAATCCGGAGGCGGTCCCGCGGCGGATCAGCCAGAACATCAGCAGGATCGCGCCCACCGAAAGCACCAGGACCATGTAGGCCAGGACGGCCGCGAATGTCGGCGTCCAATCGATGCTCAGCGGCTCGGTGAGTGCGGCGCCTGCCAGCAAGACGACGGTGGCTGCGGCGTACTGCACAGTGTTTCCGGCGAGTGGGGGGATGTCATCGCCCCATTTCTTCTGCAGCAGCATGGCGGCGGTCGTGCCACCCAGAGCGACGATGGCGGCCAGGGCGGCTGTGGGAGGCGTCTCGCCGGAGGTGAGTCCTGGTGCCAGGACGATGGCGGCGCCCAGGAATCCGAACGCGAATCCGAGCCATTGGCGAGCGTGAACTTCTTCGCCGAGAGTTGGGCCGGCCAGGATCGCGACGAGAATCGGCTGAAGGCAGACGATGAGCGCCGTCACGCTCACGGCCAGGCCGAGATCAATGGCAGTGAAGAGGCCGCCCAGATAGACGGCGTGCAGGAGGATCCCCACGACCGCCGATCGCGAGTACTGGCGGCGGCCCATCAGATGCGGGGATCGCAGGGCAAGGACGAGCAGGACGAACACGGCCGTTGCCAGTGCCATGCGCACGCCGAGAAGTGTGAGCGGGGCGGCGTAGGGCAGGCCGTAGCGGGCGCCGATGAAGCCGGTGCTCCAGATGACGACGAAGGCACCGGGCGCGACTCGTGCCCACACCTTCACAGCGTCAGAGTAGGGCCCGGCCGAGTCCGCGTCGCCCTACCGGACACCGGGTGCACGCCCGCGCTACCACTCTTGGGCGATGCGCTCGGCGGTGCGGAACGCCAGAGCCATGATCGTGAGCACCGGGTTGAAGCCTCCGTTGGTCACATGAACCGAGCCATCGGCAAGGTAGAGGTTGTCGTGACCGTGCACCCGGCTCCAGCGGTCGGTCACTGACGTCGTCGGGTCATCGCCCATGCGGCATGTGCCGGCCTGGTGCTGCCCGCCACTGAGCTTCAGTCGCGGCGGCGACCCCCAGATCCGCTCCGCACCGGAGGCGGCCAGCCACTCCCGCGAGCGGGCGTACATGAACTCGGCCGTGCGCACGGTCTCGGGATGGGTCGCGCCCGACAGACGCACGACGGGGATGCCCCAGCGGTCGCGCACCTGCGGATCGAGGGTCACGCGTGCATCGGGGCTGGGGATCTCCTGCACCGGACCCATCACGCGCGCCACGCGGGTGTAGTTGTCACGCATAAACCGTTTGGCCTCGGCGCCCCACCGCGGCAGATCCGGCGGCAGATTGCGCGCCCAGAAGATGATCGGCAGCACCACGAACTCATCGGCGATCATGCCGCCGCCGATCAGGTCGGCGTTGCCGTGGTTGAACTGCGTGATCGCGGTCGTCACGCCCGGCCCGATGCCGTCGTGGACCGGCTCGGACATCAGGCCGACGGCGCCGGGATAGTAGTGGCCCTGCAGGTTGCGCCCCACCTGATCGTGTGCGTTGCCCAGCCCGCGCGGATGCTCCGGGGATCGTGAGTTCAGCATGAGACGGGCGGTCTCGATCGCGCCAGCGGCCAGCACCACCACCTCCGCGCGCGCACTCTGGCGCTGGTCGTCGCGGTCGAAGTACGTCACACCGACCACACGGCCCTCGACGGTGTCGACCTGCTCCACCATGGCCTCGGTCACCACCTCGACCCGGCCGGTCGCGCGCCCACGGACCAGCAGGGTGTTTTGGCTGTCGTTCTTGGCGTCGACCGGGCAGGCGAAGCCGATGCAGTGCTGGCAGTGGATGCAGGCCGGCCGACCGAGGTACGGCGTGCTGTTGATCAGCAGCGGCACGGCCAGGGTCGGCCAGCCGAGCGCGTCCGCACCACGTCGCATCAGCGCACCCTGGCGATTGAGCTGCACCTGCGGCATCGGATAGCCCTTGTCACGCGGCCAGCGCTCGGCACTCCCAGTGCTATCGCCCGACACCCCGATCTCCCACTCGGCCCGCTCGTAGAACGGCGCGACGTCGGCGTATCCGATCGGCCAGTCGGCCAGCGAGCTCCCCGCCGGCACGCCGTAGGTGCTGGCCATCTCGAAGTCGAGCGGTAGGTAACGCCAGGCCTGCGCGCCGTAGACCCGCGCACCACCACCCACGCCGGTGGCGTTGTTCTGGTAGGCATCTTCATGTGGGCGCAGCGTGCGCTCGTGGCCATCCAGATCCACGAGCACGCGCGGATTGCCCTCCAGGCTCGGGCCGGTGTTGTGCCCGTAGCGCGAGTAGCGGTGGTTGCGCAGGTGGTCACGCGGGACATCTTCGAAGGCGAGCTCGCGCCCGCGCTCGATGAGCAGCACGGTCTTGCCCGCCTCGGCCAGCACGCCGGCCGCGACCCCGCCACCGGCTCCGGCGCCCACGACGATGACGTCGTAGGTGCTCATCAGGTGACCTCGAAGCCGATCATGCGCCAGGACACACCGTCGCGGTTGCCACCGTTGCCCGGATCGCCGTAGTAACCCTCGGCGGCGTGCTCGGTCGCTGCCCGGAAGAACTCAGCCGGGTCGACCAGCCAGTCAGTCGCCACGTCGCCCACCTCGACTCGGTGCAGCAGGTCATCTTGCGCATCGGGGGCGAGAGCGGCGAAGCTGACACCGGCCGCTGTGCGAGCCTCGACGTCAAGTGCATCGAGCCCGCCGCGGTACAGATCCA
>JBMOIL010000045.1:0-16529 GCA_049317345.1 Candidatus Nanopelagicales bacterium
ACGGAGACCACAGGGCACGCTCATGCGTGCGCGCGAGGGGCTCGATCTCGCGCAGGGCCGCCTCATCGACCATCTCAAGGGGCACGCCATTGGCCTGACCTCGGCCGTAGAGGTCGTCAAGCGACGCCAACTGCTCAGCAGAAGTCGTGACGACGACCTTGCCGGTCTCGCGCACGGGCACGCCCTGCTCTGCGCAGAAGGCCTTGAGGAGTTGGTTGCCGCGGCGTGTGAGCTGGGCCTTGAGCGAGTCGGGTGCGTAGTAGAAGCCGGCGTGGAGCACCCCGGAGTTGCGGCCCGACGCGTGCTCCGCGAGACGCTCCTCCTTGTCGAGCACGAGCACGCTGCTCCCCGGATGCCGCCCCAACCACGCGTCGGCGAGCGCGAGGCCGACGATTCCTCCCCCGATGACGGCGACGTCGTACCCGCGCATGTATCGACCCTAGACGGCACCTAGCCCGGTGGCAGCGGCACGCGGAAGAACTCCGGTCGATAGAGCGTCGGATCGTCGGCAAGCGCGTTGGGGTCCGTGGTGTTCTGGCTGATGCTCACCACGACCGTGCCCTCTTCCGGGTAGAGCGTGGGATGGGCGACGACGGCGTACCTCACGGTTGTCGTGTCACTCGGCCGTTGCGCCACCGGGTCGGATGCGACGAAGGTCCCGGTCGGCTCGGCAGCCGACCAGATGACGATGTCGCGACCGAGGTAGTCGTCGCGCTTGCTCACGGCGTACCACCTGCCCTCGTGCGCAAACACCGACAGTGTCTGCGAGACCCCGCCGTCGGCGGGGATGAGGGTGGTCGCCGCGGATGCATCAGGGCTCCAGTCATCCGTGGTCCGGTACTCCCAGGCGAGTACGTCGAAGACCTGCTCGGGGCGGACGCGTGCGACGTGCAGGGACCACCCGAAGACGAGTTCGGTCTCGGGATTGGCTGTGCCATAGATGTAGAGGTAGTCATCGCGGCCGCGCCATGACGCTGCTCCCCACCCAATCCGCTGGCGTGATGGCTCGTCGGAGCCGATGTCGATGACGCGGACCAGTCGGGGGAGGCCGTCAGGGTCGAACCCGACCTCTGCCACGCTCGGTCCGAGGTTGACGAATTCACCGTCGCTGGTCTCGCGTACCCGCTGCAGGAAGAGCGCCACCGTGCGTCCCGGCTCGACCTCGACCATTGAGGTCGGCCAGTAGCCGACTGCATCGCCGCGGTCGGGCACGAACGCCGATCCGTCGGGGCTGAGCACCAGGCACGCGCGGTCCGCGCTGAAGGCTAGGAGGGAGTTGCGCACCGAGGTATCCCGCGCGATGAACTCCTCGAGGATCGTGTCGCCGAAGGCAAAGACGATGTCGCCACTGGCCAGCCGTACGTCGGTCGCGATATCCGCCCCGACGATTCCGTAGAACGATGCTTCGCTCGCGAGGGCTGCGCTCAGCGCTTCCAGGTCGTCGTAGGGGGTGACGGGCTCGCATTCCGTGAGCGAGGTCGCTTCCCCTGCAGGGTCTGCGTAGGACGCGTCGAGTCCGATGCCGCACCCGGAGATCAGGACGGCGGCGAGGCACGCCGAAACCACATGTCGCCGCGTCACCTGAAGACGCTAAGCCGGGTGTCCGGTCATGCTCACTGTCCGCGAGGCGGTACTGACCAAAGGCTGGCGCGCCTACTCGGACTCACGAGGGTTCGCCAGTTTTCGCGGTGGAGTTGGTGAGGGGCGGTTTCCTAGCCGCTCGCTGGGACACGCACGGTGCCACTCCGTTACTCTGCCCACCATGATTGGACGTCGTCCCTCACTCGTGTCCCCAGTGGTTGCATGTGGTGCTGTCGCGGCCTTGCTCCTCAGCACGGTCGGCCTCACAACTGCCAGTGCGGCTCTCGCACCCACCCCGAAGGCGGACCCGGCTCCCGCTGCTGCCGTCGAGCCGCGCCCGGGAGATCCGGACTATCCGGCCGCACCTGCGGGCTCGGTCGTGCGCGTCAAGCTCGCCGACGACTTCCGGGACGATCTGGACGCGGGCGGTGCAGTCATCATCGGCACCGGTGCGACCATCGTCGATGGTGGGCGAGTGGAGATCCCCATCGAGATGTCCTTCAAGGATGGCTTCGCGCTCGCAGGTGGTTTCGCCCTGCAGGTGGACGGCAAGACGACCTATAGCTGCCCCGACATCAGCGTGTGGAGCGACGGCAAGACGATCTACTGCGGCAAGGACGGCAAGACCAAGCCCTCTTTCATCTTCGGTGACCCGGAGACGACTACCCGCGATGGTGTCTGGCAGACCCAGGCGGGAATGAACGTCCGCATCGTCAATGACCAGCGGGCCGACCAGATGAACAACCGTCTCGAGGGCAAGCCCCTGGCGGCTCGTGACTTCGTCGGCGACATGACGATCGTGTCCAAGCGTCTGCTCAGGAGCTGGGACGGTGATGTTGACGATCGCACGGGGTGCTGGATCGGCTACTACGCCGGTGACAACTCCATCTGGCGCGGCTGGGCCGTCCAGGCGATGGTCAACCGCCTGCCCAAGAACGTGGGCATGAGCCAGTACGCCCTTGATGGCACGGCACTGAAGGGGTCGGTCGCCGATCCGAATGCCCCGGCCGTGGCCATCGGGCAACGCACGCCATACATGGAAGGGGTCACGACGGGATCCGCCAAGAAGATCATTCGCGGTTCGCAGTTCAACAGCGACAACTTCTACGACGGATACAGCTACGGATGCAACACCAACGCACCCTTCGTCGTGAGTCAGGGGCTGCTCGACGCTCCCGAGGTCAAGGCCTGGCGCTACGACGGCGGCCTGCGCACCAAGAGCAACAATCCTGCCGGTGCCGCCCGCCCGCAGTGGTGGGGGCATGCGCGCCAGACTGACTATGACGGCCCGACCGGCAACTACTCCTGGACCTGCCGCGGGCTTCCAGCTAATCGCGCGAGCACGGGCGCACAGCGTGACGGCGACACGTGGTGGACGATGGTGAGCCGGGGTAGCGGGTTCTTCGGAGACACTTCGACGGATCGGATGGATCCGGATGCCGGTCGTGCCCCGGAGTGCGGCGATCTGAACCTCAAGGACTTCACCCTGACGACGCGCTACTCGATCTCCAAGCGTGGTGGCCTCGAGGCCCGCAATGATCAGGTGACGTACCCGCGCTCCTGCTCGGTGGACGGCAATCCGCTCGTGAGCTGCTGGCAGGAGATCTATCCGCTGTGGGATCGCGCGTGGGCCTTCCAGAACCACGTTTACGCGTCGGCCATGCGCGCCAACATCACTTCCAATGCCACCATCAACATCCCGGCGGCATGGTCATCGACCGGCATCGCCATGGTGAAGCCGATTTCCTGGCGCATCTCAGACGGCACGATCGGCGGGGCTTGGCCGAATTACATCACTCAGGACAAAGAGGGCAGGGACGTCACCGTCGACCTCAGTGGCATCGAGCGCAAGTACTCACAGCAGGACATGTCCAAGGTGTCGCCCTTCACTGTGCCCGGCACCAACACGCCATTCACCGTGAGCGGCTACGGCACCCCGATGGGCCAGCAGGATATGACCTTCATCCTTACCGCCGACACCGACGGCACCTGGACCTGGCCGGTGATCAAGAACGGCCAGGAGTTGCCGCGGCCGCAGATGAAGATGACCTTCAATTACGTCATCTCCAACTACGACGACGGTGGGAGCTGCACGGACAAGACCTGGTACGACGATGCCAGTCTCGCCGGGGGTCGCAATAACGACGCTTCCGGTGGCCATTGCCTCCAGGGGAATGTCCCGACGATCTGGCCGCTCCCGGCGGACAGAGGCAACATGTGGCTGCGCGTCCCCGACACCTTCATCACCGACAAGGATGGCAAGCGCGTGCGCAACACGCCCAACGTCACCTTCGAGTACACGTCGTTGACGTCCTGCCTGAATGAGAAGGAGTTGACGGTCCAGGACTTCTCGACCAAGACCAACGTCCCGTACGTCGGCGCCGACTTCACCTGGGACGTGAGACTCTCCGGGCAGGTCAAGTCCTTCAGCGGCTGCTGACTGGCACGCGACGTCGAGCACATGAAGCCCCGAACATGAAGCGTCGAGGCGTGCCGCCTGGCGCTGCGGTCATCGCTGCCGTGGCTGCCGGTGCGGTACTCCTCGCGGGCCAGCCGGCCCAGGGCGCACCCCGCAGCGGCCAGTCGAACGGCGAGGACGCGGTGGCGGTCGCTGCCGCTGTCGACACCGCCGGCATCGAGACCGCGGGACCGATACCGACGGCGCCAGGGTCGGGAAGTCGTGAGACAGAGTTGCCGCCGACCGTGGCCACCGTGCCGGGCGGCAACGCGCTGCACGGCGACTATCCCTATCTGCGCGTCAAGGACCTTGAGGATGCTGGGTCGGTCACCGTGCGTGTCTATGACGCATCGCTCGGCAAGGGAGAGATCGCAAAGGAAGAGGACAAGGACTTCACCTGGCAGGGCTCGCTCGACCAGGGGTGGGGTCAGATCGGTAAGCGACTCATCTCGGGCCACGGCTACGTGCTCTGGGTCCGCGATGTCCGGGAAGACGGCAGCGTGCGCTGGCTGAACTTCGGCCGCTTCGGTGTGCGCGGGCTTATCGATCCGCCCGGTCCCGGCGTGCGTGCCGGCGGCATGTCGGCGGCCCTGGCCACAGGAGCGGTGACGTGGACCTGGGAGTCGGAGTCCCTCGCCGGCCCGGCAGCGGGCGTGCGGGTTGCCCTGCAGTACGCCGCCGCGAGTCCCTCGCAGGATGGAGTACCCAACGGCTGGCGACTCATGGCGGCGACGGGCTCACCATGGATGGCCCTCGAGGAATCCGGATCCGACGTGCGCGGCCACGTGACACCTGCACAGCCGAGTGTGGAGCGCACGAGCAAGCGCACCGCCACCGTCGACTTCGCCTATGACACTGACGATCGTGCCGACGTCGACCGCTACCTCATCGAGCAAAGGGTCAAGGGTGAGTGGGTTCGGGTCGGACGGGCGAAGGAGTCGTTTGCGGATCCCGATGTCGATACGCGCATCCGGCTTGTCGACCCGAAGGCGCCGGTGCGAGTCGGACTGAAGTCCGAGGGCACCGTGCTCTATTCACCGGCCGCCAAGCCTCGGGCCGCGGCAGCAGAGATCACTTCGGTGCCCGACGAGCCCGCCATGACGGAGTGCGGCGGATCAGCGAGCACCTTGACCGGCCCGGAGTCGGTGCGACTCGAGGGCTGGAACGGTATGTCCTTGACCTTCATACGCAATCCCGTCAGTGGTGTCTATGAGCAGGCTATCGGCGGTGACAAGGTCCCCGGATACCGCAACATCCTGTCGCTCTGCGGTGACGCGGACGATCGCAGGTGGCTCTTCACGGACTCCTCAGGCCTGGCCACGGAGTTCAAGGCGGGGCGCGCGGTCCGCGTCAAGGACCAGGGCCGCCTCGTCTCCACCGCCGCGTGGTCGGGAGACCGGCTGACAACACTGACCAACGCGGTGGGCCGATCTCTCACGTTGTCCTACGGCAACTGCACGACGTGGCCCGGATTCGCGGCGACGGATCAGTTGTGTCGGGTGGCATACCCGGGCGGCGTACAGACCGAGATCGGTTACGTCGCCGACGGCCTGCCTGAGCCGCAGATCGCCCTCATCAAGGACCCGGGCAACACCGGTACCGCACTGGGCTACGACTCGGTGGGTCGATTGACAGCGACCCGTGGAGCGCTGGCAAATAGGGCCGCGACGACGGATGCGGCGGCTCGTACCGCCCTGGCTCGCGTGACGTACGACGCCAAGGGCCGTGCCGTGACGCTCACGGAGGCACCGAGCTCTGCCGGTGCTGATGTCGTCGTCCAGACCCTGGACGTGCCGGTGATCACCGAGTCCGACCTTCGTTCGGTGTCCTCCGTCCAGGCGCGTATTGCCGGCTCGGCCTCCGGCTACCAGATGTCCAACACCGCCGAGATTGATCCCGTCACGCACGACGGCAAGGGCTTCAGCGATCAGGCTGAGCTGCGCACCTCGACCCAGGTCGACGGTCGACGGGTCACATCTCGGGATGCGCGCGGCCTGCTCACCAAGACCCGCTATGACGCCTCGGGCAATCTCGTCAAGCAGAGTGGACCGGCCGTCTCGGGTGCCACCGGCATGCAAGTCACCCAGGAATACGACACGGTGACGCGAGGCGGTCGTGACGAGACCTACGAGGGCTTCCGAGCCACCGTCTTCGCAGGTGACGGCTTCACCGGCACCGCGCGCCCCGAGCATTGGACCCCTGGATCCGGCGGCGGGCTGTCAGCTGACTGGGACGCATCAACCCAGTCTGCCGTGGCGCAGGCAATCTGGACACCGAGCGAGGCCGACGACCAGCGAGCGCGCAAAGAAGGCTGGACCTTCGCGGTGGACCAGGCGCCGGGGTCCCAGGTGCAGATCGTCATTGAGGGCAATGCCTGCGACGGTCCCGTGTGCACTTTCACCGACCTGCCGTCCGGCCCCAAGCAGGTGAGCGTCGAAGTCGCCAGTGGACCCCCCTCCGGCTGGTTCAACGTGCAGGTGGGTATCGGCAGCGATAAGCCGGAACGTGTCGCTGCCGAGTTGGTGCGACCGGGATTCAACAACCGCACGAGCTCGGTGACCAACGACACCTTCGTGGGTTCCGAGGCTCGGCCGACCGTGGATTACACCTACGCCGCGCCCGAAACCGGCAAGGTCACGTCGGTTGAGTTGCCCGGTGGCTTCACCTCGACGCTGGACTACGAGACGGCCGGCTGGGGTCGCGTGACTACCTACACGACACCGGGCGGCAAGCGGCAGGAGACCGAGTACTGGCCGGACTCGGGCTCGGCGACCCTGCCCTCGGTGTGCACCGGCAGTGCCGCTGCGTCCGGGCAGCCGAGAAAGGTGACGCGCCAGGACGGATCGACCGTTGAGACCTACTTCGACGTGCGTGGCCGCCAGTTGGCCATGGTGACGACCGGGCCCGATGGTCGCTCGCGCGAGACTGCGTGTCAGGAGTACGCCGCCGACGGTCGATTGACCCAGTCCGCCGTGTACGACACCGATGGCCGTCTCATCGAGCAGGTGCGCGAGGAGATCGGCATCGGCGGAAACCCGCTCGCGTTGCGCCAGACGGTGACCCACGGCCCGGCCGCTCCTGTCGAGCCCAACACCTCGGTGGTCACCGAGACCCTCGTCGACTGGGCCGGAAGGGCGGTGCGCTACGTCGATGAGTCGGGCACCACCACGGTGACGACGTACACCGTGCTGGGTGAGTCCGCGACGATCGCGGTGACGCCGAGCGCAGCATCCAGTCCGCTCGTCACGTTTGCCTACGACTACCGGTCCACCGACGGAGCGCCGACCCGCGTAAGCGTGAACGGCGTGCCGATGGCCGACGTCGACTACGCGCCCGGTCAATCCAGCGTGCAATCGGTGAGCTACGCCGGAGGGGAGGTCACGGTCGGGCTTACGGATGGGTCGACGGGGCGCCCTTCAGCGGTGACCGTTGTTGCGGGGGAGAGTCGCTACCAGCAGTCGCAGACCTTCAATGAATTTGGGCGCATCGTCGGGGATGAGACCTGGGCGCGCGCGTCCGGTCGGCTCGTGCTCGACGAGCAGCGCGGTTACACCTACGACGTTGCCGGCCGGTTGGTCGAGGCGAACGTCGTTGCTGATGATGCTGCGCGGGCGCGCTTCGCCTACGACTACTCGGCCCAGCAGGATGCTTCGTGCGGCGGCGCCTACCCCGGTGCAGGGGCAGACACCCTGCGCACAGGGGGCGCACGCAGCGGCACGGCGTTCATCACCTGCTACGACAACGCCGGCCGACTCATGAGCACGACGGATCCCCTCCTGGCAGCTCAGGACGCGAAGGCGACGTTCACCTATGACGGCCTCGGACGGGTCACCGCGGTGGATGGGCGCACCGACCTGCAGCTCACTTGGGGTTCAGGCACCGCGCTGGCCACACTCGTCGATGGTTCGACGACCACGACGATGTCGACGTACGCCGGTCGCACGGTGCGCAAGTCCGTGACCACCGGGACGATCACCGATCAGGTGCGCTACTCCTATGTGAGTGCGGCCTCGAGTGCACCGCTGCTGCTCCTCGACGACAGTGGCGTGCGCACGGTGGAGTTCTCGCTGCCCGGCGGTGCGCGGGTGCGCGCAGACGCCGGGCAGGTGCCGACGCTCTCGCTGACCGGTCTCGACGGTGCGGCTCTGGCCGTCATCGACCTGCCTGATGCGGCTATCGCGGGTCACAGTGGTTCAGGGCTGTCGGGGCGCGCGGGCGTGTCCGAGCGCTTCGGACCGTACGGCGAGCCGCTCGATGCGCGGCCATCTGTGCTGGACGCGGCACCGTGCTACCTCTGGCAGGCCGCGGACCGCCGCGAGACCCTCGGCGGCGAAGCAGCCATCACGCTGATGGGGGCGCGGCCCTACCTCCCCGCGGCGGGAATCTTCCTCGCACCGGACCCTGACCTCGATGCAGGCACCAACCTCTACAGCTTCACGGCCGGCGATCCGATCAACGGGACCGATCGCATGGGTGCAGCCAACGAGTGGAGTTGGTTCTGGATGGTGATCACGGCGGTGCTCGTCGTGGCGACCGTCGTAGCCGATGTCGCGACGTTGGGCATGGCCGCTCCTGCCACCGGTGCAGGCCTGGGGGCATGGGCCACGTACATCGGATTGGCGTGGGTGGCCCCGATCGGCCTGGGGATGCTCGCGGGCAAGGCACTGGAGCAGTCGGTCCTGTCGCAAACTGAGCCCAGTGCTGGACTGGATAGTTTCCGATCCGTGCTGGGCTGGACCCAGACCATCGCTGGCCTTGGCACCCTGGGCGTGCCGATCGTGAAGTGGGCAGGGCGCAAGGTCGCTGCGATTCGGGGATGGTGGACAGCTCGGCAGGCCAGCACCGTCGGGGGCGCCAACCTTGGCCGCGATCTCGCCGACGACCTCGCGGGCACGGCGCTGTCGTCGGCGCGTCGCACGGTGTCGCTGCCTCAGACTGCTCGACTCAGTGTCGATTCGCTGAGCAACGGCGGTCGTCAGGCTCTGTCGGGGAACGTCGGTCGGCTCAGCCTAGGATTCGACCTATCCGACATCGAGAGCGTCCGCACGGCCAGCTTCCGCCAGTCGTCGACCGTGAAATCGAGCTTCGCCCCCTAGCGCTCATCGCGCGTCGGCGGGGCGGGGGATGGCCTGCCACTCCCAGGGGTGGCATCCCATGGGTGTCACACGGTAGTTTCCCGGTACGCCGTCCCGCCCAAGGTCCTCAGTTCAAGGTGGTGGGGCGGTAAGTGCCGCAACTTCGCCGACCGATGGAGCTCCCTCGAATGTTCACGCCCCTGCGTTCGCTCGCCTACCTTTCTTCCGGCGCTCTGGCAGCCGGCCTGCTCTATGGCGCTGCGGCGCCCGTCGCTTCCGCGGCTGATGAGGGCAGTGCCTGGTCCGACGTTGTCGCACGCGCGGCTGGCAACGCAGTAGCCGGTATCGAGACCGTGGGTCCGATCGCGACGGTCAATTCGACTAGCGGCGAGCTCTGGCCGGGCGTGCCGCCGCAGGTCGCCATGCTCCCCAACGGTTCCATCCTCGAGGGGGATTTCCCGCTCCTGTACGCCAAGGCGCTAAAGCAGTTCGATGAGCTGCCCTATCGCGTCATCGACCTCGCCTCGCGCAACTCGACCGTAGTTGCCGAGGGCACCATGTCCAAGGGCTGGGCCGAGGTCAGCAAGCGTCTCGCCGCTGGTGGCCTCTTTGCCGTCGAGGTCGAGGCTGACGGCGAGTGGCTCGCGGCCGGTCGCTTCAGCGTCGGCGTGCGTGGCACCACGGGCGGCCCTGCCCTCGAGGTGGGCGGCATCAGTGTCTCCGCCGTGACGGGCTCTGTCGCCTCTGGATGGGCCTCGCGCGTTCTGCCGAGTCCTGGCTCCTCGGTCGGGGTGGGGCTGAATTGGACCTCGGGTGGTGGGCCCGGTGTCGGTGTCCCTAGTGGGTGGCTCGTCAGCGCCAGCACCGGCTCATCGTGGGCCAGCCTCACCGAGGCGGGCGCCATGGTCGAGGCTGTTGACGTACCCGCTGCGCCGGCGGCCGTGCGACCGAAGGGCTCGAATACGGCGACGGTCTCGTTCGCCTACCCGGCCGACGAACTCACTGAGGTCGATCGATTGCTCGTGGCTACCAAATCCAAGGGCGGTACGTGGGAGACGGTCAAGCGCACCTCCACTGAATTCGCGCAACCGGACGTCGATGCCCGCATCAAGGTTCCGGCCAAGGGAGCGGTGCAGGTGCGAGTTGGCGCTGACGTCGGCAACACCGTGGTGTGGGGAGACGCTGCGCGCGTCCGCGCCAAGGCGTCGGCCGCAGATCCGGCGCCGGTGAGTTCCGGTGACCTCACCACTGGCGGTCGGCAGTCTGATGTCACTCCCGGTGAACTCCCCGACGTGGTGTCACTCACCGGATGGGACAGATCCGAACTCGACTTCGTACGCAATCCGCTTGGTGTGTACGAGCAGATGGGTGGCACGGCAGGATTCCGCAACTCGCTCGTCTGGTTGAGCCCGCGGGTGTGGGAATTCACCGACACCCAGGGTGTGACGACGCAGTTCCGCGACGGCAAGGCGATCTCTGTCGTTGCCCCCGAGGGCCCTCTGACCACGCTTTCCTGGGATAGCCAGGGTCGGCTCGCTCGCGTCACGAATGACATCGGCGGATCGATCGGCCTGGAATACCAGGGCTCGGCCGCGTGCCCCGACTGGACGTCGTACGGGTTCGCGCCGATCCCCACCGGGATGCTGTGCGCAGTGACCTACCCCGACGGTCTGCGCAGTGAATTCGGCTACGTCGTTGCCGGCGGCCAGGCTCAGATTGCCCTCATCAAAGACCCCGGCAACGACGGATCAGTCTGGGGCTGGGACTCGCTCGGGCGCATGATCTCGACGCGAAGCGCCCTGGTCAGCCAGGTCGCCACGATCGAGCCGGGCGCTGCCGCTGTGAAGAGTTCACTGGCGTACGACGCGCAGGGTCGTGCCTACCGTCTCTCCAGTGCGCCCACCGCTATAGGCGGTGCCTCGATGGTGCGCACCATCGACTTCCCATCCATCAACTCGGCGGCGGTCCGCGCGTGGGTCGACAACCCCTCGGTGACTAACGCGGTCACCGGTCGCGTCACGACCTCAGGCACGGGTGCCTATTCGACGTATCAGGACGGCTGGTTCGACCCGCAGATGCTTACCCCGGTGCGTGTGCGTGACTCCGCCGGGTTGGAGATGTCTCGCTCGGCAGACATGATGCAAGGTCAGGTGCGTTCGTCGAAGGATGTCTCTGATCGCGTCACTAAGTTCACCTACAACGATCTCGGTCTCGTGACCAAGACCGAAGGGCCTGTAACCTCAGGCACCGGTATGGTGCTGGAGCGTCAGTACGACACCGAATACGTCAATGGGCAGGACAAGCCACTGACGGGTCTGCGGGCGCTCACCTACGCGAAGGATCAGTTCGGTGGCGCGGCGACCGCTGAGTTCTGGCGTTCGGCGTACAACCGCAGTGCACTCTCGGCCGATTGGGCCGGACGTACGACGTCATTCTCGGCGCAGGCCACAGGAGTGTGGACGCCGAATGACGTCGATGACAAGGCCGGTTCCAAGGATGGCTGGCAGTTCCAGGTGACCACCTCCGGCGGCACCACGGCAGCCCTGCTCGTGGGCACCACCCCGTGTGAGGGTGACCCCTGTGTCATCAAGGGGTTGCCGACCGGGCCGAAGTCCGTGACTCTCCAGATCTCCGACGCCGGTCCGGACGGCTGGGTTGAGGTGGCCGCTGCGCCGGTTGGTCAGGCGCCCAAGCGCATCTCCGATGACGAGGTGTCCCCCGGGTATGCGCTCAACACGGTGGCGGAGAACAACGACGTCGCCAGCGGGATGCGCAGTGAAAGCCAGACACGCTACGAGTTCCCGGACCCTGCCGATGCGCGTCCGGCCAGCATCACTAGCACGGGCGGTCTCACGGTCACATTCGACTACTCGGCAGGTAACAAGAGCCGACTCATTCGTTCGACGATGCCCAGTGGGAAAACCGTGACCAACACGTACTGGGGAGTGGGCGAGAAGGCCACGCTTCCGGCGGTGTGCGGTGGCGAAATCCTGACCCAAACGGGAGAAGGCAAGGCCGTCACGCGTCAGGACGGCACGACCGTGACCCAGTACTACGACAACTGGGGTCGGGTCCGCTCTGCGGTCATCTCTGGACAAGGTGCGACCGAGACAGCCTGCTACTCCTACACCATCTCCGGCAGCCCGCTCACCGCCGCCTACTACGACACGGACGGCCAACTCATTGAGTCATCGACCGCCGAGTACGCGGTCGGCGGTGACCCGCGGGTGAACGCACACACCATCACCCACGGCTCGGCGGCACCCGTGAGCCCCAACACATCGGTGACCTCGACGACCACTGTGGATCTTGGTGGCCGGGAAATCTCCAGCACTGATTACTCAGGCGTGGTCACCACCACCGAGTACGACGCCGGTGGCATGGTGTCAAAGGTGACGCAAACACCACCGGCCTCCGCGGGTGCGGCGCCGCTAGTTTTTGCCTACACCTACCGCTCGACCGACGCCTCCCTGGAGTCGGTGCGCGTCAACGGCGTGCTCGCGGCGACGCTCAGCTACGACCCGGACACGTCTGCACTGAATGCGGTGGAATACGCCGACGGGGTGAGCCGTGCGGTGACGCGCCTGGCTAATGGCGCCCCGGGTGCGGTCACCATCGTCACACCGGATGCGCGGTTCACGCGCATCTCCGACGAGCGCACCACCTCTGACTACGGTCGCACACTCTCGAGTGAGCTGACGGTGGCTGGGAGCGATCCGCGGTCGGAGTCGCGCGGCTACCTTTACGACGCCGCGGGTCGACTGGAGCGTGCGGTGATCACCGGGACCGGTGGCTTCACCTCCGCCACCTACTCGTATGCCTTCGATGCGCAGCAGGCTCCAGGGTGTGGGTCGACGTACTCCGGGGCGGGTCTTGACTCACTGCGCACGAGTGGCTCACGTGGTGAAGTCGACTACCGCATCTGCTACGACGCGCAGGGGCGCCCGGTCTCCAGCACCGACCCTCTGATCGTCGGTGAGGGCGACACCAGCGAGATTTCCTACGACGGTCTCGGTCGCGTGACCGGAATATCCGGTCCTCGTGCGGCAGCCCTGAAGTGGGGGAGCGGCACGACCCTGACCAGGGTCGATGAGATCGCCGCCGATGGCACTGGACTGGTACGCACGGTGATGAACACCTACGGGGGTGCCATCCTGGACAAGATTGTGTCCGATGACAGTGGTACGAGCGTTCTGCGTTACTCCGGATCGCACCTGTTCACGGTTGCTGACGACAAGATCACCGGTGTCGAGTCGGTGATCTACGGATTGCCCGGCGGTGCACACGTACGTACAGCTCCGGGATCAACCGCGACTCTGACTCTGCCCGGCCTGGATGGTTCGGCACTCGTCACAGTAGAGGTGCCCTCCCTCGGCTCCGGGACCGCTGCGGCACCGGGATCGACGGTGGGACTGGCCGACCGATTCGGGCCATATGGCGAGCCGCTCGTCACGCCCGACGCCGCCGGCGATGCCCTGCCGACGTACGCCTGGAAGGCCAGTGCCGCGCAGGAGACACTGCCGGGCACCTCGTCCATCACGTTGATGGGGGCGCGGCCCTACCACCCGGCGCTCGGTGCCTTCCTGGCGCCGGACCCTGTGCTGGCGTCCGGCAGCAACCTGTACGGCTACACCAATGGCGATCCGGTGAACTCATCTGACACCTCCGGCAACATGACCGAGGACGACATGAGTTCGATCATGATCGGGGCAGGGGCCGCGGCCGCGATCTTGGGCGGCTTGGGTTACCTAGGCGGCCGAAGCATGGAGATCTACTCGCTAATGAAGGCAGCAGGGCCGAAGCAGGTTGTGCGATGGAAGGGTCGCACGGTGGCGGCTATCGGTGTCGTGCTAGGCGCGGCCGGTGCGGGCGCCGCAGGTTACGGGACCTATCTCAAGGTGAAATCCTCCCTGGGTGGCACGGAGTCCGTGCTTGCCGCGGTCGGAGCGAGCCTGGCGGCGGCCGGTGGGGCCTACCTTTCCGCAGTCGGCGCCTTGGCAGTGTTCTCCCGGATAAGGAAGGGGAATTGGGACGCGCTCACGACCAAGGAGTTGTGGACTTTGGGGCACGCGTCGAGTAAGGAGTCCACGCGAACTCTCCGGAAAGCCGCGTCGGGAGAAAGTGAGTCCAGCTTCCGGGCCCTCATGGGGGGAGAGGACTCCCCCTTCGTTATTCCATCGAGTAACACGGCGCCGTCATTCGTCCACGTTGTCGACGATGCGTCCAGCGTGAAGAGTTCGGTGCACCAGTCGCCGCCGGTATACCACCAGTCGACGATCAAGAAGAACAGCATCGACCTCGACCTGTCATCGGATCACAGCTCGATAATCAAGACGGGCCATCAGGATTTTCATGCCTTCATGGTGGATATGGTGCTCCGCCAGCAGCGTTTTTCAGGTTGACCGTCACCGTGCTCACACCTACGTGATCGCATGACCTTCGGGCGGATCTTTTCACTTGGTGAAGGGATCCGCCCGAGGTTTGTTCCAGGGGCGATGTCGGTGGCTCATCCATCCCCGCTGCTACTCGGTCGCGAGGGTGAGTGCGCGCAGCATGGCGGCGGCGCTGCCGAGGTCATCCACATGGCGCGTGATCGCCCGCTCCTCGGCGTTGAACTTCGGGAAGAGCGAGCGCATGAGCTTGGTGCCGGCCGGGGTCAGCGTGACGTCGACCAGGCGGCCGTCGGTCTCGCTGCGGGAGCGCTCGACGAGCCCACGGCTCTCGAGAGTGGTGAGCACGCCGGACAGGGTGGCCTTGGAGAAGCCGCCCTCCGTTGCGATCGTGCGGGTCTCCGCCCGGTCCCAGATCCAGACGACCCACAGCACCACGAACGCCGTCCAGGTGAGGTCGGCAGGGGCGAGGACGCTGCGCTCGAGGTGATTGCGCACTGCGTTGGCAGCCCGGAAGAGGTTGGAGACCACGGCCATCGCCTCGTAGTCCAGGGTGAGATCCCCGATCCGGTCGGCCACCTGCCGCTCGGTCTCGGCCAAGGTGTGCGGGCCAGCCATGGCGGAAGTCTCGCAGAACCTTCCGTTCGGGCCCGAACATCTGGCACTATCGGAGATAGTTAGGGCCCGAACGATCGGGTGCCACGATCTCGGGAGGCTCCATGTCCGTGAAGTCCGACGTCACCCTCGCTGATCTTGATCTCTTCGAGGCCGGACCGCCGTGGGCGACCTTCGACGCGCTGCGCGCGGAGGATCCCGTGCACTGGGATGTCGAGCCCGACGGCAACAAGGGCTTCTGGTCCATCACGCGCTACCACGACATCGTGGACGTGCTGCGTGACACCGATACCTACTCGTCCGAGGTGGGCGCCGTCAATCTCGAGGAACTCGACGACGATCAGCTGCGCGTGCGCAAGTCCATGCTGGAGACCGATGGTGAGCGCCATCGCGCACTGCGCAAGCTCATGCAGGGTGAGTTCACTCCGCGTGCGCTCGCGGGATACGAGACCTTCCTGCGCGGTCTGACGGCCTCGACTCTGGACGCAGCCTTTGCGAAGAGCGAGTTCGACTTCGTCGCTGACGTCGCGGCCGACTTCCCCATCCGGGTGCTCGCGCGGATGCTCGACGTACCCGACGCCGACATTCCCCAACTCATCGCCTGGGGCAACCGCATGGTGGGCAATACCGACCCGGAGCACGCCGACGTGCTGGCCTCGGATCCCGAGAGCGAGAAGTACCGCATGCTGCCCTTCCGCTCGCCTGCCGCGCTCGAGGTCTGGGCCTACGGCGACGAGCTCAAGCGACAGCGTCTCGGCGGCGAGGGTCGCGACCTCGTGTCGACCCTGGTCAATGCCACGCCTATGGACGGCAAGCCACTCAGCGAGGACGACTTCCACGCCTACTTCCTGCTCCTTGTCGTCGCGGGCAACGAGACGACCCGCCACACGATCAGTCACACGATGAACAACCTCATCGAGCATCCCGATCAGATGCGTCGCCTGCAGGAGGATCCGTCACTCATTCCCTGGGCGGTCGAGGAGTTCCTGCGCTACGCCAGTCCCGTCTACCACTTCCGTCGTACGGCGACCCGCGACGTCGAGGTGCGCGGCACCACCATCAAGGAAGGCGACAAGGTCGTCACGTGGTTCGCCTCCGGCAATCGCGATGAGGCTGTCTTCCCCGATCCCTATGTCTTCGACGTCACGCGCAAGCCCAACGAGCACATGGCCTTCGGCCGCGGCGGCCCGCACATGTGCCTGGGCAATTCACTGGCTCGCCTGGAGATCACGATCATGTTTGAGGACCTGCTCTCGCGCATCGACTTCATGGAGCACGCCGGTCCAGTCGAGCGGCTGCGGTCCAACTTCGTCAATGGGATCAAGCGCTTCCCGGTTAAGGTGTCCCTGAAGTAAGCAACGCCGAGTGTCGAGTAACGGGTGGGAAATCCTGCGATTTCGACCCGTTACT
>JBMOIL010000046.1:0-16115 GCA_049317345.1 Candidatus Nanopelagicales bacterium
GGTCGCTGTGCCCACGGCGACCCGTCTACGTCAGGAGTCGCCGGCGAGCTTGTCGCGCAGCGCCTGCAACGACTCGTCAGAAGCCAGTGCCCCGGACGCTTCGGCGGACGCCGAGGAGTACTCGGTGGCGTTACCCTCTGCGACAGCCTGCTCCGCATCGGCGGTGCGCATCTCAGATGCCTGCTTGCGGTGGGCCTCCCAGCGAGCGTGCGCCTCGGCGTACTCCCGCTCCCACTGGGCACGCTGATCCTCGTAGCCAGCCTTCCACTCGCCGGTCTCCGGATCGAAGCCGTCGGGGCCGACGTAGTTGCCCGCCTCGTCGAAGGCCGGAGCCATACCGTAGAGGTAGGGATCGAACTCGTCGGCGACCTCGCCGTCACCAGACTCGTTGGCCTGCTTGAGGCTCAGCGAGATGCGGCGACGCTCGAGGTCGATGTCGATCACCTTGACAAAGATCTCGTCGCCCACCTGGACGATCTGCTCGGGGATCTCCACGTGACGTTCGGCAAGCTCGGAGATGTGGACGAGGCCCTCGATGCCCTCCTCGACGCGGACGAAGGCGCCGAAGGGCACGAGCTTGGTGACACGACCGGGCGCGACCTGGCCGATCTGGTGAGTGCGCGCGAAGTGCTGCCAGGGATCCTCCTGCGTGGCCTTCAGCGAAAGGCTCACGCGCTCGCGGTCCATATCGACGTCGAGCACCTCGACCGTGACTTCCTGGCCGACCTCGACAACCTCGGAGGGGTGGTCGATGTGCTTCCAGGAAAGCTCGGACACGTGCACGAGGCCGTCGACTCCGCCCAGATCGACGAACGCGCCGAAGTTGACGATCGAGGAGATGACGCCGGAGCGAATCTGGCCCTTCTGCAGGTTGTTGAGGAAGGTCTGGCGGACCTCGCTCTGGGTCTGCTCGAGCCACGCGCGGCGTGAGAGGACGACATTGTTGCGATTCTTATCGAGCTCGATGATCTTGGCCTCGAGGGTCTTGCCGACGTAAGGCTGAAGGTCGCGGACACGGCGCATCTCCACGAGCGATGCCGGAAGGAAGCCGCGGAGCCCGATGTCGACGATGAGACCACCCTTGACAACCTCGATGACCGAGCCCTCGACGACGCCGTCCTCTTCCTTGATGCGCTCGATCGTGCCCCATGCGCGCTCGTACTGGGCACGCTTCTTGGACAGGATCAGACGGCCATCCTTGTCCTCCTTCTGAAGGACAAGAGCCTCGACCGCATCGCCGACGGACACCACCTCATGGGGGTCGACGTCGTGCTTGATGGACAGCTCGCGGGAGGGAATCACACCCTCGGTCTTGTAGCCGATGTCGAGGAGGACCTCGTCGCGGTCAACCTTGACGATGGTGCCTTCGACGATGTCGCCGTCATTGAAGTACTTGATGGTGGAATCGATAGCGGCGAGGAATTCATCGGCATCGCCGATGTCATTGATGGCTACCTGGGGTGCGATGGTCTGGGAGGTCACGCGGACTCCGATACGGATAGATGTCGGCCTGTGCACGTTCGAGACCGTGATCGACGTGGTGCGCGGGTGAACCGCGGGCCGCGAGGAACGTCACGAGGCCACTCTGTCTGGGACGCGTGCGGGCTCGGCGTGCCCAGGGAGGATAGCGCAGGGCCCCTGAGGGGCCACCGACCGGCCTAGGCGGCCGTGTAGCCCCCCGCATGGGCTCCCGAGCGCTTCTTGCCCCCGGCAGCCACGAGGATGATGCCGATCACAAGGAGGATTACGCCGAGGATCACCGCGATGAGCGGGGCCGTGTTGTTGAGGAGCGCGAGGAGCGCCGCCTGGGACTTGGCGTACTCAACACCCGAGGCCACCTGCGCCGGGGTGGTGCCGATCACAGCGTCGATGACGATGACCTCGACCTCGTTGCTTGGGCCGCGCAGGGTCTGGAGTTGGTCGCTCTCGCCCTTGACGATCGCTCCGGTGTTGGGCTCGACCCACAGGGTCAGGAGGTTGCTGTAGTAGCGAGGGGCCACGAAGTTAGGAAGCGGTGACCCCACCAACTCGCCCGGCACCTCGATGGTGCCCGTCTGGGTCGGCTCAACCGTCACCAAGAACTTGTAGACCGCAAGGCCCTCGAGCGTCTCCTCGCCCTGGAAGACAGCGTCCACTCCCTTGTTGAGGGCCGTGTCGAAGTAGGGGTAGGTCTGCTGCTGCGTGAACATGGGGAACTTCAGCGGGACGAGGCCGCTCAACTCCACGTTTTCGCCATTGACGTTGGCACCGCAGCAGTTGGACATCTCCGAGGAGACGCGGTTGAAGGCGAACCGGGCCGTATCTGCGAGCACCACGACGCCGGCGTTGTCCTCCACGCGCTGGAAGGTGTCGTAGACCGCGAGGTCGGCGGCCTTTGCCTCATCGGTCTGACTCGCAGGGACGTCGCCACGCGTGAAGCGGGTGACCGTCAGGGGAACATCGATGCGCTCGGTCAGAGTGGCGGGATCGAAGAGCTTGGATGCGACACCCGTCTGATCGGTCTGCGTGACGCCGCCCGTATCCTCGCCGGGTGAGAGTGGAGCCTTAGCCACGGCGGGGACCACGCTGAATCGCAGGAGCGCTCCGATCACCACGAGGAACACCCCGAGTCCGACCAGGACGATGCCAATGCCTCGCCTCATGCCACCCTCCGGTCACCAAGCCGTCGCCCGCGGTTCAGCGCGCGTGGTAGGAACGCTAGCGGATACTGGGCTCCCCGGCGTGCAGATTTGGCCGTCGGGCCGTCGGGCCGGATCTATCGGGAGGGAGAGGGATCATGCGCCCCTTCCCCCTCCTGGACGGCTACCGGGCCATCGCGGCCTTCATGGTCCTCACGACCCACGTGGCCTTCAACACGGGCGAGATCCGGACTCCGGTCCTGGGGCCCCTCCTCGGTCGCATGGACTTCGGCGTGACCCTCTTCTTCCTGCTGTCGGGGTTCCTCCTCTACCGCCCCTGGGCGCGGGCCGCGATGACGGCCACCCCGGGTCCGGCAGTGGGCGGGTACGCACTTCGTCGCGCCGCCCGCATCCTGCCGGCGTACTGGGCGATGGTGATCTTCACCCTGCTCCTGCTACCGGAGATCCAGCCGGTGCGCTGGCAAGCATGGCCCGTCCACCTCGGGCTCCTGCACATCTACGTGCCGGGCTTCACGCTCGAGGGACTCACCCAGACGTGGAGTCTCGCCACCGAGCTGGCCTTCTACATCCTGCTGCCCGTCATCGCATGGATCGCCGGGCGGCGCGGGCGCGGCAATCCCGACGCGAGCGCACGCTTCCAATTGACGGTTCTCGCTGTGGCCGTGCTCATCGCCTGGACGTTCACAATTCTGCGCGTGACGGGGGCGCTGGGCTCCTCGACGATTACGGGCTACTGGCTGCCCGGCTTCCTCGACTGGTTTGCCATCGGCATGGCCGCTGCCGTCATCCAGGTGCGCCTCAGCAAGGGCGGTGCTCCTGCCTGGATGCTGTCCGTGCGCCAGGTAGCCCAGGCGACCGGCTGGTGCCTTCTCATTGCGGCCGGTCTCGCGATCATCGCGGCCACCCCGATCGCTGGGCCGCTCACCTTTGACCCCGCCGAGCCCAACAGCCTCGTGATCAAACATGTGCTCTACGGGGTGATCGCGGCGTTCCTGCTGCTCCCAGGATTCCTCGGCATCGGAGACACGAGCGATGGGGTTCCACCGCACTCTTGGTGGGCCGCGATCCTGGCCAATCCCATCGTCGTCTACCTCGGGACGATCTCCTACGGCGTGTTCCTCTGGCACCTTGTGCTGCTTCGCTTCATCCAGAACGCCCTGGGATTGCAGGTCTTCTCCGGAGGCTTCTGGATCGTGTGGCCTCTGGTGGTGCTGGCCTCCATCGCCGTCGCGAGCGCGTCTTGGTTCATCCTGGAGCGTCCGATCCTGGCGTGGGCGCACCGGCGTACTCCCGGGGAGCCCGCCCAGGCGACGCAGCAGCTCCCAGGGCAGCGATCGCCAGCAGCGCAGTAGCCACGAGCAATGGCTCGGGGACGTCGAGGCTGTCGGGCCAGGGGACCAGCGCTGCACCCAAGGCTGCGGCGCAGGCGAGGGCGCCCGCAACAACCGGACGCGGGACTACCCACGCGAGCAGCACACCCGCTGCGGCGGCGATCACCCCGGGCCATCCGCCGATGGCGAGGCCCACGACCACGGCTCCTACGGCCAGCCAACGATGCGCACTCGGAGCGTGCTCAGGAGCTTCTGTGCCGCCGCGACCTCTGCGGACGAATACGAGGACGAGGAGTGCGATGACGGCAAGCAGCCCCGCTACCAGACCTGTCAGGTAGATCGACTGAGGCGCGAACTCGAGCACCGCAGTCCCCGTCACCCCGGCGGGGACGATCCACCCCTGTCTCCACCCGTCGACGCGGATCGGTTGGAGTTCCGCGCCGCCCAGACTTGCGCGCCAGCCGGCATTGACGTTCTCCGTCGTCTCGAGGATTCGTGGCGCCTGCGACGCCGGGATGTCAATGACGCGGTGCGTCCCACTCCACTCCTGGACTGTGGGCGCGCTTGCAGTTGCGCTGCGCGTGGCATCGACAGGCTCGAGAGCCACCGCCTCGACGGCGTACTGGGCGGTCGACAGTGCTTCGATGACGTGGCTGCCCTGACTGAGTGTCACGACACGGCCGCCGCAAGGGGTGGCGCGCAGGAGCGCATCGGTGATCGTCTGACTCACTGTCGCCGTCACCGATGTCTCTGCACGCACATCACCATCGATGACCAGTTCAGGGCCGAATCCGCACGGAACGCCCGCATCGTCGATGAGACGTGGGCCCTTGACGATGTCCTCCGCCCCCAGGATGCGCACCTCGGTGACGCCGATGGGCAAGGCAGTGAGGTTGCCTGTGTCCGGGTCGAGGCTGCGCACGACATCCGCGTTGTCGAACCGGATGGTCAGGGAGCTAGCGTCCTGGGCAGGAACCGTGATGCTCCCGCGCGCGGAAACGATGTCGGTTGTCTCCCGGCCGTTGACGGTCACGGTGACGCGCAGGGGGCGGGTAGCCACCAGGTCGGGTGCGATGTCCAGCCGCACTCCTCGCACGCGCCTGTCTTCGCCCCAGCTCAGGGAGAGCACGGGTCGGTCGTCGAGCGGCGACGCGAGCCAAGAGGTCGACAGGACACCGTCTACGGCGGCCTGGGGGCGGCTCGCCGGGTCGCTTGTGAAGACGCTCGACGCCTCAGCGCGCGGAGACACCGGCAGCGCTGGCTCGAGAAGACGGTCGAGGGCCACCCCTGGCCGCGGTCGAACCCACATGCGCAGCCGGTACTCACCGGCCTGCTGGACATCGACGATCCGCTGGACGCCCGTGCGCTCTTCGCCAACCCGCCCTAACTGCGGCGAGCAGACAAGTTGGCCCGCGACCGCCGCGCATCCGGTCTGCTCCCCCTTGCGGGCACTCAGGACGATCGGACCGCCATCGGCAGCCCCGGGAGCGTCCACACGACGCGTCACCTCGACTCCGGGGATCTCCACCTCCCGCAGGCCGAATCCCTCGCCCGGCCCTCCGCCGATCACCGAGGCCAGAGTGAGCCGCAGGGTGCGCGTTTCACCGGCCGGCACGGGGAGCCGCTGCGGCTGATCAGTCGCCGCGACTGGCACGGTGACTGAGCCCGAGTCAGTCGTCACGGTCACCTCGGCCGGCTCGACGCCCGCGACCTGGCCCACCACGAATCTCACCGTGAACCAGGGCGCCGTAAACGGCTCGTCGGCGGTCACCTGCCACCACTGCCCGACACCCTTCTGCAGATCACCGGAGATCCATGCCGTGGCCGGGTCACCGTCCACGGCCGCCCACGGCTGCGCTGCGCTCGATCGGGCACGCAGAGCAGTGACGTCACTGCCACTGGACGAAGCTGTCACGACGCCGCCTGAGTAGAGGGCGATCGCCTGGCGATCCTGCGGATCAATCGGGTAGTAGTCATGCACGCGCCGGTCCTGGAGGTAGGCATCGTCGGTACCCAGGGTCTGGGATCGGTTGTCGCGCGTCGACCCCACGCTTACCTCGCTGCGGCGGAATCCGTCCGTAACCCCGTACCTGAGGTCGACGCCGTCGAGGCCCAGGAGTGGATCCTCATCACCGGCCATGACGACGGCCTCAGACCCGAGGACGTCCGCGTCCGCGAGGTCCACCACCGATTCGGACGCACCGGGCACGACCGTCACGTAGGAGGCGTCGCGCAGGGTGACGCGCGGATCGTCGGGGGCAGTCGGGGATTCGACACGCCACACTTCCACGGCAGCCACCGTGTCCTGGAGCCCGTCGTCGATCACGGTTGTGGGCGTGCGGTACGGCGGGAGCGCGGGACCGAAACCCGCTACGGGGGTGAAGCCACCGGAGCGCACGAGGGCTTGCCGGATGAGCACGCTCCTCGGTGCCGCGCTGCGCCTGCGGTCGATGTCGTTGCGCACGACGACGTAATCGACCCCCGCACGCGCCAAGGCGTCCGCCAGGCGCGGGGATCCCCGCCCGGAGTCAAGCCTCTCCTGGACGGCGTCGAGCCAGCGAATGTTGCCTGCGCTGGAGAGCGGGACCGCATCCCGCACGGCCCACGGCGATGTGGCGAGCGGCTGCAGGGGCTCGTCCTGCGTGCGTCCCCAGCTGTAGATGCCGAAGGACGCACCGGGGACCAAGAGCGCGCGGCCATCGGGTGACTCCTCGGCCAACCAACCCGCCGCCTGGGACCAATAGTCGGGGATCGCGGCGAAGGACCTGTCGCGCACGAGCGATCCGGTGACCATGGGCCAGGCGCCAACGACGAGGAGGACGGTCATCGCTGCGGCGATGACCCGCGTAGCGAACGGGCCGCGCACAGCGGCGCGACGGCACAGCGCGTCGACGGCGAATCCCACTCCCAGGGCGAGCGGAAGCCTCACGACAAGGTCGAACTTGTGGGTGTTGCGTAGCGGCGCGAGCAATCCGTCGAGGGCGTCCTGCACCGCAGGGGCCCCGATCCCCTGGACCGCGCCGGTGTGGCCAAGCGAAACGAGGACCATGCCTATGAGCAGACCGCCGATGAGGAAAGCTCGATAGGGGGTCGTCCGCGCCGCCAGACCTGCGAGCCCGACAGCCGCGATGAGGCCCGTGGCGAGAATGAGAATGGGCGTGGACACGAGCGCCCATCCGCCCGGCCACGTGGGGCCACCGGGTTCGACGACATACGCAACCCACTGCGTCGCGCCCCGGAGCACCGTGTCCGGTGAGGTGATGAGCGTCGTGACCGACGACGATTCGATCCAGTCGAGGAAGGGCGGTGAATACCGGCCGAGCAGGAGTAGCGGAACCGTCCACCACAGCGCGGCGAGGCCCACGGCCAACGTCCACCAGCCGAGGAGGACCAGGCGCGCACGCCCGCGGAATCTCGTCAGAATCCACCACGCGCCGAGTGGCAGGACCGCGGCGGTTGCCACCGCATTCACCCCGCCGGCCAGCAGAACGGCAACACCGCTCAACGCGGCGCCACGTCGGGAAGACAGCGTGCCCTTCGCTACCGACACCAGTGGGATAAGCACCCATGGCGCGAGGGCGAAGGGCAGTACCTCCACCGAGAGCACGCCGATCTCGGTCACCATGCGCGGTGCGAGGGCGTAGGCGAGACCGGCCAGGATCCGCGAGCTCTCCCGCTCGACGCCGAGCATGCGCGCGAGGCGCACGACCCCGAGGAAGGCACCGATGAGCAGCGCTGACCACCACAGCCTCTGCACGACCCATGCGGGCAAGCCGGCGAGATCGCCCATGACGAAGAGCGGGCCCACCGGGAACAGATACCCGTAGGCCTGGTTCTGCAGTTGCCCGAAGAAGCCGAGGGGTTCCCACAGCGACAGAGCGCGCGTGAGGAATCCACCGGGATCCACGGCGAGGTCGAGCTTGGTGTCCGCGGCGATCCGGCCCGGGTCCTGCACGAAGGCCAGTGCTGTGAGTACGACGGTCACGGCCACGAGCCGCAGCCGGTGCAGGAGCCGAGGCGACGATGGGTTGAGTGCCTCTGCCTCGGCCACCGGCGGCACACCGAGCCCGTTGCTCACGGTGTCCCGCCGCGCCGCCGCAAGACGAGCATGAGGTTCCAGGTGACGATCTCCCGCAGGAAGGGGACATCGACGACCCAGGCCATCGACCGAGGTAGGTAGCGCGGCTCAACCGAGACGATGTCGACCTCGCTGGCCCGCCTCGCCCAGGCCAGACCGGCAGACGCGGTAATCGGGAAGAGGCTTTCGCCGTACACGTTCTTGGGGGCGTGACCCATCACACGCTCATAGCGGCGGGCCGCGCGACGTCCACCGAGGAGATGCCACGGTGCCGTCTCGTGGCCGCCCCAGGGTCCGAACCACAGGGTGTACGAAAGGACGACGAGTCCGCCCGGCTGCACGACGCGCACCATTTCATCCGCCATGTTCCAGGGGTCACGCACGTGCTCAAGCACATTCGACGAGTAGGCAATGTCAAAGGAGCCATCGCGGAAGGGCAGTGCGGTGCCACTGGCCTGGACGGTGCGCGGCGCCGGCGCTCGACCGTGTAGCCGCATCTCCCCCGCATCTGCATCCACGGCGACATACGTCGCTCCACGCGCCCCGAAAGCATCCGCGAAGAACCCGGGGCCGCCCCCCACGTCGAGGAGCCGCGCTCCGGCAAGCGACTGGAAGCTGTCCACGTGAGCTGCCGAGTCCGCAGCCAGGTCCCCATAGAAGCGATCAGGATCCGTCTGCTCCACGAGGAACGACCGGAAAAGGCTGACGGATCGGCCCCACGTGGCAGAGAAGGCGCGCGCGCGAGAGACGCCGGGGGCCCCTGACGGGCCTCCCTGATCCCCGGCGGGCCAGACGGCGGACACCCGGTGACGTTACCCCAGCGGGACGGGTGCACGCGCGAGTCGCGCAGCACGTACCGTGGCCCGGTGCACATCGTCGTCCTCAACTGGCGCGACACCGCCAACCCGGAGGGCGGTGGCTCTGAGGTCTACGTCGAGCAGCTCGCCCGTCGATGGGTGCGCGATGGGCACCGCGTGACCCTTGTGTGCGCCGCCCACACTGCGGGACCGAGTCTCGAAGACCGCGACGGCATCCGCATCGTCCGGGTCGGCACCAAGCTCAGCGTCTACTCCCGCGCGAGAAAGCTCCTGCGCCGCGGCGCCCTGGGGAAGGTGGACGTCGTCATCGACACTCAAAACGGCATCCCCTTCTTCGCTCGCTATGCGACGTCGATACCGACCGTCATGCTCGTCCACCACGTGCATCGTGAGCAGTGGCCCGTGGTCTACGACCCCGTGCGTGCGCGCGTGGGCTGGTTCGTCGAGTCGGTCGCCGCCCCGCGTGCGTTGCGTGGCACCGCGTACGTCGCTGTCTCGGAGGCCACCAAGAGCGAACTCATCCTCCAGGGTGTTGCAGCCGAGGACATCTCCGTCGTCCACAACGGCACCGAGGCACTGCCTGACAGTGGCGCCTCCCGCGATCCGTCACCGCGCATCCTGGTTCTCGGGCGGCTCGTGCCGCACAAGCGCGTGGAACACGTCATCGCTGCAGCAGCACGACTGCGCAGCCGCCACCCGGGCCTCACTGTCGCCGTCGTCGGCGATGGCTGGTGGGCCAAGAACCTGCACGAGGCTGCACGCAGTCACGGCGTCGCTGACATCGTGGAGTTCACCGGTCACGTGAGCGAGGACGAGAAGGCTCGCCAGGTCGACCGGGCCTGGGTGCTCGCCCTGCCATCCCTCAAGGAGGGATGGGGGTTGGTCGTCATGGAGGCCGCTTCGCGCGCGGTGCCCGCCGTCGCCTACGCCGATGCTGGCGGCGTCACCGAGTCCATCGCTGACGGTGCCACCGGCGTTCTCGTGCGTGGGGAGGAAGCAGACTTCATCGACGCCCTAAATGCGCTTCTTTCTGACACCGCGCGACGCCTGGCCATGGGGGTGCAGGCCCGAGAGAGATCAGCGCAATTCTCGTGGGAGTCTTCTGCGAAACGATTCGAGGAGCTGCTCATCGCAGCAGTGCACGCGAATGCGGAGGGGCAGGGGACTAGTTGGTCGTTCCGTACACGACGTAAGGCGCGTCGACCGTAGGCGGCACGGCGGTCTGCGACGACACGATGCCGAAGGATGCCCCCGCAGCGACGACAGCACCGACGACTGCGGCGATGATGGGCCCGATCCACACAGACATGCCTGCCTCCTTCGTTCGTCACGGTACCAAAGGTCGGGCCCCCCGCGCCCGGACTCGCCGGATCAGGATCGCCCCCCATCCGGCGAGGAGCGCGCCCAGCACGGCGAGGTCGACCGCCGCCACCCCTCGCGTGTCCGGGTGGGAGGCGATCACGGAGCTAGCGGGAGCGGCGTACAGCGCCAGATCGGGGCCGTCATAGACCCGCTCCCACCCCGGGAGATCGGGAATCGGGCCCGGAGTGCCCTTGGCCACGAGGGCCCAGCCCACGCCCAGGGCCGGGAGCTCGCGCGCGACCGAATCCCCCGCCGCCAGCGCGCCCGTGATGGCCCGGGAGCGTGGATCGTCGCCCGTGACGACGACAAGGCCATCCGCCGTCTCAATGGCGAGATCGTCCGACACGACGGTGGTGCGCGGTAGCCAGCGGGGCGCGGGATCCAGCACGGTCCTGCCGGCGTTCCAGTCGAAGCGCCGGAACGCAGTCCAGGGGAAGGAGGCGATGTCCCCCGGCCTCTCGCTGGCGGCGATTTCCGCTCGCACCACGGCCCAGTCGCTCGGATAGGCAACCGCCTGAAGTCGCCCTCCTGCGCCCCACAGCAGATCTGGCTGACATGCGAGGGGCAGCACGGCCAGGGCAACCAGCGCTACCGCGCGTGAGGCGTCATCTCGCACGCGCGCAAGCAGTCGGCCCGCACCCGCGCCCGCGGCGGCGGCGAGCAGGAGGATCCACGGTGCGAGGAGTTTCTGCGCGTCCCGTGCGAGGCCGCCACCGGGCACAACGTCCACGAGGGCCGCCCACGCCCCGGGGACCATCGCAGAGGCGACAGCAGCCAGGAGTCCCGCGACGGCCACCAGGCCCCACCACCCGGCGACCCCTCTGCCCAGCGCACGCATGAGCGCCCCCGCACCCCATGCACCCAGGGCTAGCACGAAAGCAGCGAAGACCCAGGTCAGCGGTGTGCCGCGCGAGAGCAGCACCGCTTCCGCATTCCAGATGCCGCCACCCGTGAGCGCGGCCACGAGTGCCCCTCCGGGCGCATCGGGGCGAAGACCGAATACGCCCGTGCCCGTCGGATCGGCACTGGCCACCGCTGGATGTAGGAGTGCGGGGAGCAGCCATGGCAACCACGTCGCCACGACGCCTGCCGCAAGCATCAGTCGCTGGCGAACGGCGTACCGGGATCCGGGAAGGAGAACGGGGGGCACAGTTACTGCGGCTATGAGAAGACTGCCGCTCGGCGTGAGGGATCCGGCGGCCACGAGGAGCAGCAGACGCAGGCCGTCCCAGGGATCGCCGCCGGCCCGCAACCGTCGTGCCACCACCAAAGCCCACGGCACCAGCGCATACGCGAGTAGGAATCCCCAATGCCCGATCACGAGTCGTTGGGCGACGAAGGGATTCGCGATGGCGACGGTCGCGGCCACAACCCCTGCAGCGGTGCCGTTGAGCAGCCGAAGCATGCCGAGCCCCGCGATGAGGGGGATGCCGAGCAGCACGAGCTTCTCGACGATCATCCCGGGGATCAGCGTCTCGATGATCGCCACAATCGCGTCCTGGGGCACTGCGCGCGGAAGGCCGGAACCCACGCCGATCGATCCCGGAAGCAGGTCCTGTCGCGGGGTGAAGACGAGGTCGTAGCTGAGGGCGAAGCCCGGCATGAGGGCGGGACCCGCCACCAGCACGGCCAGGAGGCCCACCCATAGGTACGCGAGCGTGCGCGTCACTCGCGGGGCGGCCATGGGGGGTTATCGTGGCATGCGTGAGCGCCCATGACTGAGCGGTCGTCACGTCGCGACTCGCTCGCGTCCCACACCGTCCTCGTCGCCGGGGCGCTGGGCATCGCACAGATCGCGGCCTACGCCGTGAGTGTGGTCGCCGCGCGCGCCCTCGGGCCGGACGGATTCGGCGTCCTCGCTGCGCTCCTGGGCATCCTGCTCATCGGCAGCGTGCTGGCCATGGGCATCCAGGCCGTCGCTGCGCGACGCCTCGTGCAGGTGGATGCAGCTTCCCGCGACGGCGCGGCACGGAGCATGCTGCGCGACGGCCTCATCGGAGGCGGTGCCGTCGCTCTCGCCACGCTTGCGATCAGTCCGTTGCTCATGTGGCTGCTTCGACTCGACGGCTGGGGTGCCCTGGTGCTCGCGGCTGCGACCTTGGTGCCCATCACCTGGGCCGGGGCACAGTACGGCGTTGCTCAGGGCCGTGAGTCCTATGGTCGTCTCGCCACTGTCTACGCGGTCGTCGGCCTTGGTCGAGGCATCGGCGGAGTGGTCGGCGCCCTGGTGACCGGCACCCCGCTGGGGACAATGGCCGGCCTCGCCCTAGGCACCGCGGCCGGCGCCATCATCGGGCGCATCGTCGTGGCACCCCTCTCTGCAGCACCACGGGAGCGGCTCGACGGCTTCTTCGGTGAGTCCGCGCACGCCACGCACGCACTGCTCGCACTCTTCGTGCTCACCAACATCGATGTGCTTCTGGCTCGGGCTCTCCTCACCCCCGACGAGGCAGGCATCTACGGGGTGGGAGCGGTAATCGCCAAGGTGGCCTTCTGGCTGCCTCAGTTCGTCGGCGTAGTGGCCTTCCCGAGGTTTGCCGATGCCCGCCGCGGCAGAGCCACGGTCATCACACTCCTTGCCGTGGCGACTATCGGCGCGCTGGTCGTGGCGGGCACCGCCCTTCTTCCCGGCTTGGTCGTGGCCTTCGTTGGCGGGGCAGCATATGTATCGCTCGTGCCGCTCGCCTGGCTCTTCGCAGCGATAGGCGCGACATTTGCCCTGGCGCAGGCACTGCTGCTCACCCGACTCGCCATCGATGACCGGCGTGCAGTGATTGCTGTCTGGGCCGCAGCCGCGATCCTGATCGCCCTCGCCACGCTCGTGCTGCCACACACGGTGGGAGGTCTCGCCGCCAGTGCCCTCATCGCCGGCCTCGTGCTCGCGGCCATCGGTGTCGGGGTCACCGTGCGCGAGCTGCGCAGAGACCCTTCGGGATCACCCGCTACTGCGTAGCCACCGCGTTTGCATTCGGCCAGGGACCCGGCGTGTAGTTGGCGCTATAGCCGCTCTCCGGACCCATGGCCTTCTCGATGGCTACCGGACCAGGATGTACGCCGTTGCGCACCCATCTGTCGAGAAGCTCGATGACCGCGATGCGCGACTGTGGCGTGAAGTTGCAGTGGCCTGCACCGTAGGGCGCTCCCGTCTCCTGCGAGTACTCCGGTGGAGGCACGGTGTAGAGCTGCACGAGCCCCCCGAGGACGTTGCCTGCCTCCTGCTGGGCCTGGTAGCGATCCCTGAAGAACGTCTGGTTCTGGACGATGACGAGCGGATCTGCCTTGGTGTGCATGGTGATGGTCGGCACCTTCACCGCGCCACTGGGGTTGCCACCCCTTTCGATCGCAGCAGCCTCAGCCGCCGGGTCCGCCTCGACGCGGGGGCCGTTGTCCAGGATGGCGACGAAGCGATCCGCTGCGCCTTCGCCACCGATCGCGTCGATCGCGGTGCGCTCGGCATCGTCGAGGCGGCTCGCGTAGTCAGAGCCGACGTTGCCCACGACGCTGCCGCCGTAGCGCGTGTCGATCTCCTGGCGCCCCACGGTGCCGTAGGCCAGGGCCGTGAGCAGTGACTCGATCGTGCCGGAGACCGTGCTCACGATGCTCGTACCGTCATAGGTGTAGGTCTGGCTGGGAGCATCCACCATCGCCGCGATCGTGAGGATGCGTGCGATCGCGTCGGTATCCTGGTCACGCGCACTCTCGATGAGGAGCGACGCCGCACCCTCCCAACTCGCAAGTGCATCCTCGTAGCTCTCGTAGCCGGCGATCTCCATCTCCGGGAACATCAGTTGCTGTACGCCGTAGGCGGTATCGAGCGAGAGACCGATGTTGGGCTCCAGGCCAGCCATCACGCCGCAGAGCGGAGCAGCGCCATCGACCCAATCCGCGCTCTCGGCAAGCGTCTGCGTGATGAGTCCACCGAGCGAATCACCCCACACGTACACGCGCTTCGGAGTGCCGATCTGCTCGGTGAAGAGCGCGTAGATCTCCTCACCGGCGCGCACGCCGTCCTCGACCGCCCAGCCGTTGCTGGCATAGGAGGATCCCGCCAGTGCGAACCCGCGCTGCAGGAGCGCCTCGCCCAGGGACTTGTCTCCGGAGTCCCAGCCGGGCACGGGTGTGGCGGTTGTCACCACAGGGTTGAAGTTGGGCGGGAAGGGCTCCGCGGGGCGGTAACCGTGCGAGTAGAGGAGCAGCGTGCCATTCCACGTCTCAGGCATGAGGATCTCGTACGCCGCTCCATTGATCTCACCCACGCAGGCGGCGGTCTCGCAGCCGTTGAACGGCAGCGCGGAGGACTGGTCGCGAGTCTCGGGGATCGCGGCAGCGGAGGCGCAGCCCGCGAGGAGCAAGGCGGCGGCAGGAATGACAGCCAGGTGAAGTCGGCGCATCCGGGCAGTGTGCCACGGTGGAAGGCCCCGGGAGGGGCTAATGGCCCGCCGTTTCCCAGTTCGCGCCCTCGCCCACGGACACGTCCAGCGGGACCCTGAGGTCGACCGCGCCCGCCATGGCCGTCACGACCAGATCGCGGACCTCGGCAGACTCGCCTGGTGCTACCTCCAGCACCAGTTCGTCGTGCACCTGGAGCAGAAGCCGCGAGCGGAGGCGGCGTTCCTGGAGCGCCCGCTCCACCTCGAGCATGGCAACCTTGATGATGTCCGCCGCCGAGCCCTGGATCGGAGCGTTGAGGGCCATCCGCTCCGCCATCTCTCGGCGCTGCCGGTTGTCGCTCGCGAGGTCGGGCAGATACCGCCGCCTGCCGAGCAGGGTCTCGGTGAAACCGCACTGGCGCGCCTCATCCACGACTCCGCGCAGGTAGTCCTGCACTCCACCGAACCGCGCAAAGTAGTCGTCGCGCAGCACCCGTGCCTCGTCTGGCTCGATCCCCAACTGTTGCGCGAGTCCGAATGCCGAGAGCCCGTAGGCGAGCCCGTAGGACATCGCCTTGATGCGCCTGCGCATCTCCGCATCGACATCTGATGGCGACACCGCGAATACGCGGGCAGCGACTGTGGTGTGCAGGTCTTCACCCTCGGCGAACGCATCGATGAGTCCCTGATCCTCCGAGAGGTGGGCCATGATGCGCATCTCGATCTGGCTGTAGTCGGCCGTGAGAAGCGACGAAAAGCCCTCGCCTACGACGAAACATTCGCGGATACGCCGTCCCGCCTCGGTGCGGATGGGGATGTTCTGGAGGTTCGGCTCAGTACTCGACAGCCGCCCCGTCGCAGCGATGGTCTGCTGGAAAGTCGTGTGAATCCGGCCGTCACGCTCGGAGAGTGGAATCAGCCCGTCCACCGTCTGACGCAGCCTGCTCCAGTCCCTCCAACGCAGGATGCACTCGAGCACAGGATCCTCGGTCTTGGCGAAGAGTGACTGCAGGGCCTCGGCATCAGTGGTGTAACCCGTCTTGATCTTCTTCGTCTTGGGCAGGCCACGCTCGCCGAAGAGAATCTCCTGCAGTTGCTTCGGGGAACCAAGGTTGAAGGCGCGCCCCACAATGTCATGAGCCTGACCCTCGGCAGCGCGGGCGTGATCGCCAAACTCAACCGAGAGGGCTCGAAGCGCCGCGATGTCGACGGCGATTCCTACGCGCTCCATGCTGGCGAGGACGCGCTCGAGCGGCAGCTCCACCTCGGACAACAACTTGGCCGCACCGCGGGCCTCCACCTGCGCATCGAGAACGGCGGCCAGTTCGCCGATCGCTGCCGCCTCGGCCGCCAAGTCTTCGTCGCCTCCGTCGAGGGCCAATTGCCCGCCCTGCCCCGGAGCGATCGCACGGCCCAGGTAGCGCTCGCACAGTCCAGCGAGATCACCTGCCCGCTGACCTGGTTGCACGAGGTAGGCGGACAATGCCGTGTCAGAAGCAACTCCGCGTAGGTCCATC
>JBMOIL010000047.1:0-16095 GCA_049317345.1 Candidatus Nanopelagicales bacterium
ATCCCGCGGTCGATGAGATCCCGCGCGCGCCGAGCGGTCGCGTGGAGCGGATGGTCGCGATCCACGGCATCGCGCACCTGGTCGAGTAGGTCGATCGCCTGACGGCACCACCTCACGAAGTCTCCCGCAGCCATCTCGGAGTCGGCCAGGATCATGGCGAGCCGGCCACCCTGGGCCCAGGAGTGCACGGACCAGACGAACCCCAGATCGAGGTCGCGTGACGTCGGCACCCCCCACCTGGCCTCGACCTCGTCGAGCTCGCGCGCGAGTTCGGCGAGCGCCAGCGCCGACTCGCGCACCTTGCCTCCCGGAAGTCGCGGGCTGTCCTCGCGCTGACGGCCTTCGTAGACCACGGCTCCGGCCAGGGCCACGAGTTCGGGTGGGCTCACGTCATCCCACATCCCCTCCGTGATGGCCTGCGCCACCAGGAGATCGTTGTCGGAGTAGATCCCCGCAAGCAGTTGGCCGCGTGCCGTCACGCGCGGAGCTTCTGGATCGCCAGCGAGATAGCCGGTCTCAAGCAGGAGATCGCAAATCCGGTCGAACTGGCGAGCGACACTCGTCGTCCTCGAATCCACTCGCCGCTGAAGGGACTCGGTGTCCCGCACGAGCCGGAAGTAGCGTTCGGCCCAGCGGGCGTGGGCCTCTCTCTCGGCACAGCCGTGGCAGGGGTGCTGGCGCAACTGCCTGCGTAGGGCGCTTGTGGCATCCGAGTCCCCGGCGGCGGCCCGCTTGGGTGGGCGGGTGTGCGCCGCCTCATCGGCAAGGCCGCGCAGTCGCTCCGCGAGTGCCTTGCGGTCGTTGGCGGACCGCGCGGAGAAGTCCTTCGGCACCTTCACCCGGCCGATCACCGCGAGGGCTGCGTGCACCTCCGAGGAGCCCATCTTGCGGACCTGCCGATCCAACGTCACCACGGTGAGGCGAGGGGGCGCCCCGAGGCCAGCGTCATCAAGACCCACGACCACGGCGGGGCTTACGCGTCGCCCGGACGGCAGGGCCACCACGTCGCCGAGGCGAAGCCCCTTCATGGACTCCTCGATCGCCGCACGGTCGCGCTGCCCACGCTCTTTCGCCGCTCCACGTTCGAGGTCGCTCAGCTCACGACGCAGGGCGGCGTACTCCTCGAAGTCCCCCAGGTGGCACTGAAGGGCATCCCGGTATCCCTGCAGCGCTTCTTCGTTGCGCCGCACCTGGGCGGCCAGGGCGACGACTCCCCTGTCGGCCTGGAACTGCGCGAAGGACGTCTCGAGGATGTCGCGGGCGAGGGTCCGCCCCATGCGTCCGATGAGGCTGACGGCCATGTTGTAGGACGGGCGGAAGCTCGAACGCAGCGGGTATGTGCGCGTGGACGCGAGACCGGCCAGCGCCTGCGGGTCGAGTCCGGGATGCCAGACCACCACCGCATGTCCCTCAACGTCGATTCCGCGTCTGCCTGCACGCCCGGTCAACTGTGTGTACTCCCCCGGCGTGATGTCCACGTGGTTCTCGCCGTTCCACTTGATCAGCCGTTCGAGCACCACCGTCCGAGCCGGCATGTTGATGCCGAGGGCGAGGGTCTCTGTCGCGAAGACCATCTTGACCAGGCCGCGCTGGAAGAGATCCTCGACGACCTCTTTGAACATGGCCAGGAGTCCTGCGTGGTGCGCGGCGATGCCGCGGCGCAACCCCTCACGCCAGGTGTCGTAGCCGAGTACGCCTAGGTCCTCGTGCGGCAGGTCCATCGTGCGGGCGTCGACGATCTCCTCGATCTGCCGCCGTTCCTGGGGCGTGGTCAACGTCAAACCGGCCGAGAGGCACTGCTGCACCGCGGCATCGCACCCCGCACGGCTGAAGATGAAGGTGATGCCGGGAAGGAGGTGGTCGTCGTGGAGCTCGGTGACCACGTCCGTGCGCCACGGAGTGAGCCGATCTCGACTGGGTCGGCGCCCGCGGCGTCGCTGCTCGGGCCACCGGGATGATTCCCGGGCGATGCGCAGGAGCTCGGGGTTGACGCGCTGATGGGCCTCGTCCACGAAGAGATCGAGCAACCTGTCGCCCACCATGACCTGCTGCCACAGCGGGACGGGACGATGCTCGTCGACGATGACGTCCGTGGCGCCCCGGACCGTGCCCAGCCACTCTCCGAACTCCTCGGCGTTGCTCACCGTGGCCGACAGTGCTGCGAGCAGGATGCCCTGGGGAAGGTGGATGATGACCTCCTCCCACACCGGACCGCGGAATCGATCGGCGAGGTAGTGCACCTCATCCATCACCACGAAGCCCAATTGGTCCAGGGTGGGCGAGTCGGCGTACAGCATGTTGCGCAGGACCTCGGTCGTCATCACGACGATCGGTGCCTCGCTGTTGATGGAGTTGTCCCCCGTGAGCAGCCCTACCCTGTCGGCTCCGTAGCGTGCGGACAGGTCGTGGAACTTCTGGTTGGACAGTGCCTTGATCGGGGTCGTGTAGAAGCACTTGCGACCCAGTCGCAGGGCCTGGTGCACCGCGAACTCCCCGACCACCGTCTTGCCTGCTCCGGTCGGAGCCGCGACCAGCACGCTGTGGCCGCGCGCAAGGGCCAGGCAGCCCTCACGCTGGAAGCCGTCGAGGCCAAAGGGATAGAGGTCGGGGAAGTCCCCGAGCAGCGATCGATCCTGCGCCGCCGCGTGCCGCTCGGCCGGGGTCGGCTCGCTCCTCGGTCGAGACACGACGTCAGGCTACGCGCCCGCTGGTCCCCGCACGACGGGCAGTGCCGCCGTCTCGATGCTGATGACCGCGGGGAGCGGGCCAACGCGCTCTCCGTCGGCGTAGGCGAGCTGGTCGGGGGCGTCGAGCTCGATGGTCGATGCGCGCGTCGTGGAGACATAGGGCGTCTGGACATGGGTGCCGCTGAACACCTGGGGGAACACCCGCAGGAACGTTGACTTGCGGACGCCATGCAGCCACGTCACATCGAGCATGCCGTCGTCGGGCTGCGCATCAGGACACACGCGCATGCCACCGCCATAGGACGCTCCATTGCCCACCGCGACGAGCATTGCATCGCCATTGACGCTCCTGCCGTCGACGACCGCGCGGTAGGGCACCGGGCGGAATGTGCGCAGCTCACCCAGGATCGCGACCACGTAACGGGCGTTGCCACTCGGCCAGGTCATCACGTTGGCACGCTCGTTGACGAGTGAATCGAAGCCAGACGAGAGCACGCCCAAGAAGACGCGTTCGGTGCCGTCAGCGGTGACCACGCGCCCCAGATCGATCCGAGACACGGGTCCCTGAGCCGCCAGGCGTGTTGCTGCCGCCACATCCTTCCTCGGGATTCCGAGGGTTCGGGCGTTGTCGTCTCCCGTCCCCGCGGGCACGATGCCCAGCGCTGTCTCGCCCCCCGCAAGCTCCTGGGCGGCGAGGTGGAGGCTGCCGTCTCCCCCGCACACGATGACTCGCGCATCACCGGCCTCCCTGGACTGGCGCACGGCGTGGCGCAGATCCTCTGCGTCCCGCGTGGTCACTACGCGCGCATCCAGGCCCTGCGCCTGAAGGGTCGCCAAGACGTCCGGCAGAAGCCGCGCGACCCTCCCCTTGCCCGAGGACGGATTGGCGACCACGGTGAGGGCCACAGCCGGCTAGTCCTGCTCAGCAGATTCGAGGGGGGACGTGGTGTCGTCATCCCACTCGTCGTACTCGGGCTCGCCCTTGCGCGCACGCCGCTTGTCGTTGGCGAGGCAGACACTGATCGCCAATACCATCAGAATGAGGATGGGTCCCGCGAGGAGCAGCATGTTGATGGGGTCACCCGTCGGCGTGGCAACGGCGGAGAAGATGAACACGATAAAGATGATCCAGCGCCACCACGACAGCAGTCGCTTGCCCGTCAGGATGCCAGCGAAATTCAGCAGGACCAGCATGAGTGGCGCGAGGAAACCCACCCCGAAGACGATGACCATACGAATGAAGAAGGACAAATAGCGGTCGACGGCAACGATGTTCTCGACATTCTCCGGAGTGAACCCGAAGAGCAATTCGAGGCCATAGGGCAGCACGAAGTAGGCGAGCGCGACTCCAGAGGCGAAAAGGGGCACGGCCACAACCACGAACCCGATTGCCCAGCGGCGCTCGTAGCGGCGCAGGCCGGGGGTAACGAACCGCCAGAGCTGGTAGAGCCAGACGGGTGACGAGAGCAGCAACCCGGTCACAGCAGAGATCTGGAGTTGCAGGACGAAGGGATCCGCGACCCCCGTGAGCGCGAGTGTGATGTCCCGGCCTTCGGCTCGAGCCTGCTCGACGACTGCTTCGAACGGCGCAGCGAGCCACGCGAAGATCGCGGCGTAGTAGATCCACCCCACGACCATGCCCACGAGAATGGCAAGACTGGCCTTGACGAGCCTGCTACGCAGCTCGCGCAGATGTTCGACGAGTGGCATCGCGGCATCGCCGCCGGTGCCCTGGCGGCGGCGCCGAGGGCTCGCGTCCGGCGGAGCAGCCACGGATCAGCTCTCGGCGCGCTCGGCCTGGGGCTTGGCGGGCGCCGGAGTCACGTCCGCTGCTGCGGCCGGAGGAAGTGACGCCTGCGGAGCGGCAGCGTCAACAGCCGCCGGCGCATCCGAGCCATCCGCGGCTTCCGCGGCATCCGCACCATGCAGGTCCTTGGTCTCCGCCTTGAAGATGCGCAGGGAGCGGCCGAGGCCGCGGGCAACATCGGGCAGGCGCTTGGCGCCGAAGAGGAGCAGGATGATGAGGACGAGCACC
This sequence comes from Candidatus Nanopelagicales bacterium, assembly GCA_049317345.1. Lineage (GTDB taxonomy): Bacteria > Actinomycetota > Actinomycetes > S36-B12 > S36-B12 > Mxb001. Next base: position 4,723 of record JBMOIL010000047.1, read on the forward strand.
AGCAGCTCGGGTCCCTTGAGGTTGAACGGCATCTCAGCACCTTTCGTCGCGCGTCGGCTCATGGTAACCCCCAGGGGCGCCGCACACGAGGCTTCGGGCCCCCTAGGAGGCTCAGGCCCCCATACGGGTCAGAGCCGCCAGAGCGGCGTCGCGCACCTGCAGCCGCACCTCGGCGGGATCCAGGACCTCGACTCCCCCGGCCTGGCCCACGACGATGCGGACGAGCCAAGCCGGATCCGCCACGACCAGAGTCGCCTCCTGCGCACCCCCCGTGCCGCTGGCGCCCGACAGGGGCGGCTTGGCCGACCCGCCGGGCCGCAATGCCTCCGGGTCCAACGCCTCGAGCAACCAGCGGGATCGCGGCCACACCCGGACGCGCACGACCACTCCCTGACGGGGCGCGACATCTGCTGGCGTCGCCGCCCGACTGCCCTCCTCAGGCAGGACCTCGTCTACGACGTCGACGGAGCGGATGCGATCCAACCGGAAGGTGCGCTGTGCACCCGCGGTGCGACACCACGCGGCCAGGTAGGACCTCCCACCGTGACGCACGATCTCGGCGGGTTCGACCACCCTCTCGGTGACCTCATCCCGACTCGCGCCGGCGTAGACGAGACGCGTGGGTCGGCGCTCGCGAATGGCTCGCGCCAGTTCGGTGGCTGCGGCTTCCCCTGGATCGTCGAGGACCACCGCGGCCGCATGGCTCACATCGGCGGCTGCCTCGAGCTTGGCGGTAGCGCTCGCGAGTGCGGCCCGGTCATGGTCGCCCGGCACCTGCGCCAGCATCCGCAGGCCGACGAGGAGCGACATTCCCTCCGCGGGGCGAAGCCGCAGGGGTCGGTCGAGCGTTTGGGCATCGATCACGTGGATGCTGCCATCGTCATCCCAGAACTGAATGTCGATGAGCTGGTCGGGCCCGTGGCCCGGCAAGCCGCAGCAGATGGTCAGCCACAGATCCTGCTCGAGTTCCTCGACTCCGATGCCGAAGTGCTCGGCCGCCTCCGAGATGGACACTCCCGAATGCTGCTCAAGCCACGGCACAAGGGCGAGCAGACGGGAAAGACGAGCAGACGCAGTCTCACGCATCTAGACCCCCATGGAGTCCCGCGACCGCGTTCAACGCCACAAGCTGCGCCTCGGCAGCATCTGGCGGATCCAGGATCGTGCCCCCCGCCTCGAGCACGTCTGCGACGAGAATGCCGACGTCGGTGTAGTCGACCTCCCACGTGCCGTCTGTGCGCTGACGAGCCGCATCTCGGAGGCGCGCTGCCCCAAAGGTCGGCAGCTCCACGCGAGCCGTGCCCGTGGTCACGGGCTCCACAAGTTCGTCGAGGAGCCTTTGGATGTCACTGCGATCCGCGGACGGGAACTGCTCTCGCAGTCGCGCCACCGATCCCTGGATGCGCGACAGCCGAAACACCCGACCCGCATCACGTTCGCGACTACGGCCGACGAGATACCAGGCGCCATCACGGTAGGCGGTCGCCCAGGGCTCCACGATCCGTTCCTCGACGGCCGCACGACCTCGCGCCAGATAGTCGAACCGGACGACCGTGCGCGAGCGGATGGCTTCCCATACGAGAGGCAGCGCCTCCTCACCCGTGCCGGGACGCCCTGGCAGGAGCGGGGACCAGCGATCCCCCGTGGCCGCCTCGATCTTGCGCAGGGCCGCACCGGCCTCAGCAGCCAGGGCCGCCTCGCTCCACACACGGGCCGCAAGCCCGAGCACGGCACGCTCCGAGGCATCGAAGTCGATCGCGGGCATGGCGTAGGCATCCTCATCAATGAGATACCCCTCGACTTCGCCCTGAGAATTGACGATCGTGTCAATGGGGATGCCCATCTGACGGAGCTCGTCCTTGTCGCGCTCGAACATTCTCTCGAATGCGTCATCGCTCGCGGCGTCGCCGTAACCCGGAATGCCCTCTCGCAGAGCAGCACGACTCACCGGGCGACGCGCCCCGAGAAGGCAGATGACGAGGTTGAGCAGGCGCTCCGTGCGATCGGTCGCCATCGTGATGATCAGCCCACGGCGAGGAGATCGATCACGAAGACCAATGTGCGCCCGGCGAGTCGATGCGCACCCGTCTCGCCATATGCGAGAGCAGGCGGGATCACGAGTTGGCGCCGGCCTCCTTCGCGCATGCCGGGGATCCCCTCCTGCCAGCCTGCGATGAGACCCGCAAGGGGGAATCGAATCGGCTCGCCGCGATCCCATGAAGCATCGAATTGCTCACCGGTCTCGAAGTCGACACCGACGTAGTGCACGAGCACCTGTGCGCCGGGTGTGGCCTCCGCACCATCGCCGACCACAACGTCTGTGATCACCAACTCGGCGGGGGGTGGGCCTTCGATGAAGTCGATCTCGGGCTTCTCGGTCACGTCCGTCCTTCCGTCAGGGGCTGGAGATCATGTCGACGACGAAGATCAGTGTCTCGTCGGGCTGAATGCCCGAGCCGGGAGGCGGCTGGGGGCCATAGGCGTCCGCACCGGGGATGATGAGCACTCGCCTGCCACCGGGCTGCATGCCGGGGATGCCGTCCTGCCACCCCTTGATGACCCCGCTCAGCGGGAAGCTCACTGGCTCGCCACGCGCCCAGGAGGAGTCAAAGACCGCGCCGGAGGCCAGGCCCACCCCGCAGTACTGCACCGTGACGGTGGCGCCCGCGGCAACCTCGTCTCCGGAACCCGGGACGACGTCGGCAGTGACCAGTGACGTGGCGGGGACAGCACCCTGCAGGACCGCCACCGTGGGCGCGACGGCAACGTCGGTCGTGGTAGCGACCTCGCCCTCGACCACGGAGCCCTCCGGCGGCGCATCGGCCGTGGTCGGAGCGGCGATCTGCGTGCAGTCGCTCGTCGACCACGGGACGCCGGGGGCGGCGGACGAGGAGTCGGGGGCCGCGGAGGTGGACTCCGACGAGGAACCGCCGGAGCCGCAGGCGGCTAGCGCGACCGCGGCGATGCATGCAGAGATGGCGACAAGGGGCTTTTCCATGCGCCACACCCTAGTCATGGGCATACCTACATGCTCGCGATGAGCTTCTCGACACGCTCATCGACGCTCGCGAAGGGGTCCTTGCACAGCACGGTCCGCTGGGCCTGGTCGTTGAGCTTCAAATGGACCCAGTCCACGGTGAAGTCCCGGCGGCGCTCCTGTGCACGCCGAATGAATTCCCCGCGCAGGCGTGCCCGAGTCGTCTGCGGGGGAATCGACTTGGCTTCGAAGACTGCGGGGTCATGCGTCACACGCGCCGCCTTGCCATGGCGTTCGAGCAGGTAGAACAGACCACGCGATCGCGTAACGTCGTGATAAGCCAGGTCGAGCTGCGCGATGCGCGGATCCGAGAGGGTGAGCCCGTGCTTGGCCATGTAGCGATCGATGAGCGTCATCTTGATCACCCAGTCGACCTCCTCCGCGATACCCGTGAGGTCCTGGGTTTCGACCGCCTTGAGCGTGCGCTCCCACAGATCGAGGCATCGCGCCGGGACACCGTCGGGGTCATCAGCCAGACCTTGCCGATCGGCGAAGTCGCGAGCCTTCTCGTAGTACTCGGACTGAATCTGCAAGCCAGTGAGTTCACGTCCGTTGGCCAGTCGGACGGTACGCCGCCCGGTGGGGTCGTGGCTGATCTCCCGGATGGCTCGAATGGGGTTCTCCAGGGTCAGATCACGCAGCACGACGCCTGCTTCCAGCATGCGCAGGACGAGATCCGCCGACGCCACCTTGAGAAGCGTCGTGGTCTCGCTCATGTTGGAATCACCCACGATGACGTGCAGGCGGCGATATCTCTCGGCATCGGCGTGCGGCTCATCCCGCGTGTTGATGATGGGTCGACTGCGCGTGGTGGCGCTCGATACTCCTTCCCAGATGTGATCGGCGCGCTGACTGATGCAGTAGACCGCCCCGCGCGGGGTCTGCTGCACCTTGCCCGCGCCGCAGATCACCTGGCGAGAGACCAGGAAGGGCAGAATCGAGTCGGCAAGTCGCTGGAATTCACCGTGCCGGGCTACAAGATAGTTCTCGTGGCAGCCGTAGGAGTTACCGGCGCTGTCGGTGTTGTTCTTGAAGAGATAGACATCTCCCGCGATGCCCTCGTCGTGTAGACGCATCTCGGCGTCGACGAGCAACCCTTCCAGGATGCGCTCCCCCGCCCTGTCGTGGGTGATCAACTGGATCACGTCATCGCACTCGGCTGTCGCGTACTCGGGGTGGCTGCCCACGTCTAGGTAGAGCCGCGAGCCGTTGCGGAGGAAGACATTGCTGCTCCGCCCCCAGGACACGACGCGCCTAAAGAGGTATCGGGCAACTTCGTCAGGGCTCAACCGGCGTTGACCACGGAAGGTGCACGTGATGCCGTACTCCGTCTCAATCCCGTAGATACGCCGGTCCACGACTAGGGCCCCTCGCCCCCGGCGGTAGGCAGGTCCGGGGAGTCGGCGACACCCGCGGCAGGGGGCAGGGGCCGCGAGACGCCCAGGATGCCCGCGAGTCGGTCGGCGCTCAGCCGACGGAAGGTGCGTCGGGGGCGGCTGCGCTCCAGAATCGCCGCCTCGAGCTGTTCGGGGCCGGGGGGTGCAGCCGTGGTGGCCCCCAGGGCAGCCACGGCCGTCCGGACGGCCTCATCGAGAGACATCCCGGATCTCCAGGCGGCGCCCAAGGCCTCGGCCACCTCGTCCGCCTGCCCGCCCATGGCGACGTAGCCGTGCTCGTCGGCCACGGACCCATCGAAGGTGAGCCGGTAGATCTCGTCGAGGTCGGCTTCCTGGCCGACCTCGGCGACCACCAATTCCACCTCGTAGGGCTTTGCGGTCTCCGTGAAGATCGAACCGAGCGTCTGCGCGTAGGCGTTGGCGAGGCTGCGGCCGGTGACATCCCTGCGGTCATAGGCGTAGCCGCGCATGTCGGCCAGGCGCACCCCAGCCACACGGAGGTTCTCGAACTCGTTGTACTTGCCCACGGCCGCGAAGCCGATCCGGTCGTAGATCTCGGAGATCTTGTGCAGGGATCGCGAGGGATTCTCTGCGACGAAGAGGATCCCCCCGTCGTACTGCAGCACAACCACGCTGCGGCCGCGCGCAATGCCCTTGCGCGCGTAGTCCGCCTTGTCCTTCATGATCTGCTCAGGCGAGACGTAGAACGGCACGCTCATCGCGCACTCCCGGGCAGTGGTGCGTTAGGCCCGTCGGGACTGGTGAGTCTGGCTCCCACCACTCGCTCGACGACCTGGCCCACCTCGGCGTCGGGAAGGATGCGGACGCCATCGGCATCGGCGACGGCGATGACAGGGAAGATGCGGCGCGTGAGATCGGGGCCCCCGGTCGCTGAGTCGTCGTCCGCGGCGTCGTAGAGGGCCTCCACCGACGCCATGACGCCGTCTTGTGTGGACATGCCCGTTCGGTAGAGCTTCTTCAACGATCCTCGGGCGAATACGGAACCGGACCCCACGGCGTGGTGATCGCGCTCTTCGTAGCGGCCACCCGTGACGTCGTAGCTGAAGATCCGGCCACGCCCGCGATCAAGGTCGAAGCCGGCGAAGAGGGGTACGACGGCGAGGCCCTGCATGGCCATCCCGAGATTGCCGCGCAGGAGGGTCGCTAACCGATTCGCCTTGCCATCGAGGGTGAGCGGCAGGCCCTCGATCTTCTCGTAGTGCTCGAGTTCCACCTGGAAGAGACGCACGAGTTCGACCGCTACCCCGGCCGCACCGGCGATGCCGACAACAGAAAGCTCGTCAGCGGGAAAGACCTTTTCGATATCGCGCTGGGCGATGATGTTGCCCATCGTGGCGCGTCGATCTCCCGCCATCACGATGCCATCGGCCGTGGCCAGGGCCACGATCGTGGTGGCGTGCGGGACATCGATCATGCCGGAGCCAGAAAGCGCCCGGTCAGGTGCGGGCCACTGCCCAGAGTGGGAAAGGAAGTCCGCGAACGAGGAGCCGTGCGCCATGAACGCCCTGGGCAGCCCCCGCGCCCGATCGAGCGTCACTGCCCACCCTTCTGGACGAAGGACTTGACGAACTCCTCGGCGTTCTCCTCGAGCACCTCGTCGATCTCCTCGAGGATCGCGTCGATGTCAGCGTCGATGTCGCTGGGAGCCCGCTCAGGGAGGGCGACCTCGTCATGCTCGTCCTGCCCGGTGCGAGCGGAGCGGCGCTGGCTGTCCTGGGTGCTCATGGCTACACCCTAGACGCCGTGGCCCCGCCTCGCCGTCCGTGCGACCGCAGACCCCTCGACGTAGCTCACGTGGCGCGCAGGGCCTCGAGAAGCTCCTCCGCGGTGCGGGCCGAATCCAGCAACCCACCCACGTGGTCCCGTGTGCCGCGGACCGGCTCAAGGGTGGGGACGCGCTGGAGGGCATCCTGACCGGGGATATCGAAGATCACGGAGTCCCAGGAGGCCGCGGCGACCGCATCTCCGTAACGCCGAAGGCATTCGCCCCGGAAGTACGCCCGGGTGTCCGTCGGCGCAAACTCTCGAGCCCGGGTCACGTCCTCGACCGATGTGAGGCGCTCTAGACGCCCTGCGGCCTCGAGCTTGAGAGCCAACCCGCGCGCCGCTCGGATGTCGGCGTACTGGAGGTCGACAAGTTCAAGGCGCGCGCTGTCCCAACCGAGGGAATCGCGCCGGCGGTAGCCGTCGATCAGGCTGAGCTTGGCGGCCCAATCGACCCGGTCCGCAGCGAGCCGCGGATCTTCCGACAGATCGACGAGGACTCGGTCCCAGCGAGCCAGGATGTCTGCTGTCTGCACGTCCACTCCTGCCACCGCCTGGCTCTCGGCGAGCTCCGCCGCGGCCTCGAGATAGACGCGTTGGATCTCAAGTGCTGTGAGCCGGCGACCGTCCTTGAGCGTGAGTCGGTGCTGGAGCGTCGTGTCGTGGGACACCGCGTGGATCTCGCGGACAGGATCGGCGAGCGTCAACTCCGAGGGAAGTCCGCCGGCCTCGATGATCGCCAACACCAAAGAGGTGCTTCCCATCTTCAGATAAGTCGCGGCCTCGGCGAGATTGGCATCTCCGACGATCACATGGAGGCGTCGGTGACGCTCCGGGTCGGCATGCGGCTCGTCTCGCGTGTTGATGATGGGACGCTTGAGCGTGGTCTCCAGACCCACTTCCACTTCGAAAAAGTCCGCACGCTGCGAGAGTTGGAATCCAGCCTCCTTCCCCTCCTGACCGCGCCCGACGCGCCCGGCCCCGGTGAAGACCTGGCGGGTGACGAAGAAGGGAGTGAGGTCGCGCACGATGTCGGTGAAGGGCGTGCTCCGTCGCATGAGGTAGTTCTCATGACACCCGTACGAGGCACCCTTGTTGTCGGTGTTGTTCTTGTAGAGCTGGATCGTGAAGGGACCGGAGCGCGTGGCTGCCTCGGCAGCGTCGGCCATGATCTCCATGCCGGCTCGATCCCACAGCACCGCGTCACGCGGATTGGTGATCTCGGGGCTCGAGTACTCGGGGTGAGCGTGATCGACGTACAGTCGCGCCCCATTCGTGAGGATGAGGTTGGCCAGCCCGAGGTCGTCGTCAGTCAGCTGGCTCGGGTCGGCCTCTGCTCGCGACATGTCGTATCCACGGGCGTCGCGCAGAGGGTGCTCCTCGTCGAAGTCCCATCGCGCGCGATGCCGCCTGTCCCCCACCGCGATCCCGTCGTACGACGTGACCACCGCTGATGATGTGGTCATGGCATTGACGTGGGGGTGGCCCGGCACGCTGATGCCGTACTCGGTCTCGATTCCCATCACACGGTGCACGCTCACGGCACTACCGGCGATCAGAGGTACTGGCCGGTGTTGGACACCGTGTCGATCGTACGGCCGGCCTCCGTGCCCTGCTTGCCCTGGACGAGCGTCCGGATGAAGACGATGCGCTCGCCCTTCTTGCCCGAGATCCGTGCCCAGTCGTCCGGGTTGGTGGTGTTGGGCAGGTCCTCGTTCTCACGGAACTCGTCGACACATGCGGACAGCAGGTGCTGGACACGGATGCCCTTCTGGCCTACGTCCAGGAAGTCCTTGATGGCCATCTTCTTGGCTCGAGCAACGATGTTCTCCAGCATGGCGCCAGAGTTGAAGTCCTTGAAGTAGAGGACTTCCTTGTCACCGTTGGCGTAGGTGACCTCGAGGAAGCGGTTCTCATCCTCTTCCGAGTACATCCGCTCGACAGCGCGCTGAATCATGGCCGCGCACGTGCTCTCTGCGTCACCGCCGTGCTCGCCGAGATCATCCGGGTGGAGCGGCAGCCCAGGGGTGAGGTACTTGCTGAGGATGTCGCGTGCCGCCTCTGCATCCGGTCGCTGGATCTTGATCTTCACGTCCAGGCGCCCGGGGCGCAGGATCGCCGGATCGATCATGTCCTCGCGGTTAGAAGCACCGATGACGATGACGTTCTCGAGACTCTCGACGCCGTCGATCTCACTGAGCAACTGCGGCACGATGGTGTTCTCGACATCGCTTGAGACGCCCGATCCGCGCGTGCGGAAGAGCGAGTCCATCTCATCGAAGAAGACGATGACGGGCATCCCCTCGGAAGCCTTCTCCCGGGCCCTTTGGAAGACCAGTCGGATATGGCGCTCCGTCTCCCCGACGTACTTGTTGAGAAGCTCCGGGCCTTTGATGTTGAGGAAGAAGGAGCGGCCTTCCTCACGTCCGGTGCGCTCGGCGACCTTCTTGGCCAGTGAGTTGGCCACGGCCTTGGCGATGAGCGTCTTGCCGCACCCGGGCGGGCCGTAGAGCAGGATCCCCTTGGGGGGTGCCAGGCAGTGCTCTTCGAAGAGCTCAGGGTGCAGGAACGGGAGCTCGACGGCGTCCCTGATGGCGTCGATCTGGCTGCCGAGGCCGCCGATGTCGGTGTAGTCGACGTCGGGCACCTCCTCGAGGACGAGTTCCTCCACCTCAGACTTGGGAATGACCTCGAAGACATAACCGCTGCGAGGCTCCATGAGCAGCGAGTCCCCCGCGCGCAGAGTGCGCTGCCGCAGTGGCTCGGCGAGGCCGACCACGCGCTCCTCGTCGGCTCGGCCGATCACGAGTGCGCGCTCGCCATCGGCGAGGAGTTCCTTGAGCATGACGATCTCGCCGATCCGCTCGAACTCGCGTACGCCCACGATGTTGAGTGCCTCGTTGAGCATGACCTCCTGGCCAGGCTGCAGAGAAGAAACGTCGACGTCGGGGGTAGACACCAGTCGCATCTTGCGTCCGGCGACCGCGACATCCAGGGAGCCGTCGGCAAGATGGGCGAGGAACACGCCGTAGCTGCCGGGCGGCTCGGCGAGACGGTCGACCTCGGACTTGAGCGCCACGATCTGCTCGCGCGCGTCACGCAGGGTGGCCACGAGCCTGCCGTTGTGAGCCTGGGCAGCCGAGAGCTCGGACTCGAGCACCCTCAAGCGCTCCTCGGGCGTGCGCATCGCTGGGTCGCGCTCGCTCATGCCGCGCCTCCCTGGTCCGTGCCGGCCCAGAACCGTGCCGACCTGTTGACCCTACCTACACATGGGCGCCTTGGCCTGTCACGCGCCGGTGCCCGTGGCTGGCGGGGCCGACGCGGGCATCCCCTTGGACGGTCGACGCCGTCGAGGAGGTGCCACGGTGCCGTCGGCGAGTCGGCGTGCAGCAAGGAGGAAGCCGGTGTGACCCACCATCCGATGATCAGGGCGGACGGCAAGGCCCTCCAGATGCCACGTCCGCACGAGCGACTCCTCCGCCCGCGGCTCTGTCCAGCGACCGTCCGCACGCAGGTCCTCGGCGATCCGGGACAGTTGCGTGGTGGTGGCGACGTAGACGACCAGGACCCCACCGGGGCGAATCGCATCGGACACGGTGCCGATGTGCTCCCACGGATCGAGCATGTCGAGGACAACCGCGTCGAAGGCACCGGTGAGCGCAGGGTCCCACGGTCGGTCAGCGAGGTCCCCGATGTGCAGGCTCCATGCCGGGGGCTCCTCGGTGAACCATCGCGTGACATTGGAGCGAGCGGTCTCTGCGAAGTCCGGGCGTCGTTCGCACGAGACGACACGACCCCGATCTCCGACCGTCTGCAGGAGGGTGCACGTGAGCGCTCCGGAGCCGGCACCGGCCTCGAGGACCGACCACCCGGGTCGCAATCCCGTGAGCATCGCGATGCGAGCCGCGTCCTTGGGATAGATGACCGCTGCACCCCGGGGCATTGACAAGACGAAGTCCTCGAGAAGGGATCGCAGGGCGACGTAGGACCTGCCGCCAGTCGTGGTCACGACGATTCCCTCGGGGCGCCCAAGCAGATCGTCGTGGGCGATGGATCCACGATGGGTGTGGAAAGTGGCCCCCGGCTGCAGGATCAGCGTGTGATGCCGGCCGCGGTCGTCGGTGATCTGCACGATGTCCCCCGCGGAGAGCATCCTGGCGCCAGTCATTCGGCGAGGCTAGCCCAGGACCGCAGGTCGCCCAGCGTCACGCCTTCGAGGGTCTCCACGACCTGTCGTCGGGGATGCGGAGGGACGGCGACCATGTGCGGCACGGCAAGCACGTAGGCGCCACTCGCCTGACCTGATGCAACGCCCGTGGGTGAGTCTTCAACGACCACGCAGGCTGCGATGGGCACGCCCAGTCGGCGCGCAGCCTCAAGATAGGGCTCGGGGTGCGGCTTGCCCTGATTGACCTCATCCCCCGCGACCGTGACATCGAACGCCGGATCGGGCATGCCGGGGTGGTCCGCGACGGCGTCGGACACGGCGTCGAGCAGGCGCCGATGCGACGCGGAGACCAGAGCAGTCGGCACCCCAGCCGCCCGGCATTCGGTGAGGAGTTCGAGAGCGCCCGGTCGCCACTGCAGATCCCCTGCCCGCAGGAGTCCCTCCATCGTGGAGAGGAGATCGATCCCGATCTGCTCCGGCGTGTGGGGGGCACCGGTCTTTTCTGCCATGTACGTCGTCACGCGCTCAAGGGGGCCGCCGAGGCAGTGCGCCTGATCCTCCCGGGTCCAGGTCCCGCCCCAGCGGGCCACGACGCGACACTCCGCGTCCCACCACAGGTCCTCCGAGTCGAGCAGCGTGCCGTCCAGGTCGAAGAGCACCGCAGCCGGGACGTGAACAGTGGGGAGGTCCATGGCGATGCAGGCTAGCGGCGCGGGCCCCCCCGGCGTGCCGTGACATAGGGTGAGCCAGCCGGGAGTGCGCGTGGCGTGGATCGGAGGTGGCCGGATGATCGAATTCGAGGCCCTGCCCGAACTCGTCGACCCCGTCATGGTCGCGGCATTCGAGGGGTGGAACGACGCGGGCGACGCGGCAAGCGACACAGTCGATCACCTCATCCGGGCGTGGGGAGCAACGCCACTCGCTGAGATCGATCCCGAGGACTACTACGACTATCAGGTGAACCGACCGATGATCGCCTTCGACGA
>JBMOIL010000048.1:0-16009 GCA_049317345.1 Candidatus Nanopelagicales bacterium
CAGCCTTCTTAGCTGCGGCCTTCTTCACCGGCTTGTCCTCAACCGGCGTGGGCGGCCCAGCGGGACGGCTTGCGGCCTTGCGGGGGCGCGTCGTAGCGGAGCCCGAAGGCCCCTGGGTGCTCTCGACCATGCGGTCGTTTCCTCTCACGGGCCCGGGCGCTTCTGCGCCGCTCGGGACCTGGTCCACCGGCCCTGGGGCCGGCCGGCCCGGCGAACCGGGTCGTTAAGTCTGGTCAGCCTCGCGGTCGGCAGCGAGGGGGTCACCGACCACGATGGCGTCGGCCGACCCTCCCTCGACGAGTGGCCCTTGCATCTCCCGGGTCACGAGGGGTGGCGGTGTATGCCAACCATCCGCTGCCGGTGAGGGGGCCACGCTGCGCAGAGCCGCGAGGATGTCGTCTGGTCTCACGGAAGGGGTCACCTGCCGTAGGACCACCGTAAGTATCGCACACGCCGAGGTCTCTTCGTCGGCAGGCGCCACCTGAGCCGTGAGCAGCGCGGCACGGACGTCGAAGGTGCGCAGGCCGTTCTTTGTGAGGCGTTCGACGAACACCTCGTCCGCCGCCAGGAGGCGATCGAGCGGATCCTGGGCCTGCGCGGGGCTGAGCCCGGGCAGCTCGATCCGCCAGCAGCTCGCCTGCAGCCGGTCAGCGAAATCGGAGGTCCGGGCGACGACAACGTCGACGATGTCGAGCCCCGGGGGCAGCGCCGCATCGATCCGGCGACGGAGGTCCTCGGGATCGCAGACCTCCGCGAGGCCGATCTCGAGGTACTCCGCCTCGCTCGCCGTCCCGGTCGGGGCGGCGTTGGCATACGAGATCTTGGGGTGGGGGCTGAAGCCCGCGCTGTAGGCCATGGGTACGCCGGCCCGGCGGAGGGCGCGCTCGAAGGCGCGCTGGAAGTCGCGGTGGCTCGCGAAGCGCAGCCGCCCGCGCTTGGAGTAGCGCAGACGCAAGCGTTGGACGGGCGCAACGTGGTCGCGCGGCGGCTTGCGACTCACGCGGGCTGGCCGACGCGCGGGCTCGGCAGCCCCAGATCGGTCGGACCGATCTGAATGCTCGTGCCCATCTGGTCGCAGACACCGCAGTCGAAGCAGGGAGTCCAGCGGCAGTCCTCGACACCCTCCTCGTCGAGCGCGTCCTGCCAGTCCTGCCACAGCCACTCGCGATCAAGACCCGAATCCAGGTGGTCCCACGGCAGGACTTCGGCGTGTTCGCGCTCGCGAGTGGTGTACCAGTCGAGGTCGATCGGCTCGTCAGCCAGCGCAACATCGGCCGCGGCAGCCCAGCGATCGAAGTCGAAGTGCTCGCTCCAGCCATCGAAGCGCGCGCCCTCACGCCAGGCTTGGAGGATGACCCGACCCACGCGTCGATCGCCGCGCGAAAGAAGTCCTTCAATAGTCCCGGGCTTGCCGTCGTGGTAGCGGAAGCCGATGGACTTGCCGTACTCGCGGTTGGTGCGGATGGCGTCGCGCAGCTTGGCGAGGCGCGCATCGGTCGTCTCATGATCGAGCTGCGCCGCCCACTGGAAGGGAGTGTGCGGCTTGGGCACGAAGCCGCCGATAGAAACCGTGCAGCGGATGTCACGCCTTCCACTGACCTCGCGGCCGACTCGGATGACCTCGGCCGCCAGGCGCGCGATCTGCAGGACGTCCTCGTCGGTCTCGGTGGGCAGCCCACACATGAAGTAGAGCTTGACCTGCCGCCATCCAGCGCCGTAGGCGGTGGCGACCGTGCGGATGAGGTCTTCCTCGGTGACCTGCTTGTTGATCACCTTGCGCATGCGCTCACTGCCGCCCTCCGGGGCGAAGGTGAGGCCACTGCGACGACCGTTGCGCGACAGCTCATTGGCAAGATCGATGTTGAAGGCGTCGACGCGCGTGCTCGGCAATGACAGAGAAGTCTGCGATCCCTCGTAGCAGTCGGCGAGGTAGGTGGTCGTCTCCGCGATCTCGGAGTGGTCGGCACTCGACAGCGAGAGAAGACCGACTTCTTCGTAGCCGGTCTTCGCGAGGCCGTTGGCGACCATCGCCGCGATCCCGGCCTTGCTGCGCTCACGCACGGGGCGCGTGATCATGCCCGCCTGGCAGAAGCGGCATCCGCGCGTGCAGCCGCGGAAGATCTCCACGCTCATCCGCTCGTGCACCGTCTCGGCCAGAGGCACGAGCGGGGCCTTCGGGTAGGGCCACTCGTCGAGGTCCATGAGCGTGTGCTTCGCCACGCGCCACGGAGCAGCCGACTGACGGGGCACCACGCGGCGGATGCGGCCATCGGGGAGGTACTCGACGTCGTACATCGAGGGGACGTAGGCCACGCCCGAGCGGGCGATCGCCTCCAGGAGCCCGGTGCGGCCGTCGGGACGGCCCGCCTGCTTCCACTCGCGCACGATCTCGCTGAGTCGGAGCACGGCCTCCTCGCCATCGCCAAGCACGGCGGCGTCGATGAAGTCCGCGATGGGCTCGGGGTTGAAGGCAGCGTGACCACCCGCGACCACGACCGGGTGAGACTCATCGCGCTCGGTGGCGATGAGCGGGACGCCGGCGAGGTCCAGTGCCGTAAGCATGTTGGTGTAGCCGAGTTCCGTCGAGAATGAGAGGCCGAGGAGGTCGAAGGCTCCTACGGGCCGATGCGAGTCCACGGTGAACTGCGGCACTCCGTGCTCGCGCATGAGCGCCTCGAGATCGGGCCACACGGCGTACGTGCGCTCGCACAGCACGCCGGGCTGCTCGTTGAGCACCTCGTAGAGGATCTGCACACCCTGGTTGGGGGCGCCCACCTCGTAGGCGTCGGGATACATGAGGGCCCAGCGCACATCGGCGTCGTCCCAGTCGGCAGCGACGGCGTTGACCTCCCCGCCGACGTACTGAATCGGCTTCTGGACGAGCGGGAGGAGCGCCTCGAGGGCAGGGAAGACCGAGTCGGCGGAGCCCGCCAGGGGCGGCTCTGCCGGCCCTTCGGGCCAGATCGTCGGCATGGGAAGAGAGTACCCGCGAGGGGGTCAGGGCTGTTGCTGCTGGTGCAGGCGCACGTTTTCGAGCAGTCCCAGCGCGATCCATGACGCAAACATCGAGGTGCCCCCGTAGGAGACGAAGGGCAGTGGAACTCCTGTGATGGGCATGATCCCGACGTTCATCCCAATGTTCTCAAAGGTCTGGAAGGCCAGCCATGCCACGACGCCCGCGGCGACCAGGCGGCCGTAGAGCTCACCCGCGCCGAGGGCGATGCGCATGCCGCGCCACAGCACGATGCTGAGGAGCAGGAGCGTGATGGCGGCTCCAATGAAGCCCGCCTCCTCGCCGATGACGGTGAAGATGAAGTCACTCTCATTGACGGGGACGAAGTTGCCCTGCGTCTGCGGCCCCTGGAAGAGGCCACGACCCCACAGTCCGCCACCGCCGATGGCGATGCGCGCCTGCGTGGCGTTGTAGGCGGCCGTGCTAGCGGCATCTTCTGGATTGATGAAGGAGGTGAGTCGTGCGATCTGGTAATCCCGCACAAATCCCAACTGCCAGGCAACGACGGCGGCAGTGACACCGCCGACGAGAAGCCCGGCCACCCATCTCGTGCGCGCGCCCGAGACGGCGACCATGGTGATGACGATGGTGCACATGATGAGCACCGTGCCGGTGTCGTTCTGGAGCAGGACGAGTGCGATGGGGATCGCGGCGAGACCCAGGGCCAGTGCGACATCTCGATCGCGAGGCTCGGCCTCCGCATCGCGCTTCTCGGCCAGGACCACGGCAAGGATAAGGACGATCGCCACCTTGGCAAACTCCGAGGGCTGCAGGGTGAACCCACCCGGGACCTGGACCCACGCACGCGCCCCAGCGATCGACGTCCCGAGCGGGGTGTAGACGAGCAGGATGCCGACGATGGCCAGGCCGTAGATCACGGGCGCATAAGCACGCAGCAGTCGGTAGTCCAGGCGAGAAACGACGAAGGCCAGGATCAATCCGATGGCGATGTTGACGAGGTGTCGATTGAGGAAGTACTGGGGGTCATCCCCCGCCAGATCCGAACGGCTGGCCGACCAGACGAAGAGGGAACTTCCGACGCTGAGGACGAGCGCCGCGGCAAGCAACCACCAGTCCAATCGGCGCCAGTAGGACTGTCGCCCCTCCTGGCGAGCGCCGATGAAGCGGCGATTCGACGTCGACTCCGACACGCTCACGGCGTCGCCTCCGGCGTCACAGGAGTGCCGTCAGGGCGCACGACCGGCAGTGTCCGCGATGGCACCCCACCGATGAGGACGCTCTTCGCAGGGTCAACGACGCCGTCGACGACACCAAAGAGGGCGTCGTAGATCGTGCGCACCCCGGGTCCGACAGTGAGAGAGCCGGAGCCGCCTCGCGTCACCATCATCACGACGGCGTACTGAGGATCGTCGGCTGGCGCGAAACTCGCGTACCACGCGGTGGTGGAGTTGTCGCTGAAGACCTGCGCGGATCCCGTCTTCGATGCGACAGGAATCTCGTCCAACGGGAAGCCGTCGAAGGGGATGCGACCCGTGCCGTCGGATGTCACTCCCGCGAGTGCGGTGCGCAGGAATTCGAAGGTGCCCTCCGGTGCTGGCACCTGGGCGCGGACCACCGGGTCGAACTGCTTGACGACCTCACCGCGGCTGCTCAGGATCGCCTTCGCCACCTGAGGCTGGTAGACGGTGCCGCCGTTGGCGATCGCGGCGTACGCCATGGCGAGCTGCAGTGGCGTGATGGCCGTGTCGCCCTGGCCGATCGAGGCGTTAATCGCGTCACCGTTGCGCCACCGGAAGCCATCGAGGCAGTTTTCCTTCGCGAGCGCGGTGTAGTACTCGGCGAGCTTGGGGTCGTCCTCACGCAGCTGGGAGAAGCCCTCCTTGGCGTCCGAGCACCACTGCTCGCGGCGCTGCTCCCACACCGCGAGCTTCTCGTTACGGCCGGAGACGAGGCCGACTGCCTCATTAGGCAGGTCGATACCCGTCCGCTCACCCAGGCGGAAGGCCGCAGCCGTTTCCGCGATGGGATCGGGTGCACCCTGCGGCGCGTAGAGGCCGCCGCCCTTGAGCCATATCTCGTCCGCGATCCGATAAAAGACGGTGTTGCACGAGACCTCGAGTGCGCGCTGCAGAGTGATGGGGCCGAAGCCGGACGACTCGAAGTTGCGGAAGCGCTGGGAGCCGACTGTGTAGTCGGCCGGGCACGGGTAGGTGCCGCCCAGGTCGTAGCCCTCACGTGCTGCCGCCACGGTCGTCACGGCCTTGTACGTCGACCCGGGAGCGTAGGTGCCCTGCGTCACCGTCGAGGACAGTGCGCGTTCGGCGAGGAGCCGATCGTAGTCGCGCGAAGAGATGCCGCCGACCCACAATTGCGGGTCGTACGTCGGATAGCTCGCCATCGCCAGCACTGCGCCGGTGCGGACGTCGATGACGACCGCAGCCCCGGTGTCTGCCACGTCGCGCTCCTCGCGGGCGCGCGCAACCGAGTCGGACAGTGCCTGCTCCACAACCTGCTGGAGGTTGGCATCGACATTGGTGACGACGTAGTTGCCCGCCACCGGATCGGATTCCGAGACCGTGCCGGTGACGCGACCCACCTGGTCCACCGCGAGGGTCGTGATGCCGGGAATACCGCGTAGTTCACCGTCGTACTGCGCCTCAAGGCCATTTCGGCCCACGAGATCACGCGCCCGCAATCGCGCGGGATCGGCGCTCTCGCCCTGAGCATCGAGTTGCTCCTGCGTGACCGGCCCGACGTAGCCGAGCACGTGCGCGAGGTTGGCTTCAAAAGGACTCGGATATTCGCGCACCGCTTCGAGTTGCGCGGTGATCCCGGGGAAGTCGGCGCGACGCTCCATGATGGTGAGCGCCGTCTCGGTCGCGACATCCTTCGCGACGGGGACGGGCTGATAGGGCGAGCCATCCCAGCAGACGGGCAACGGCGGAGCGCCCTCCGAGCCGCAGGGCATGAGCTTTTGCTCGATCGACTCGCGAGAGACCCCCAGCGATTCGGCGAGACGCTGGAGCACGGCGGTGCCGTCGTCATCTTCACGAGCGAGCGCGGTGCGATCGATGGAGACCACAAGCGAAGTGCGGTTGGCGACAAGGGGACGGCCACGCTGATCGAGGATGAGACCCCGCACGGCTGGAGTGATCACCTCGCGCGTGGAGTTGCTTGCGGCCTGGGCGGCGTACTCCTCCCCCACCACCAACTGCAGGTAGAACAGCCGGGCCGTGAGGGTCGCGATGAGGGACACGATGAGGACACCGAGGACAACGAGGCGCAGGTGCGACCTGTCGCTCATGTCGTCCTCCTCGAGTGGTGCGGACGCCCGGTGGCAGACCACCCCGCCGGCCAGGGGCCCCACCACGGTACGCCGGGCCGCGCGGGGAGTCCCCCTCGACGCGGCCGCGAACGTCCGTTTATCGGTGACGCTGACGCGGTCGCGTCAGCGCGAGTAGGCCTCCGGCACCGCCCAGCGGCACAGGCGGCGCAGCGGAAGCATGAGGACCAGCCCGAGGACGAGTGCGTATCCCGCAGCGCTCACCATGAGGCCGATGACCTCATCCCAGCGCACCCGCGGGTCGCCGAGGAGTCCACCGAGGCCGGCACCCGCAAGCACCACCAGGGGCGCCGCCAGGGCGCTCAGCAAGGCGAACGACCACCAGGGTCGATCATCGGACTCCGCAAACCTGCCCGCGACGTAGCCCACCAGGGTGAGCAGCAGGGCGGTGATACCGATCGTGCCTGCGGCGGGCGGAGCAATGTCCAGGAGTACGCCGCCTGCGAATCCACACACCGCGCCCGTCGATGCACCGAACTGCGATCCCAGGATGACCACGACGACGAGCACGAGCGTGGGTGTGGCACCGGGGAAGGGCAGCGGCGCCAGGATCGTGACCTCGATGAGGACGGCGAGCACGAGCAGGATCCCTGCGACAACAGCGCGGCGTACGGGCATCAGCCGCCTCCCACCGACGAGGGGTTGAGCGTCTCGCGCGGCGCAGACTCGGGTGCGCGCAGCACTACCCCCACGATGTCGAGGCGCGAGATATCGACGTAGGGCTCGAGGATGGCCGACCGGGTGAGCTGACCCTCGGTGCCGCGCATCTCGGCGACGACGCCGATGGGAATCCCCGGGGCATACGGGCGCCCGCCCTCGGAGCCGAAGGACACCACGACGTCGCCCACATCGACGACGGCGAGCGGATCGAGGAGCTGCATCGTGAGGGAGTCCTGCCTGCCCGTGCCCGACACGATCCCGATTTGAGAGGTCCCCGAGAGGCGACCGCCCACGGACGAGGTGGCGTCCACGATGAGCAGGACCGTGGAGGTGGTGGGACCCACGTCGATGGTGCGACCCACCAGCCCAGCGCCGCTGATGACGGACATGTCTCGCTCGATGCCATCCCGACTGCCCGCATCGATCGTGACGGTCCAGGCAAATCCCTGGGCGGGCCCGACCGCGATGACCTGCGCGGGGACGGTCTCGTAGTCATTCGTCGCGACCAAGCCAAGGAGTGCCTCGAGGTCGGCCACGCGCGCGCGATCGTTGGCCACGGTGGCGAGCTCTGCCTGAAGCCGAGCGTTGTCGGCCTCGAGTTGTGCGATGCGTGCGTCAGCATCGCCGAGTCCACCGAGTGACTCGAGGAATCCGCGCACCGGGACGACGACGCTGGCCATCGCGCGCTCCGCGGAGCCGAGCACCGTCTCACCCGCAGCCCGCAGCGGACGGGTTGGCCCGCTGTCACCACCGCGAAGGTCGAACACGATGAGGGTGATGGAGAGGAGCACGAGGATCGCGAGGACGATCCTGGAACGCCGGGTATCCCTCATCGCCGAGCGGTCGCCTAGTGGCGCGGCTCTGAGATGAGGACCTGCTGGAGTGCCTCGAACTCCTCGACGCACTTGCCAGAGCCCAGCGCCACACAGTCGAGCGGCTCGTCGGCGACCACGATCGGCATCCCCGTCTCGTGACGGAGGCGCTCATCCAGGCCCGTGAGCAGGGCGCCGCCGCCGGTGAGCACGATCCCTCGATCCATGATGTCGCCCGAGAGCTCGGGGGGCGTGCGATCCAGGGTCGTTTTGACTACGTCGACGATGGCATTGACGGGCTCATCGATAGCCCGGCGGATCTCCTCTGCGGTAACCACCACGGTGCGGGGCAGGCCACTCACCAGATCGCGGCCGCGGATCTCGGCATGGGGCTCATCAGGCATCGGGAACGCCGAACCGATGGCGACCTTGATCTCCTCCGCGGTGCGCTCGCCCAGCAGCAGCGAGTACTCCTTCTTGACGTACTGGATGATCGCGTTGTCGAGTTCGTCGCCACCGACGCGAATCGAAATCGATGTGACGATGCCACCGAGGGAGATGACCGCGACCTCCGTCGTACCACCGCCGATGTCGACAACCATGTTGCCGGTGGGTTCGTGCACGGGCATGTTGGCACCGATGGCTGCTGCCATCGGCTCCTCGATGATGTAGACCTTGCGCGCGCCGGCGGCGTAGCCCGCGTCCTTGACCGCTCGCTGCTCGACGCCGGTGATGCCGGACGGCACGCAGATGACGAGGCGGGGCTTGGCGAGGTGGCGCCGGCGATGGACCTTCTGGATGAAGTAGCGCAGCATCCGCTCGGTCGTATCGAAGTCCGCGATCACGCCGTCCTTGAGGGGCCGGATCGCCACGATATTGCCCGGCGTGCGGCCGATCATCTTCTTGGCCTCAGAGCCGACGGCGAGGATGCCACCCGTGTTCTGGTTGATCGCCACAACCGAGGGCTCATTCAAGACGATGCCGCGCCCACGCACGTAGACGAGGGTGTTGGCCGTGCCGAGATCGACGGCCATGTCGCGGCCGACGAACGACATCGTGTTGGACACTCACCCTCCCCAGCAGTACCCGCCGCGTGACGGGTGAGGACCATGGTACGGGTTGATGGCTCACGGCCCCAATGCCCCGGGGAGACGCCTCAGAAGGCTAGGCCTCGCCCACGCGCCGAGCCCGCTCCACCTCGAGTTCGCGTAGGGCTTGCTCTAGACGCTCGGCCGTCCCCTGATCCACGGACAGATCGAAGGCCGCAGGCACCACACCGCCGAGGTCGGCGCGGTAGTCGTGACCGCGACTGTCGAAGTTGCCGGGGGTGATGTGCGTGGCAAAAAGCGTGTCGACCATCACCTGCGCCCAGGTAATGCCAGGGGTCCACATCATTCCCTCGGGCACATTGCGTCCGCGGGGTTGCGCGGCAAGCCATGGCGGACGCCGGTAGGCCACCGTCGGCTCAAAGCGGACCACCGGGTCGCCGTCATGCTCGAGGAACCACACGCGGGGACGGGGATTTGGCAACACGTCGGGGATCTGCTCGGGACGATCGATGGTGATGGACTCTTCCGCGGTCGCCGCATGGAAAGCCACCGACTCGGGGCCACCGGGAGTCCCCACCCACAGTGCCGCGGATACCCCGAGGCGATCCAGGTCACGCGAGCCACCGGGGATCGCCGCCTGCTGCACGCGCGCGCCGAGACTCTCGCCGTAGAGAAGCACGCGGGGTCGGCGCTCACGGCTTGCAAGCTCCGCCGCAATACCTTCGAGGAGGAGCGACTGCGTCCGCGCTGCTAATGCAACACGATCAAGTGAGAGGAACGACGGCAGAAGTCCGTAGCCGACCGCGACGGCAGCGGTGTCGCCGTGCAGCAGGATCTCGAGGATGTCGACAGGCGTGGGATTGGCATAACCGCTCCCCGCAGGCGAGCCGATGAGGAGCGTCGACCGGTCGTATGCGCCGGTGCGCCGCAACTCGGCCAGGGCCAGAGCCACTCGCTCCTCGGGCGTCGGTGCAGAGTCGAGTCCGACGAAGACGCGGACTCCCGGCATCGTCATGGGAGACCCCGTCACCCGCTCGACGACCTCCGGGGGGACGCTCGAGCCCAGGAAGCGGGCTCCCTCACGGCCCACGCGTGCGAAGTCGACCACGGATCCGGGACCACCGGACACCGTCTCGAGCTCCGGGGGTGCCGCGAAGCCGGGCTCGATCGCCCGGCCCCCTCCCTCAAGTCGACTGGTTGCCTCTGCCTTCGCCGCGTGGAACACACCCACCGCAGACGCGCTAGCTACGCCCAGCGACAGCAGTCGGCGCATGCGGTCCTCGGCGCCGGGCATCCCGGCAGGACGCAGGCCGACACTCCCCGCAGCGGCGTACGCGGTCACCCCGCTCGCGATCGTGAACGCTGCGACGAAGCCCGGGCGCACACGCGAAGGCCAGGACATCAGCGTGGGCCGCGACGCGGCGTAGCCACCCGCGGCCGCGAGGACCGCGGATAAGCCGAGACGTACGCGCGTACGCGGATGCACCCGGATCAGCCCAGAGCGGGGAAGAAGAGCGCGATCTCGCGCGCGGCGGATTCCGGTGAATCGGAGCCGTGCGTGACATTGAACTGGGTCTCCGTAGCCAGGTCGCCGCGAATCGTGCCGGGGGCGGCATTGACCGGGTTGGTGGCGCCCATCATCGTGCGCCACGAGGCGATGACCTCGGGGCCCTCGATCACGGCGGCGAGGAGCGGCCCGGACGTGATGAAGTCGACGAGGTCCCCGAAGAAGGGCTTGTCCGTGTGCTCGGCGTAGTGGGACTGAGCCACCTGCGCCGGGACCGTGCGGAGATCCATGGCGACGATCCGGAAGCCCTTGCGCTCAATGCGCGACAGCACCTCCCCCACGAGGCCGCGGGCGACGCCGTCAGGCTTGACGAGGACAAGGGTGCGCTGTGACAAGGGAGACTCCTTCGACTGCGTGGATGCAGAGCGAGCCTATCCGGCAGCAGCGTCCGCCTGACGGCCGAGGCGGATGGCCAGTCCCCACAGAAGCGCGAAGATGCCCCCGACGATGAACATGGGCGGTGCAAGCACTCCGGTGAGGACGACAACGACCTGCAGCACCCAGCCCACAGGAATCGCCCAGGGGCGCGTGACGTAGCGCGCGAGTACGACGAGCGCCAGGGCGAGGATCACCCCGGCTGTGATGCCGAGCCATGCGGGGACCGCGACCGTGCCGGTGACGATCACTACAGGAATCGCCAGGATCACGACGATGGCCTCGAGTGCGAGGACCGAGGCGCCCAAGACCCTCATCCCTGCACCCTCATCGGTTCCCGCGCGTGAGCATGGTGCGCGCCTGCCCTGCTGTCACGACGGAGCCCGTGACGATGACCCCTGAGGCGGCGTAGGTGTCGGCCTCCTCGGCAAGCCGGACTCCCGCATCGAGACCGTCAGCAAGTGAGCGACACGACGTCACTCGGTCCTCGCCGAAGACCTCGACCGCGAGTGCAGCCAGTGCATCGACCGGGAGGCGGCGGGGAGAGTCGTTCTCGGTCACCACGATCTCGTCGATGACCGGCTCGAGCGCTCGGAGGATGCCGAGGACATCCTTGTCGCCGAGGACCGCGACGACCCCCACGAGATGGGTGAAGGCGAAGGACTCGGAGAGGGCATCGGCCAGAGCAGTCGCGCCGGCAGGGTTGTGCGCGGCATCGATGATGACCGTGGGTCCGCGACGTACGACCTCGAGGCGCCCCGGCGATGTCACCGCAGCGAATCCCTCGCGCACACTGTCGGGATCGAGTGCGAGAGCACCCCCGCCGATGAAGGCTTCGGTGGCCGCAAGGGCAACCGCGGCGTTGAGCGACTGGTGCGCGCCGAAGAGCGGAACGAAGACATCGTCGTAGGTCCCCGTCAGTCCCTGCAGGGTGAGGACCTGACCACCCACGGCTACCGTGCGATCCAGCACGGCGAAGGCCTGGCCCTCCCAGGCCGCGGGTACGCCGAGCTCGTCGACGCGGGCCTGCAGCACATCGGCGGCATCCGGCTCTTGCTCGGCGATGACGGCGAAGCAGCCCGGCTTGATGATGCCGGCCTTCTCGTTGGCGATGAGGTCGATGCGGTCGCCGAGGATGTCAGCGTGGTCCATCGCGACCCGGGTGACGACCGAAACCTGCGGCTGGCACACCGACGTGGCGTCCCACGTGCCGCCCACCCCCACCTCTACGACGGCGACGTCCACCGGAGCATCGGCGAAGGCGGCGTACCCGATCGCGGTGAGCGTCTCGAAGTAGGTGACCGGAGTGCCACCCTCCTCCTCGACGCGAGCATCGACTGTGGCGATGAAGGGAGCCACGTCGCCTGCCACCTCCATGAAGTAGTGCGCGGAGATGGGCTCACCGTCGATCTCGATGCGCTCGCGCATATCGGTGAGGTGCGGGCTGGTGTAGAGACCTGTACGCAGCCCTAGGGCACGCAGGAGCGAGGCGATCATGCGCGCCGTCGAGGACTTGCCGTTCGTCCCCGTCACCTGAATGACCGGATAGGCGAGTTGAGGCTGCCCCAGCAGGTCCATGATCGCGCTGATCCTCGACAGTGAAGGGTCGATGGCGTTCTCCGGCCAGCGGCCGAGGAGCTCGGCCTGGAGCTCGGCGTAGCCGGGGGGGACAGTGACGGGGGCAGCGGGAAGATCCTCAGGCGACTCGGTCACGTCTTCCACCCTAGTAGGAGCCTCCTAGGATGAGCGCCCATGAGCTCCCGCCTCCCCGACAAGCCCAGCATCGACGGCATCGAGCAGCGCTGGGTGGAGGCATGGGATGCCGACGGCACCTATCTCTTCGATCGCACCCGGCCCCGGGCCGAGGTCTACTCGATCGACACTCCCCCGCCCACGGTGAGCGGATCCCTCCACGTGGGCCACGTCTTCTCGTACACCCACACCGACTGCATCGCCCGCTACAAGCGCATGCGCGGCTACTCCGTCTTCTATCCCATGGGCTGGGACGACAACGGCCTGCCCACCGAGCGTCGCGTGCAGAACTACTTCGGAGTCCGCTGCGACCCCTCGCTCCCCTACGACCCCGCCTTCGAGCCGCCCGCGGAGCCCGACCCCAAGCAGCAGATCCCCATCTCCCGCCGCAACTTCGTCGAACTCTGCGAGCGCCTCACCGTCGAGGACGAGGTCGTCTTCGAGGAGCTCTGGCGACGCCTCGGGCTCTCAATCGACTGGACGCAGACCTACCAGACCATTGATGACAACGCCCGCGCCGTGTCGCAGCGCGCGTTCCTGCGCAATCTCGCTCGCGGCGAGGCCTACCAGTCCGAGGCGCCCACGCTGTGGGACGTCACCTTCCGCACTGCCGTGGCACAGGCCGAACTCGAGGATCGCGAGCGCCCCGGTGCCTACCACCGCATCGGCTTCGCGCGCGTCGATGGCGGCGAACCCGTCTACATCGAGACAACCCGCCCCGAGTTGATCCCCGCATGTGTCGCACTGGTCGCCCACCCCGATGACGAGCGCTACCAGCCACTCTTCGGGTCGACCGTTTCCACACCACTCTTCGGCGTCGAGGTGCCCGTCGTCGCTCACGCACTGGCGGACCCCGAAAAGGGCTCCGGCATCGCAATGATCTGCACCTTCGGTGACCTCACCGACGTCACCTGGTGGCGCGAGTTGCAGCTGCCGACGCGTCCCATCATTGGCTGGGACGGCCGCATCCTCCCGGAGGCTCCCGCCTGGATCGAGACCGCTCAGGCGCAGGCGGCGTACGCCGAACTCGCCGGCAAGACCGCCCACTCCGCCAAGGAGCGCATCGTCGAGTTGCTCCGCGAGTCCGGTGACATGGTCGGAGATCCGCGCGAGATCACCCACGCCGTGAAGTTCTTCGAGAAGGGCGAGCGCCCGCTTGAGATCGTCACCACCCGCCAGTGGTACCTGACCAATGGCGGCCGCGGACCCGAGCTCCGCGAGCAACTGCTCGAGCGCGGACGGGAACTGCGCTGGCACCCCTCGCACATGCAGGTGCGCTACGAGAACTGGGTCGAGGGCCTCAACGGCGACTGGCTGATCTCACGGCAGCGATTCTTCGGCGTACCCCTGCCGCTGTGGTACTCACTCGATGACGAGGGCAACCCGATCTACGACACCCCGCTCGTGCCGGACGATGCCGACCTGCCCATCGACCCGTCCAGTGATGCACCGGCGGGCTACTCAGAGGATCAGCGCGGCAAGCCAGGCGGCTTCATCGGCGACCCGGATGTCATGGATACCTGGGCGACGTCGTCGCTGAGCCCGCAGATCGCCGGTGGCTGGAGCCGCGATGAGGATCTGTGGTCGCGCGTCTTCCCCATGGATCTGCGCCCGCAGGCCCACGAGATCATCCGCACCTGGCTTTTCTCGACCGTCGTGCGCAGCCACCTCGAGTTCGATCGCCTGCCCTGGAGCGACGCGGCGATCAGCGGGTGGATCCTCGATCCCGATCGCAAGAAGATGAGCAAGTCCAAGGGCAACGTCGTCACGCCGATGGGCCTGCTCGATGAGCACGGATCCGATGCCGTCCGGTACTGGGCCGCATCGGGTCGCCCCGGCACCGACACCGCCTTCGATGTCGGCCAGATGAAGATCGGCCGGCGCCTGGCGATCAAGATCCTCAACGCGTCGAAGTTCGTGCTGGCGTTCGAGCCCACCGAGACCGACAGGGCCGGCTTGGCCGGCCCGCCGGTCCTGGACGCATCCGCTGTCACCGCTCCACTGGATCGCGCGATGCTCGCGGACCTCGCCGAGACCGTGCGCCAGGCGACGGCGGCCTTCGAGGACTACAACTACACCCGGGCTCTCGAGCTCGCGGAGACGTTCTTCTGGTCGTTCACCGATGACTACGTCGAGCTCGTCAAGGATCGTGCGTACGGCGGCCAGGGCCCCGAGGGCGCCGCGTCCGCCAAGGCCGCCCTCGCCATCGCCCTCGACGTACAACTGCGTCTCTTCGCGCCGTTCCTGCCCTTCGTCACCGAGGAAGTGTGGTCGTGGTGGCAGGAGGGCTCGGTGCATCGCGCTACGTGGCCGAGTGCCGACGAGGTCCTGGCAATGGCCGGCGACGGTGATCGTGCCGTCGTCGCCGACACCGCGATTGCCCTGTCGCTCGTGCGCAAGGCCAAGAGCGAGGCGAAGGCATCGATGAAGGCTGAGGTGTCGCGCGCCGTCGTGAGCGGCCCTGAGGCGTCGATGGCGCGACTTGAGGCGATCGCGGGTGACCTCAAAGCGACCGGCGCTATCGCGGAGTTGACCTTCACGCCCAGTGGAGATGCGATCAGCGTCGACGTGACGCTGGCCTAGGGCATCGGGTCGCACGCCCGCGAGTGCGCACGTGCGCACCCGTTGTGGAGTGAATCTCCGTCCGCTACTGCGCACTCGGTGCGAGGTGGACTAGGCGGATTCCTTGCGGACGCGACGCTTGGGCGTCTCGACCTCGCGCGGGACGAGCGTCGGCAGGACGTTGTCACGGACCGTCTCCTCGGTGACGACCACACGGGCCACGTCGGAGCGGCTCGGTACGTCGTACATGACATTGAGGAGGACTTCCTCGAGGATCGCGCGCAGGCCGCGGGCACCGGTGCCGCGCTTCAGCGCCTGATCCGCAATCTCTCCGAGCGCCTCGTCAGTGAACTCCAACTCGACGTTGTCCAGATCGAAGAGCTTCTGGTACTGCTTCACCAGCGCATTGCGCGGCTCGGTGAGAACCTTCATCAGGGCGTCGCGGTCGAGCTTGGCCACCGACGTGAAGACGGGCAGCCGTCCGATGAACTCGGGGATCATGCCGAACTTGAGCATGTCCTCCGGCATGACGTAGCCGAAGATGTCATCGGGATTGGTCTCGCTGATCGTCTCGCCGTCCTCAGGGACGATGTCGAACGTGAAGCCCACGCGCTTCTTGCCGATGCGCTGCTCGATGATCTGGTCGAGACCCGAGAATGCGCCGCCGACGATGAAGAGGACGTTGGTGGTGTCGATCTGAATGAACTCCTGGTGCGGGTGCTTGCGACCACCCTGAGGGGGCACTGATGCGGTCGTGCCCTCCAGGATCTTGAGCAGTGCCTGCTGCACGCCTTCGCCGGAGACATCGCGGGTGATCGACGGATTCTCGCTCTTGCGAGCCACCTTGTCGATCTCGTCGATGTAGATGATGCCGGTCTCGGCGCGCTTCACGTCGTAGTCGGCAGCCTGGATGAG
>JBMOIL010000049.1:0-15673 GCA_049317345.1 Candidatus Nanopelagicales bacterium
CCAACTGCCCCACCTGGTCGGCGGTCGCATCCACGAGCGGCGAGCGCACGGGTCCAGCCGGCAGACCCTGCAGGCCCAGCGCGGCCTTGGTGAGGATCACGCCCTGGGTGCGGAACATGCCGGTGTAGACGGGGAGCAGGCCGCGATTGATGGCGATTGCTCCGCACACATCTCCGGAGTGGAAAGCCTCGGCCATCGAGCGGATGCGATCCGCCACGACGTGGCCGACCACGGAGATGAAGCCGTTGGCACCCACCGCGAGCAGCGGGAGGTTGAGGATGTCATCGCCGGAGTACCACGCGAGGTCGCAGCGGGCCATGGCCCACTGGGCAGCCTCGAGATCACCCTTGGCGTCCTTGTTGGCCACGATGCGGGGATGCTCTGCCAGGCGCACGAGCGTCTCGACCTCGATCGCTACCCCGGTGCGCTTCGGGATGTCGTAGGTGATCACGGGCAGCTCGGTGGCGTCGGCCACGGTGCGAAAGTGATGGATCAAGCCCTCCTGCGGCGGACGGCTGTAGTAAGGCGACACGACCAGCAATCCGTCCGCGCCGGCGGCCGCTGCTTCGCGGGCCAGGTGCACGGAGTGGGCGGTGTCGTAGGTGCCCACTCCCGCGATCACCCGCGCCCGGTCACCCACCGCCTCCTTGACCGCGCGGACGATGGTCGCCTTCTCCTCGTCGGTCGTGGTCGGTGACTCGCCGGTGGTGCCGTTGACCACGAGGCCGTCGTTGCCGAGTGTGTCGACCAGATGCGCAGCGAGGCGCTGCACACCGGGGACATCCAGGGATCCGTCAGCGCAGAAGGGTGTGGCCATCGCCGTGAGCATGACCCCGATGGGTCCGGTGGCGGGCACAGGCATGGCGACAGGTTACCGCTACGGCGTCACGCGGCCGTTGGCGACGAACGCCTCGTGCGTGAGGGGCATGAGCGCCGCCCACTCCGCCTCCATGAGGTCCGCGACCATCTCGATCTCACGCTGGGGAAAGGACGGGAAGTGGCTCTCCGGGTGCTTGGTGCGCAGCGACAGGAAGTTCATCAGCGCCCGCGCGTTCATCGTGACGTACATGGAGGAGTATGTGCCCACGGGCAGCACGATGCGGGCGACCTCCCGAGCGACTCCAGCCGCAAGCATCTCCTGATAGGCGGCGTAGGCGGCCCGACAGGCGGCTTGCGTCTGCTCGACGGCTACGGCGTGCTGCTCGGGCGTGCCCTCGACGAACTCGTAGGCGCCGGGCTTGCCCTGCTGCACGAGGCGGCGGTCGGGCCCGGGCACATAGAAGACGGGTCGCAACTCGCGATAGCGACCGCTCTCCTCGTTGTAGGAGGCGATGCGGTGGCGCATGAACTCGCGGAAGACGAAGATCGGCGCGGACACGAAGTAGGTCAGCGACGTGTGCTCGAACGGCGTTCCGTGACGGTCGCGCATGAGGTAGTTGATGAGCCCGCGGGCTGCTGCGGCGTCTCCGTCGACATCGTCGAGCGACTGCTCACCCCTCGTGGAGACTCGGGCCGCCCAGATGACGTCAGAGTCGCGCGCCGACGCCTTGACGAGTTCCACGGTGACGTCGCTACGGAACTCAATGGCCTCTGACTCAGACACGTAACCTCCTGCAGCGGACCCTACCCATTCCAGGCGGTGCCCCCGATGGTAGGCAGGAGGCATGTCGCAGTCAGCCCCCGATTCCGTGCGCCTCGCCCGGACGTCCGATGTCGACGATGTCGCGCGCGTGCAGGTGGCTGCTTGGCGCGCCGCCTACGCCGGCATCCTCCCCGAGCAGGTGCTCGATGCGCTCAGTGCGGATGAGATCGCGTGGGAGTGGGGTCGAGCCCTTCTGCAGCCAGGCCAGCATCGACTCCTCGTCGCCCTCGATGCCGGAGGCGCAGTCGCGGGTGCCGCGGCCGTCGGCCCGGCGGCGGATCCCGACGCCGGCGGGGCCGGAGAGATCAGCCTTCTCGTCGTCGACCCCGAGTGCTGGCGACAGGGACACGGGTCGCGACTTCTCCAGGCGAGTGTCGACCACCTCATTGCCGGTGGACATCGCGAGGCCGTCACATGGGTGCCCCTTGCCGACGAGGCGCGTCGCGCGTTCTTGCAGTCGGCCGGTTGGGGGCCTGATACGGCGTACCGCGACCGCGAGATCGGTGACGACCTGCTGCGCGAGGTGCGGCTCGTCACGATCATCGCTGACGAGGCCGCACCCGAGGCGCCGAGCACCCCCTCGTGAAAATTGGCAGCCCCCCCGAGGCTGCCAAGCACCCCCATTGGACCGGAGCGCGCACTTCAGGGGCAACGACCACGGTGTCCCCCCGCTGGGGGACGCCCCGCCTAGGCCGGTGCGGGACCGTCCAGGAAGCCATCGCGATCGGCGGCGGCGTACAACTCGGTGCGCGTGCGGGCCTGCTGGCCGATCGCGGCGTACTTCATCCGCACGCGGTTGAGGTATTCCTTGACCGTGTGCGGCGACACGTCCATCCGGCGCGCGATCGTCGAGATCTTGCTTCCCGCGGCGTAGAGCCGCAGGGCCTTGAGCTCCTGCGGGCTGAGAGCGGGACGCTGCGGATCCGCCGTCAGGACAGCGGCGAGATCCGCACTCAGGTGCACCGACCCCTCGGCAACGTCCGCAACGGCCTCGCGAATCTCCTCGACCGAAGCGGTCTTGGGCAGGAAGCCGAGAGCACCCGCGCGCAATCCCGAGAGGACAACCGACGACACCGCCGTCGCGCTGAGCAACAGCACCTGGGCTCCCCCGGCACAGCAGGTCGCGACCTTGTCCGCCAACGGCGCGCCGTCATCCATCACGATGTCGAGGAGTACGACGTTGGGGTGGCAGGCCAGCGCCGCGGACAAATCGTCACCGACGTAGGTGACGACAAGCCGCCCCGGCTGCGCGTCGCGTAGCAGCGCTGCGAGCCCTTCGCGCACAAGCGGATGGTCGTCGAGGATGGCGATCCGGATGTCGCTGCGTCCCCCCGAGGAAGCCTCACTCACCCCCGATCACCCACTCCCACAGCGACTCCCCGTCGCCCTCTGACGCGAGGAGACGCACGACCACATCCTCGTCCTCCCATCCGCAGGTGAGCCGCAGGGCCCCATCCGCGGGGACGTCCTCCATGAGCACCTTCTCCAGTTGGCCGCGAACTCTCCCCAGATCGCCCGGCCTGAGCGCTGCCGCATGCAGAGCCGTCAGGTCGCCGACGATCTCGGCGTCAATGAATCGCCCGCGCGCACGTGCCCACACGACGACGTCGTTCACGAGCGCTTCGACGTCACCCGCCTCGCGATCAATGCGCACGATGGAACGCGCCACGCGCTCTTCGCGCAGGCAGGCCGCGCGTGTTTCGGGAGCCTCGAGGTCGATGACCTCCGTGCTCAATGCGGTGAGCAAGGTGCCGGCGGACTGTACGAGCGGGGCGAACCTCTGCTCGCGTCGGACACGGTCGATCTCGTCGGCCTCCGCGAGAGCCCGCTCGGCGATGACCGCCTGACGTGCGACGGCATAGTCACGAGCCCTGCGGCGCATGCTCGCGGCAAAGAGTGCGGCAATGAGCAGCATGAAGGTGCCCGGCTGGATCAGCTCGATGAGCCCGCCACCCTGGGCATAGACCCACATCGCCAGGACGGGGATGACGGTCCACCACGGGCCGAGAAGGATGGCCACGAAGAGCAGGGAGATCGCCACTTCACTGGACCAGGTCACCCAGATGGGCGGATTCGCAGCCCCGACGGCCAGGATCTCCATCCGGAGGATGAACGGGGTGCTGAGCATGGCCAGCCCGATGCCCAGGAAGACACGCGCGCTCCACGTCGGGCCGCCGGTAAGGCCGAGGCGGCTGGCCCACGCGGGCACCCCTCCTACGAATGGCGCGATGGCCAGAGCCAGGCACAGCCACCCGAGTGCCCACAGCGGATCCTCATAGGTCGACCAGCCCGCCAGCACCACCAGGAGGCCATAACCCAGGAAGGTCATGAGGAAGGGCGGGCCGACCTGGGGAAGTACCTGCATCGTGTCGACTTCGACTGATCGCACAGCCACGGGAGTCTCGCCCGAGCGCGGGGCCTGCCACTGGATCTCAACCCGCACCCCTCCCCACGGCGAGCGCGTCCACACCACCGTGCCGCCGAGAGCGGCGATGGGATCCTGCATCGAGCGCGCCATGCCCAGACGAGGACGCATGTCCACGGCTATTCCGTCGCCGTCGTCGTCTACGACTACTCGCCACACGCGGCCCTCGCGGAACGCCGCGATGCGCAGCCGCGCTCCCCCGGCATGTCTGGAGGCGTTGCGCACGGCCTCTGCCGTGGCGATCCCGACAGCTTCCGCCACATCAGAGGGGCAGCCATCCAGGACCTTGGCGAGGTCCGCGACGTCGACGCTCCAGTGAGCGGGAAGAGCCTGCACCTCAGCCCGCAGCTCGGCCCATGGATCCCCTCGGGGATCGGCCTGCAGCTGGCCGGAGGCACTCACCAGTTCCTTCAGGGAGCGCGCGGCCTCTCCGCAGCGTCGACGTGTCACCGCGGAGTCGGCAAGGCCTCCCCTGCTGATCGCTGCAAGGGTGTTGAGCACCTGGTCGTGGATACGTCGCTCGTGATCGGCCGTGGCCCGCGCCACCTCGGCTCGCGCAAGGCGGTCCTCTTCCTCCGCGGCAAGGGCGCGATGGGCCCGATCCAGGCGCCGCCCACTGCGGCGCATCCCGTTGCCGAGCACGCTGGCACCTACGGCGAGAGCAACCGGGTAGAGCGTCTCCAGCAGTGCATCGACCGGACCGATGTTCGCCGGACCCACCACCAGGATCACACCCGTGCTGGCGGCGATCACGGTGGCGACGACACCCCCGGGTACCGGCCTCAGCAGAAGCGCGGCTACCACACAGGCACGGACGGCGGCGATCGTGCCGAGCGGCCAGGTGTCGGGTGCCGGCACCACGAACGCATAGACAGCTGCCGCCACCCCGAGCAGCGTGACGTCGGCGATGACGGCGACCGGTCGCAGTCGACGCCAGGACGCCGGTCCCCAGATGGTCGCCGCGAGCCCCAGCCAGCCTCCAATGGTGAGGAAGAGGATGCCGAGGAGCAGGGGATTCCCGGTGCCGGCCACGCCTGGCCCGATATCCGTGACGGCCCAGGCGAACTGCCACAGAATGGCGAAGATCGCCAGGCCTCGTTCGACGTAGGCCGAGGCACTCCCCCGCGTCACCGCAGGCTCCCACCCGCTCAGGGGGCACCTCCGAGGAGCACCCCTGGATTCATCAGCCCATCCGGATCGACCGCGCCCTTCGTCGCGCGCAGGATCGACACTCCGAGCGGACCGATCTCCTGGGGGAGCCACGCTGCGTGATCACGACCCACGGCGTGGTGATGCGTGATGGTGGCTCCGGCCGACATGAGTGCGTCGGACGTCGCCGACTTGGCACGCATCCACTGAGCCACGGGATCCTCACGGTCAGCCACGGCGATGACGGTCGTGTAGAGCGATGCGCCCGTCTCGTACGCGTGCGAGAGGTGCGACATGACGTAGGGCCCGGGAGTGGGACCCAGGGAGGAGCGCAGTGCGGTGGTGACATCGGCGTGGAGCGCGAGATAGCCGGACCAATGGGTGGCGGTCTCGAGCGTCTCGACGAGATAGCCAGCATCCATGAGCGCATCGCGCAGGTGCGGCCCGTCGAATCGGTGGCGCCGCCACGACTCACCTGGTCCATGGCCGAGCGAGACCGCACCGTGGCGGCGCATCGCCCGCCAGGTCGCCGCGCGCCGGGCGCGCACGAGGTCGCGATCGGTGCCCTCCCAGCCGAGGATGGCCAGCGACGCCGTGGAGATGTCGACCCCGCGGGCGCGCAGGTAGCGCTCGAGCGCGGCACCGGCGAGCCCCGTCGGCCCCGACATGAGCAGGGTTGTGGCTGTCTCCGCCTCGTCCGACAGGCGCATGACGTCGGCGGTGGCGCGCGACTGCGTCGCATCGCGGAAGGCCTCGACCCCTGCGGCAAAGCCGGGAAGGACGAGGGCGTCGTAGATCCGGTGCTCGGGCAGGCGCCGCACGCGCAGGCCCACACGGGTGATGACGCCGAACGCCCCTTCGCTGCCGAGCAGGAGCCCGAGCAGATCAGGGCCTGCAGCGGTCGAGGGACCGCGACCCAGCTCGAGCGTGCCCTCGGGCGTCGCGGCAACGAGCGACTCCACCATGTCGTCGCTGCGGCCGTAGCCGGTCGACGACTGTCCGGCCGATCGGGTCGCGGCGTACCCACCGATCGTGGCGCGCTCCCACGACTGCGGCAGGTGACCGAGGGTGAAACCACGTGCCTGCAGAAGCGCTTCGAGAACCGGTCCGGTGACGGCGGGACCGACCGTGGCGATGCCGGAGACCTCGTCGAGGTGCAGGAGGCGACCTAGTCGATCGAGCGCAAGGGCAATACGTGGCTCATCCGTGCGCAGGCCGCCCACAACGGAGGTACCTCCGCCGACCGGCACCACGGGCACATGATGCTCCCGACAGACCGCGAGGACTCTCATCACATCGTCGTGGCTGCCCGGGCGCACGACGAGGTCGGGCACATCGTCGATCGTGCCCGCACGGCGACGCGCGTAGTCGATGAAGGCGGCCCCGCCCGTGGCCGCGAGTCGCTCGGACCGCGCGTCACTGACGAATTCGTCGCCGACGGCGGCGCGCAGAGCGGAGGTAGTGGAGGCAGCGATCCTCGACGGGGGGACCTGCCACGTGGCCGGCTCCGCTGCCGGCCACGCAGCCGCGACACCGACATGCTGGGCGAGGTAATCGCGCACGCGGGGCGGCAACTCCGGAGCGTCGGACGCGACGCCCCATCGGGCCAGGGACTCCTCTGCGGCGGACACCGCCACAGTGTGGCACCGACGACCCGGCAGACTGGCCCCGTGCCCGTCCCCACACCCGATCTCGACGCCGGACGGCGGGCCCGAGACCTGGACCTCCTGGCTTCGGGTCACGTCCCCGACCTGCTGGTCATCGGAGGCGGCATCACGGGATGCGGAGTGGCCCTCGACGCGGCGAGCCGGGGGCTCGACGTCGCTCTCGTCGAGTCCCATGACCTCGCTTTCGGCACATCGAGGTGGTCGAGCAAGCTCGTCCACGGCGGCCTGCGCTACCTCGCACACGGCGATGTCGCGGTCGCATGGGAGAGCGCCGTCGAGCGTTCGCGTCTCATGACGGCGATTGCCCCGCATCTCATCCGTCCGCTCCCCCACGTCATGCCACTCGATCCGGATCCGAAGCAGCGCACCCTCGTGCGGGCCGGCCTGCGGGCTGCCGACGCACTGCGCGCAGCAGCGGGTACGCCGCGCCGGGTGCTCCCGCGTCCGCGATCGATCTCGGCCTCGCAGGCCCAGCATCTGGTGCCGGCGTTGGACAGCCGCGCCCTCACCGGGGCCACCGTCCACTGGGACGGTCAGCTCGTCGACGATGCTCGCCTCACAGTCGCGGTAGCACGCACAGCCGCGGCCTACGGCGCGCGCATCATCACGAGAGCCTCGGCCTCGCAGGTCACCGGCTCCGGGGCTCACGTGCGGACCGAGGATGGCGCCGAATGGGATCTGCGCGCGCGCCACGTCATTGTGGCGGCGGGAGTGTGGACGCAGGATCTGGATCCGCACACACCGCTCACGACCTCGCGCGGATCCCATGCACTCCTGCACCCCGAAGCCCTCGGTCACCCGCGGGCGGCACTGACCGTCCCGGTGCGCGGCGAGCGCGGACGCTTCGTCTTCGCCCTCCCCACTCTCGACGGCCCTGTCATCGCCGGGATCACCGACGAACCCGTCTCGGGGCCGATCGCCGACGTCCCGGCCGCCCCCGAGTCCGACATCGCCTGGATCCTCGAGCACCTCTCCACCGCGCTTCAGCGACCGCTGACCGCTGATGACGTGATCGGCACCTACGCGGGCCTTCGCCCCCTGGTGGGCGAGCCGGGCGGTCAAGACACCGCCGACATCTCGCGACGACACCTGGTCGAG
Organism: Candidatus Nanopelagicales bacterium; assembly: GCA_049317345.1. Lineage (GTDB taxonomy): Bacteria > Actinomycetota > Actinomycetes > S36-B12 > S36-B12 > Mxb001. Next base: position 7,982 of record JBMOIL010000049.1, read on the forward strand.
CGTCGACCCGAGGGCCATGTCGTCGTCACCGGGGGCAAACTCACGACCTATCGGCGCATGGCCCAGGACGCTGTCGATGCGCTGGGTGTGCCTGCACCCTGCGTGACGGCATCGCTACCGCTCATCGGTGCTCGGCCGTCTCCGACCAAAAACGCTGGTCTGCCCAGACGACTCGTCGAGCGATTCGGGTCGGAGGCTGGGCGCATAGCCGCGTACGCCGACGACGATCCGCGTCTCCTGGATCCCGTCGCCGAGGGGGTGCCGGCGCTCGGGGTCGAGGTCGTGCACGCCGTGCGCAATGAAGGAGCACTCGACGTCGATGACGTGCTCGAGCGGCGCACGCGCATCGGCACGCTTCCCTCAGCGGCTGAGCGCGCGCGCGAACGCGTCACGCAGATCTTCGACGGTGCGCGATGACGACCGAGCACCGCCGCGCGATCCTGGGCGATGCCCTCGCCCTTGGAGTGGGCACGGGCGTCTACGCCATTTCCTTCGGCGCCCTCGCCGTGGCTGCCGGACTCAGCGCCTTGCAGGCCCAGGCCCTGTCGTTGCTTATGTTCACGGGGGCATCGCAGTTCGCCCTGATCGCCGTGGTCGCCTCGGGCGGCAGTGCCGCGGTCGCTATCGCCACCTCCACCCTGGTCGGCACGCGCAATGCGTTCTACGCCGTGGCCATGGCGCCGGTCCTCGATGCGCGCGGACCGCGTCGTCTCCTCGCCGCTCAGGCGACGATCGACGAGTCGACCGGCATGGCGGCGCGCTACGAGGGCGATCGCAGTTCCGCGCGGCTCGCGTTCTGGGCCACCGCCGGTGCCATCTACGTGCTGTGGAACCTCGGCACGCTGATCGGCGCACTCGGCGCGGGACTCCTCGAGGATCCCAACACCTTCGGCCTTGATGCAGCCGCACCCGCCGCCTTCCTCGCTCTCGTGTGGCCGAGACTCACGTCGTGGCCGATGCGCGCGGTCGCGATCGTCTCGCTCGTCCTGGCGGTGGCGCTCTCTCCCTTCCTTGGCGCGGGCCTCCCCGTCCTTGTCGCGGGTGCGGGCGGCATCGTCGTCGGCCTCGCTCTCGGCGCGCGAGCTCGGGAGTCATGATGTGGCCGACGATCCTCATCGCCTCCGGCGCGGCGTACGCACTCAAGCTCATCGGCTACGTCGTCCCGCAGCGGTGGCTCGATACACCGACGTCACGCCGCGTCACCGCACTCATCCCGGTGGCGCTGCTGTCTGCACTCATCGGTATCTGGACCCTGGTCGATGGCTCCACCATCACCATCGACGCCCGGGTGCCCGGAGTCCTTGCCGCATTGGTGGCGCTGCTGCTGCGCGCACCGTTCCTGGTCGTGATCGTGACCGCAGCGGCGGTGACGGCAATCGTGCGGGCCCTGGGCTGGCTCCCGTGAGGCGGCCGGTCTTCTGGTTCCTGTGGCCGGCGGCCACTCCGGGCCCGCTCGATGAGGCTGCCGCGCAGACGAAGTGGGCGAGGGTGTGCGGGAGAGGGCCGTGGCGCTGGGGCTTCCTTATCGTGTGCACCGTGGCGGTGGTGACGCTGTCTTCCGCGGCCCTCGCCGTAGTCGTGGCTCAGCCCGGCTGGCTCGCCCTGGTCCTCACCGTGGTCGTCGTCATCCCGCTTATCGCGCTCCTCGCCCGGGCGTGGGTCGCGGGCACCTACGTGAGCGATCACGGCATCAAGGTGTCGCGGATCCTCTCCACGGAGGCAATCCCGTGGGCGACGGTCGTTGCGGTCGGATCGATGCAGCGCAGCCGCTGGCTCGGCACTCCCCTGCCCATCCCCGGCACCACCGTGACGATCAGCGATGCCACCGGCCAGGAGAGGGACACTCACATCGAGACAGCCTCACCTGACCTCTGGCTGCGACCCCAGGCCTTCGATGCTGCACGTGATCGCCTCCGCACCTGGCTCCGCGAGACGCGCTAGGCGTCAGCCGCTCGTCACCTGCCAGAGGCGCTGGGCCTCACGCATCGCGGCACGCGCGCGCCGACGGTCGCGCGCAGCATCCTGAGCGAGGCCGAAGCGGTACCACGATGCCCAGTCCTCCGGTCGCTCGTCGACGCGCTCACGCTCTGCCGCCAGGAAGCGCTGAGCGTCCTCGGTCACGATGCGTCCCGACGGCATCCGTGCGAAGTCGTCGACGGGAAGGTCGCCCTGGGCGGCGAGTTGCGCGCCCATTGCCTGCATGGCGTAGCCGAAGGCGATCTCGCGCCACACCACCCAGGCACCCACGATGGGGAGCGCGAAGACGGCCACGCCGAGGAGCACCCCGGTCACCTCGCCCGAGGTCACGAGAGCCCAGCCACGGACACCGGCGAGGACGAGATACGCCGCCACGGCAGCGGCGAGCAGCCATGCCCAGCGACGCGGAGTCATCGATCGAGAGAGGTCATCGATCGAGGAGGGCTTCGAGGCCCACCGTGAGCCCGGGACGATCAGCCACCGAGCGCACGGCCAGCAGGACACCGGGCATGAAGGATGCTCGGTCGAGGGAGTCGTGACGCAGGGTGAGCACTTCTCCGGGATTGCCGAGGAGCACTTCTTCGTGTGCGACGTGGCCGCGGACACGCACGGCGTGCACGCGCACCCCGGAGACATCTGCACCACGCGCACCCTCGAGGGCACGGTCGGTGGCATCGGGGGAAGGTGCCACTCCCGCGTGGCGTCGCGCTTCGGCGATCGCCTCAGCCGTGTGGGTCGCCGTACCCGACGGCGCATCCAGCTTGTCGGGGTGGTGCATCTCGATGACTTCGACGGACTCGAAGTAGGGGGCCGCCTCGCGCGCGAAGCGCATGAGCAGCACAGCGCCCAGGGCGAAGTTGGGAGCGATGACGACGCCTACGCCGGGGTGCGCAGCAAGCAGGCTTCGTACCTCCTCGAGGTGGATCTCACCGAAACCCGTGGTGCCGACGACGACATGGATGCCCTGCGAGATGCAGTGCCGCAGCGTCGCCATGACGGCATCCGGGGTCGTGAAGTCCACGGCGACCTGGACTCCTGAGCCCTCAAGACGCATGAGGGGATCGCCGATATCGATCACGGCGGCCACGTGAAGGCCGTCCGCCGCATCAACGGCTCGGACGACCTCGGAGCCCATGCGCCCGGCGGCGCCGACAACTCCCACCTCGATCACGTAGCCAGCCTAGTGGGGGCCCAGGGCGGCTCCGGGGGTGCAACACGAGCCGCGGCCCTCCATGATGACGGCATGCGCATGAGCCTGCCCACCCTCGCCCTCGTCTCCTCCGGTGCCCTCGTGGCCGGCCTGCTCGTCGCGGCGGCACCTCCCGCTGTCGCCGAGTCGCGGGTGACCGTGCCACTCCCGACGGTCGAAGCCATCCCCGGGAGCACGATCTTCACCGGTGCATTGCAGAAGCTCGCGCCTCGCGGCTACCTCGAACGCGAATACGCCGTCACCGTGGCTAATCCGCAGGTCTACACCTATGTCGGCGATACGACGCAAACCACGGTGACCCCGGCGGCGGAGGGCAACTACCGCAGCCGCTTCATCGTGCGCATGCCCTCGGACCCCGCGAAGTTCAATGGCCGCGTCCTGGTCGAGATGATGAACACGACGGCCTCTGTCGACCTTGACATCGCATGGCAGCAGGCGCACGACTACCTCATGCGAGATGGCTGGGCCTACGTCGGCATCACGGTGCAGCAGACAGGCCTCCGCGCGCTCTCCGGATTCAAGCGCCAGCCAGACCGCTACAAGGGCCTCAGCCTCAACCTCATGACACCCGCGGCCGCCAGCGACCCATCCAATGGCCTGCGCGATCCGTCGGTCGCCTGGGATCTCACGTCCCAGGTGGGAGCGCTCATCGCCCGCGAGGGCACCACCAGTCCGCTCGCGGGATACGACGTGGAGTCGGTCTTCCTCACCGGTCAGTCCCAGATGGCCGGCTACGCGGTCACATACGTCAATGCCATTCACCCGCGCCACCAGGTTTTCGATGGCTTCCTCGTGGCCTACCGGGGCACCCGGGCGACGAATCTCCAGTACGCCGCTCCCGTGGATGGCGCCGTCCCCAGCACGAGCGGGTCGGTCGCGCAGCGTCGCATCTCGGCCGGCGGAGCACCCGCGATCAACCTCCAGACGGAGACCGATCCCCCGGGATTTCCCTCGGGTGACGACGTGGCCGTCTGGCGAGCAGACGCTGACGAGCCCACCGATCGCTTCCGCCTCTGGGAGGTCGCGGGCTCCTCGCACAACGACAGGCACGGTGCCGAGCAGGCACTCGGCGTGCTCACCCGCGACTACGGGCTGAGCTTCGCCCCGGCGTGCGACTGGCAGGGCGCCATGGGGGTCAATGACTTCACCATGCGGTTCGCCTGGCACAGCGCGCTCGAGGGGCTCGCCGCATGGCATGAAATGGGCACGGCGCCGGCGAGCGTCAAGCGCATCGCCCGTGTGGACGGCGACGTCGCCCGTGACAGTCGCGGCAATGCTCGCGGCGGGCTGCGCCTGTCACGCATAGATGTGCCTGTCGCCACGTATGGACCCTTCAGCACCGGCGGGCTCTTCTGCAACCTCACCGGTTGGCAGAAGCCCTTCAGCCGTGCAGCGATTCAGCGCATGTATCCGACGACAGCCGACTACGTGGGCGAGGTGCGCACGGCGGCTCAGGCGGATGTCGACGCGAGAATTCTCCTGGCCGACGATGCCGCAACGCTCGTGAAGCTGGCCGCGCGCGGGCCCGCGGCTGAGGGCAGGACGATCAAGAAGTACTAGTCGGGCAGTTCATCGAAGGGCCCGATGGCGGCGTACGTCGGGGACTCGGAGAGCAGTTCGCCGGCCAGAGCACTGATGTCGTCCGACGTCACCGCGTCGATGCGCGCGACGATGTCGTCGATGGAGGGAATCTCTCCGTAGAGCAGCTCGCCCTTGGCGATGCGGCTCATGCGCGATCCGGCGTCCTCCTGGCCCAGCACGACGCTTCCGCGCAGTTGCCCGCGCCCGCGACGCAACTCCTCGTCGCCGAGTCCGCTCTGGGCGACATCGGCGATGACTTCGTGGGTCACCTCGAGTACGTCGCGCAACTTGTCCGGTAGGCAGCCGACGTAGACGCCGGTGTAGCCCGTGTCGGCGAAGCTCGACACGAAGGAGTAGACGGAGTAGGCAAGGCCCCGTTCCTCGCGCACGCTTTGGAAGAGCCTGCTGGACATGCCACCGCCGAGTGCGGCGTTGAGTACGCCGAGGGCATATCGGCGTTCGTCCGTGCGGCGGACGCCTCCGAGTCCGAGCACCAGGTGCGCCTGCTCGGACGGGCGATGCATGACGGCGCGGGTGCCTCGCCCCGGCGCCGCGGGGGCACGGCGCGTGGCAGGGCGAGTCACCGGCTCTCCCGGGACGTCGGCGCCGCGGAATGCGGTCCGCACACGCTCGACCACCTCGTCGTGGTCCACCGCGCCAGCAGCAGCCACGACCATGCGTGGGGCGACGTAGTGCCGGCGGTAGAAGCTTCTGATGCCCTGTGGCGTGAGCGCTTCCAGTGAATCCTGGGTGCCGAGAATCGGCCGGCCGAGTGGGCCGTCGCCGTAGTGGGTGCGCATGTAGAGGTCGTGAACGGTGTCGCCGGGATCGTCGTCGTTCATGGCGATCTCTTCGAGGATGACCTCTCGCTCACCCTCGATGTCACCCGCGTCAAGCCTGCCGTTGAGCACGACATCGCACACGGTGTCGATGGCCAGCTCGGTGTCATCGTCGAGGACGCGCGCGTAAAAGCAGGTGTACTCCTTGGCGGTGAAGGCGTTCATCTCGCCGCCGACAGCCTCGATCGGCGCCGTGATCTCCCAAGCGCTGCGCGTCTGCGTCCCCTTGAAGAGCAGATGCTCGAGGAAGTGCGCCGCGCCGGTCTGGCGTGGGGTCTCATCGCGAGACCCCACGCCGATCCAGGCTCCAAAGGAGACCGAGCGCACTCCGGGCACGGACTCCGTGACGACACGCAGGCCATTCGGCAGAGTCGTGCGTCGCACGACCGCGCCATCGGCACCCTCGAGGAGGGTGCGCGTGAGGGCCCTGCGCGCCGTCATCCGAGGACTACTCGCCCTCGGACGCTTCGGCGTCGGACGCTTCGGCGTCGCCACCCTCGACGACGGGGATGAGCGACAGCTTGCCGCGCGGGTCGACCTCCTTGATCTCGACCTGCACCTTGTCACCCACCTTGAGGACCTCTTCGACGTTCTCGAGGCGCTTCTTGCCGGGAGCGAGCTTCTTGACCTCCGAGATGTGCAGGAGGCCGTCGCGACCGGGCATGAGCGACACGAACGCGCCGAAGTTGGTCGTCTTCACGACCGTGCCGAGGTAGCGCTCGCCAACCTCCGGCATCGTCGGGTTGGCGATGGCATTGATCTTGGCGCGTGCAGCCTCTGCGGCAGCCCCATCCGAGGCGCCGATGAAGATCGTGCCGTCGTCCTCGATCGTGATGTCGGCGCCCGTGTCTTCCTGGATCTGGTTGATGATCTTGCCCTTGGGCCCGATCACCTCGCCGATCTTGTCCACTGGGATGTTGACGGTGATGATCCGTGGCGCGTAGAGAGACATGTCGCCGGGAGCATCAATGGCCTCGGACATGACGTCAAGGATCGTCAGACGTGCCTCGCGCGCCTGATCAAGGGCACCGGCCAGCACGGAGGCGGGGATGCCATCGAGCTTCGTATCCAGCTGGAGCGCTGTGACGAAGTCCTTGGTGCCCGCGACCTTGAAGTCCATGTCGCCAAAGGCATCCTCGGCACCGAGGATGTCGGTGATCGCGACGTACTCAGTCTTGCCGTCGACCTCGCCACTGATGAGGCCCATCGCGATGCCCGCGACCGGCGCCTTCAGCGGCACGCCCGCTGCCATGAGAGACATCGTGCTCGCGCACACCGAGCCCATGGAGGTCGAGCCGTTGGAGCCGAGCGCCTCGGACACCTGGCGGATGGCGTAGGGGAACTCCTCGCGCGACGGCAGCACAGGCAGCAGGGCGCGCTCAGCGAGCGCACCGTGGCCGATCTCGCGACGCTTCGGTGAACCCACACGACCGGTCTCGCCGGTGGAGTAGGGCGGGAAGTTGTAGTTGTGCATGTAGCGCTTGCGGTTGTCGGGCGAAAGGGTGTCGAGCCACTGCTCCATCTTGAGCATGTTGAGCGTGGTCACACCCAGGATCTGCGTCTCGCCCCGCTCGAAGAGCGCCGAGCCATGCACGCGCGGCAGCACGTCAACCTCTGCCGCGAGCACGCGGATATCGCGAGGGCCACGGCCGTCGATGCGGACCTTGTCGCGCAGGACGCGCTCACGCACGCTGTTCTTCGTCACGCTACGCAGCGCCGCGCTGATCTCCTTGTCACGACCCTCGAACTTGCCGGACAAGCCAGCCACGACCTCAGCCTTGATGGCATCGAGGGCGTCCTCGCGCTCAGCCTTGCCCACGATCGTGAGCGCCTTAGCCACCTTGGCTGACGCGAAGTCGGAGACGGCGGCGTAGACATCGTCGCCATATTCGAGGAAGACGGGGAAGTCCCCGACCGGCTTGGCGGCCGCATCGGCCAACGACTGCTGCGCCTCGCACAGAGCCCGGATGAAGACCTTCGATGCCTCGAGGCCCTCGGCCACGACCGTCTCCGTCGGAGCCTTCGCTCCCCCGGCGATCATGTCGATCGTGCCGGTGGTGGCCTCGGCCTCCACCATCATGATCG
>JBMOIL010000050.1:0-15596 GCA_049317345.1 Candidatus Nanopelagicales bacterium
GAATCGATGAGGCCTCAAGGGTGGGATTCCGAAATGGTATCTCACCAGGAGTTTCATACTCCCCTCCAGTCTGACCCGGTTTCCCGGACGGAGCCTGCCCCACTAGCGGGTCAGGCTCCGTGACCTAGTCACTTGGTCGTGGCATGTCCCCCATAGGACCCGCTGCGCAACCGCCGGTTCCATAGATACGGCCTCATCAGTGGGTAAGCCCACATGAGGTAGCGAGGCAGTGGCACTTCAGCGAGGTCAAGGTTGGCCCACCCCAAACGCACGGCAACTGAACCTGCACTGCTCACACTGGGCAACGTCTGAAGCATCCACTGCAATCGTTCCGTTTGCTTCTCTCGAGAAATGTCGCCAAACGGAGAATTGTCGTTGACTGCCTGATTCCATGCGTGATCTGCAAGCCGATTCGCGCGAGTCCCGGCCGCAAATGGTGAAGAACCAGGAACCATCTTGTTCGCCAGCGCCACGGCAACCGCTAAGCCTTCCTCGCACCCTGTTGCTCTCGAGTATTCCCGCACGGCATTCCAGTCTTCTTCGGGAACAACACGCATCTGTCGAACAGCATCAACGACCCAGCGCCATTGGCGCCACTGTTCCTTGGTCCCGTGCACGCACGTGACCATGAGTGCATCTAATTCGCCCAAAGTCGCCACCTGTTGGCCCGCTAGTGTGACGTAGGCCCGCCGACCCCACAAGGCGTCAAATTCAATGTTCGCAATTTGCGGGAGCCGATCAAAACGCCAATGCATGTCAAGGTCGACACCACGCCACCGATACGGAGCTTCATTCCCGATCCGCTGCGCGGTGGGCCAAAGGTGAGAGTGCGGGTCAGGCACGTATCCAGGCATGAGTCTGGCACCGGCACCTATCAGGGCATTGTGAGCAGCAATGAAGTCGCTGGGTGAAACAAGAATGTCAACATCACCGAATCCGCGTGATGCGGGATCACCTGTTGTCTGCGCTGCGAGAGCAACCCCCTTATACGCGAGAGAACGGACCCCGGCTCGTGTCAGAACATCGGTAATTGCAGCGGCAACTGATTGAAGTCGCATGGACCCCAAAATGTCGTGGGACAGCATTGAATCAAGCTGGTCCTGACTCCCAGGAGTTAAACCAATGAGCTTCCCAACGGGAGCAATTGTGCTGCTTACCCTGTGTCGAGTTACGGCAGTAATGAAGTCCGTTTGGGCGTCAATGGGAACGTGTGGCCAGTCCGTGATGGTAAGTCCTGATTCATGCATGAGGGCACGAGATAAAACCACGCTCAGCGAATTCGAGCCGTTGGCCGTGGTCGAGGACACCGTGTGACAGTAGCGCCATTGACTGGATCGATGCCGGCCGCCTAATGTCAACCGATGCTCATCGATCCAGGAAGAGGGTTTCCCGCTGAGCAGTGGGGTGTCACGGTGCGTGTGGGCGAGGTCCCTGCGAACTTGGAAAACATCACACGTGATGAGGGATTCCTACAAATGTCTGCGACAGCTTTCTTGGTGAAAACCGACGGCGTTGGGGACATGCTGGTAACACATGATGAAGTCGTTTTGACACCATCTTCGGATTCCAATGTTGAAGCAATGGATTATTTGATTTACGGGTGGGCTCCCGTCTTTATTCGGGTTCTGCGCAGGAAGTTCAGCGTGCACGCATCTGCTGTCATGATTCCCGGTGGGTCAATCGCTGTCATGGGCGCTAAGGGGGCGGGTAAGTCCACAACAACTCTGGGACTGGTTCGACGAGGGCTTCCGCTCATTATTGACGATATACTCCCGGTTGATTTCACAGACGAAGGCGCCGTTGTCCACGGTTGGGCGCGTCCCTTACATCTGCGTGATTCCGCTGCTGACTTTTTCCAGGTGAGCCGCGAGCACACACTGGTGACACCCACTGAGACAAAGGTTCAGTTGAATCTGCCCTCGCACCCTCATAGTCTGCCACTGCGTTTCCTCGTTGAATTGCAACCAGATCCACTGGTTGATTCCATCACAGTCACCCGTCTCAGCGGGGTCCAATCCCTACGAGCCTGCATGCGCAATACAAACTCAACCGGGATCGCCGGAGTTGACGGCCGAGGTAAAGCATTTTTCGAATGGGTCACCACACTGTCCCAAGCGGTCCCGATTTATCAATTGACCCGGCCCGAAGATGGCTGGAGCCTTGATGAAGTGCTAGATAGCCTGCAGCAACTGGTGGCAGACCACACCCTGATCGAGCTCGTTCAATAGGCATCGGTCTAGTTAAGGAGATAAGTCATGCAAGATCAGGTGGTAATCCAACGCGCTTCGGGTGCTGTTGAAGCAAAAGTCGACGATCAAGTCGTGCTGCTCTCACCATTAGACTTCTCCTACCATGCACTTGACCCAGTCGGTGCTCGCATTTGGTCCCTCCTTGAAACGCCACTCACATTCGGTGACCTCATTACCGAGTTGATAGCGAGTTATTCCATTGATCCAGACACCTGCCGGGCGGATGTCACACCGTTTGTTGAGCGCATGAGCGAGATCGGTGTATTGACTTCATCTGGATGACACACAACCGCTCACATCACGCAGAGTGGCACGAGCAACTCGCACAACAAGAATTAACCCGCTTTTTAGAGGGATTCTGGCGCATGCCATCGGGCTTCCCAAGCTGACAGCGCGGGTTCGATTCCCGTCACCCGCTCTCGTAGAGAGCGGATCCCGTCATAAGCCCACGCACCGACCGTCCGCGGGATACCTTTCGGGCGGAGTGATCTCCCCAACGAAGGGACGTGCCTTGATGCGACGAGCACACCGAATGGCGAGCAAAGAGCGCGGGCATCGGACCCAGCGAGTGCTCGCCTGCGCGACCGGGCTTGCCCTTGTGGGCGTGGTGCTGGCGCAAGCGCCGAGTGCGACCGCTGCGCCCATCGATGGCACCGGCTTCGCTCAGCCCTACGCGGGCACCACGAAGTACCTACCCCTGGCACCGGTCGAGGCCTCGAGTGCGCGGCAGGTCAACAAGCCCCTCGGGCGGGAGCGGGCCGACCAGCTGGCAGAGAACCTGGGCTTCGATACCAGCAAGGTCCTGTCCAAGAAGCAGTACGCCGCCTTCATCAGTGGCAAGGGGAAGGGCGGTGGCACCTACAAGGCTCGCCAGGCCGCGAAGCTGGTGGAACTTAGCGTGCGCTACCTCACGAACACCACCGCGACCAAGATGTACCGCACGATCGACGGCAACAAGACCCGGATCCTGCTGGGCAGCTATGGCCTCATCGTCAACGAGGACGGGCTCCTGGAGAGTCCAGCCAACCCCACATCTCCGGTGCGACAGGTCAATTGGGTGCTGGCGCCTCCTCCCATCTGCAAGTTCCCCGAGACGAAGCCGCCGGCGGGGATCCCCTGCGGCTACATGGTCAAGTGGTTCCGCAACAACGACGCTCGCGACACACTCCGGGCCCTTTACGCATCCGCATACCCCGGCGAGGTCGTCTACGGCAACAAGTCGCAGGGGCAGACCGAGTACACCCAGTTGGTACCCAATACCAACGGGGGGAAGACGCGCTACGTCGGCATGGCGATGGCGCCGTCGATCTGGATCGTCAACTTCCTGCTCATTTATGCGCTCAACCCTCGGGCCGCGGCCAACATGCCGGCGTACTGGGCGGCCCTGCCCCCGGAGGTCACCGCCGCCATCACAGACAGCCCCACGGGCCAGGTGCCCTACAGCACCGTCGATTGGTACTTCCCCACGTAGAAGCGCCGGCATCGTCCTAGTACGTCGGCCTGCCCCTTGTCGCCCCGGTGACCCCGCGGCGTGGGACCCTTGGGGCATGACCGCTGTGGACGACTCCCGCGACATCCGTCTCCTGATCGACCTTGAGCCAGTCGTCGAGGGCGAGCTCAACCGTCACCTGACCATGCACAAGCCGTGGAATCCCCACGACTACGTGCCGTGGGACGAGGGCCGCAACTTCGCCTTCCTCGGCGGAGAGGACTGGTCACCGGAGCAGCAGCGCTACAGCGATGCCGCGCGGTCAAGCCTCATCGTCAACCTCCTCACCGAGGACAACCTGCCGAGCTACCACCACGAGATCGCGAACATCTTCGGCCGCGACGGTGCATGGGGAACGTGGGTCGGCCGCTGGACGGCAGAGGAAAACAGGCACGCGGTCGCGATTCGCGATTATCTCGTCGTCACACGTGCCGTCGATCCGGTTGCGCTCGAAGAAGCGCGCATGGTGCACATGACGGCTGGCTTCGAGGCGATCCACCCCGGGCTCCTGCACGGCGTCGCCTACGTGTCCTTCCAGGAACTCGCCACGCGCGTCTCCCATCGCAACACGGGTGCGGCCACCGGTGATCCCCTTGCGGAGCAGCTCTTCCAGCGCATCGCACTGGACGAGAACCTGCACATGCTCTTCTACCGCAACGTCTTCGCAGCGGCCTTCGACCACTCCCCCGACGCGGCCATGCGCGCCGTGACCGAGACCGTTCGCGACTTCTCGATGCCCGGGCACGGGATTGACGGCTTCACCCGCAAGGCGATGGAGATCGCCGTCGCGGGGATCTACGACCTCACCCAGCACATCGACGAGGTCCTCATGCCGGTCCTCCGGCACTGGCAGGTCTTCGAGCGCACCGATCTGGGCCCCGATGGCGAGATCGCCCGCCAGGAACTCGCCGACTACATCGCAGGGCTGCGCGAGCAGGCGGATCGGTTCGAGAACAAGCGCGGAGCCCTCGCCAAGCGCCTCGGCTGGGTCGACTAGCCACGAATTTCACCGCCCAGACACGTCGCAATCCGGGGGATCGGACCCTCAGGTCGCTACCGTCGTTTCCATGTCTGAGACCCGCACCCGCCCCAGCCAAGTCACCATCGTCGTCATCCTCATCTGGATTGCCTTCGCGCTCACTGTCGTCGGTGCCATCGCGACGATCCTCGCTGGCACGGCGATTGCGGCCAGCGATCAGGCCTCCGTGGAGCAGCTCCTCAAGGACCTCGACCTGCCCAAGGAGTGGAGCACCACTGCCGGTCCCATCGTCATCGTCACGGGTGCACTGTTCTTCATCATCGCCCTCATCGAGGCGATCTTCGCCGTCGCCATCGGTCGCGGCAGCAATGTGGCACGCATCCTGCTGACGATCCTGCTGATCATCCGCATCATCGGAGGACTGGTCTTCATCCTCACCAGCTGGGGCACCGCCGCCTTCATGTTCGGCATCTTCCTCGACATGGGCCTGGCGATCATCGTCCTGCTACTGCTCTTCAACCATCAGTCCAACGAGTTCTTCACGGACGAGGTGAAGACCCGCTAGGTCTACTGCGCTGGCGCGTACATCCCCGGCTCGGAGTCACCCACGATGCGTGCGATCTGCGGCACGACGAGGAACCACGTGATCACGTGGGGGATGAGAAGCCAGATTCGCGTCGACCAGATCACGTCATCCGGCTGCATCAGCGGGCTCGCGCACGACAGCAGCGCGATCACCGTGCCCGCCCAAAAGACGATGCGGCGCGCATGAGGGCGGCCGAGCATGAGCGCGGCAAGGAGCGCGCCCACGACCGCCGCCAGCAGCGGCGCGAGCAGCATGAGGAACCACGGGACGACCTGCAGTGAGTCGGATCCAGGCCGGATCACCTCGAAGGGCACCCCGAGGAGTCGCCCCACGGCGTAGATCACCAGGCTGAGCAAGCCCGACCACGCTCCGGTGACGACCCCGGCATAGACGAGGTTGGACGTGTGGGGCACGGCGCTCGCCGGCGGCGGCACGGGGGTGACCGAGTCGGCCCAGGGAGCTCTCACGGGGGCCACCGTATGCCCGAAGGCTCCCCTGGCGCCCTCTTGCATTGGCTACCGATCAGTAGCATCATGGGTTACTGGCGGGTAACACTCGTCGGTAACCAGTTGCGAGCGCACAGGAGTCGCCATGTCGCACTACCGAGCCAACCTCCGGGACATTGAGTTCAACCTCTTCGAGGTCTTCGGTGCCGCCGACCGGCTGGGCACCGGACCGTACGCCGAGATGGATCCCGAGACCGCCAAGGAAGCGCTTCGCGAGATCGAGCGCCTCTCGACCGGTCCGCTCGCCGAGTCCTACCTCTCCTCGGATCGCAACCCGCCGAAGTACGACCCGGCGACGTGCTCCGTCGAGATGCCCGAGGACTTCAAGAAGTCCTACCGCGCGCTGATGGATTCGGAGTGGTGGCGGCTCGACCTGCCCATTCACATGGGCGGCGCAGGTTCGAGCCCGTCGCTGCGCTGGGCTGCCGCCGAGATGTTCCTCGGGGCGAACCCTGCCGCGTTCATGTACATGTCCGGCCCTGGCTTCGCCAACATCCTCGATCGCATCGGCAATGACGACCAGAAGCGCTGGGGCCAGCTCATCGTTGACAAGGAGTGGGGCGCCACCATGGTGCTCACCGAGCCCGACGCCGGATCTGATGTCGGCGCCGGCCGCACCAAGGCATTCGACAATGGCGATGGCACGTGGCGGATCGAGGGCGTGAAGCGCTTCATCACTTCGGCCGAGCACGACATGTCCGACAACATCGTCCACCTCGTCCTGGCCCGCCCCGTGGGCGTGGAGGGTGCGGGTGGCCCCGGCACCAAGGGTCTGTCCCTCTTCGTCGTGCCGAAGTACCACGTCGACCTCGAGACCGGCGAGCTCGGTGCTCGCAACGGCGTCTACGCCACCAACGTCGAGAAGAAGATGGGCCTGAAGGTCTCCACCACCTGTGAGCTCACCTTCGGCGAGAAGGAGCCGGCCATCGGCTGGCTCGTCGGCGACGTGCACGCGGGCATCGCGCAGATGTTCATGGTCATCGAGAACGCCCGCATGATGGTGGGCACGAAGGCCATCGCCCAGTTGTCGGCCGGCTATCTCGCCGCACTCGACTACGCCAAGACACGCGTGCAGGGCGCAGCGCTGCCGCAGATGATGGACAAGACCGCTCCGCGCGTCACCATCATCAATCATCCCGACGTACGACGCGGGCTCATGCTGCAGAAGTCCTACGTCGAGGGCATGCGTGCGCTCGTGCACTACGCCGCGATGTGGCAGGACCAGATCTTGATGGCCAAGGACGGCGTCGAGGGAATCGACCTCGACATGGCGGAGCGCGTCAACGATCTGCTGCTGCCCATCGTCAAGGGCGTCGGCTCCGAGCGGTCCTACGAGCTCCTCGCAACCTCGCTGCAGACCTTCGGCGGCTCGGGCTACCTCCAGGACTACCCCGTCGAGCAGTACGTCCGGGATGCCAAGATCGACACCCTCTACGAGGGCACCACAGCGATCCAGGGCCTCGACTTCTTCTTCCGCAAGATGGTGCGAGACCAGTTCAAGGCGATCTTCTACCTGGCCTCGCAGATCACCGAGACGGTCAAGGGCGACGCGGGCAACGGCGTACTCGCTGCGGAGCGTGAGCTCCTCGGCAAGGCCCTCGAGGATGTCCAGGGCATCATCGCCGCCCTCGGCGGCTGGGCCATGGCGTCGCAGGAGGATGCAGACCAGATCTACAAGGTCGGCCTCAACACCACGCGCCTGCTTATGGCAACCGGCGACCTGGTCATCGGTTGGCTGCTCCTCCGCCAGGCCGAGATCGCATTGGCCGCGCTCGAGGCCGGAGCCACGGGCAAGGACAAGGACTTCTACGAGGGCAAGATCGTGACCGCGAAATGGTTCGCGCAGAACCGCCTCCCACTCCTCGCGGCCGAACGCGCCGTCGCCGAGGCGACGGACGACTCGCTCATGAGCCTCGCGGAGGAGGGCTTCTAGGCCCTCTTCGCACCACAGACGCGAAGGCCCGCGACCCGGGGGGAGTCGCGGGCTTTCGCTTGTGCGGCACTCGCCTGTCAGGATCACCGTGTGCCCACAGCTGCCGCGGCGCCGGAATTTGCCGACCTCTTCTTGGAGTTCGGCCTGCTGCTGCTCGGGCTCGGCATCCTCGCCCGCATCGCGCATCGCCTGTCGATCTCCCCGGTGCCGCTCTATCTCATCGCTGGGCTCTTCTTCGGCGAAGGTGGAATGGTCGGGGTCCAGGCCAGCGACACCTTCATCTCCACGATTGCCGAACTCGGCGTAATCCTGCTCCTTCTCCTCCTGGGACTGGAGTACTCCGCCACCGAACTGGTGCGCACGGCCCGCGAGCAGTCGCGCGCAGGCGTAGCCGACATCCTGCTCAATGCGACACCCGGCGTCGTGCTCGCACTCATTCTTGGATGGGGTTGGATCGGCGCCCTTGCCCTCGGTGGCATCACCTACATCTCATCCTCCGGCATCGTGAGCCAGGTCGTGCGCGACCTGCGCTGGCGGCGCAATCCCGAGACAGCACCCGTTGTGAGCGTCCTCGTGATCGAGGACCTCGTCATGGCGCCCTACCTCCCGATCCTTTCGGTTGTTCTCACCGGAGCCGGGCTTGTGTCGGGACTCATCACGGTGGGCACAGCACTCGTCGTCGTCGCCGTCGTCATCGTCATCGCCCTCAAGGGATCGGTGCGCTTCCATCGCATCCTGAGTCCGCGTGATCCCGTCGGGCTGCTGCTCATCGTCTTCGGAGCGGCCATCGCGGCGGCCGGCCTGGCGGGTCTCGTCGACTTCTCCCCTGCGGTCGCGGCCTTTCTCGTGGGTCTCCTGCTCACCGGCGAGGTGGCTGAGGTCGCACGCCGCCGCCTCGACCCCTTGCGCGACGTACTCGCCGCCGTCTTCTTCGCCTACTTCGGGCTCGTGGTCAACCCCGGCGAACTCCCGGCGGTGCTGCTGCCCGCTCTCCTACTCGCCATCGTCACCATTGCGACGAAGTTCGTCACCGGCTGGATCGCCGCACGCAGTGTGAGTCGCACCACAATCGGTGCCCTGCGAGCGGGGGCGCTGCTCTCCGCCCGCGGGGAATTCAGCGTGGTGATCGCGGGAATCGTCGCGGTGAGCCTGGTGCTCCCCCCGACCTTCCAGGCCTTCGTCGCCGCGTACGTGCTCATCACCGCAAGTGCCGGACCCCTGCTCGCGCGCTTCGCCGAGCCGATCGGATGGTGGTGGGAGCAGCGTCCGCCCCGGGGGCGGCGTATCCTCGAAGCGTGAAGCGCACCCTCACCTCCGGAATCCTTGCCCTCGCCATGGTCGGCCTCGGTGCTGTGTTGGCACCGGTGGCTCAGGCCCACTCGGAGTTGATCTCTAGCGACCCTGCCGATGGCGCCACGCTCGACGCACCTCCCGCGAGCGTGAGCTTCACCTTTAACGAGGCCCTCCTGCCCGACTTCGTGCGCCTCATCGCGACGGATCCCGCCGGTGTGACCGCAGACCTCACCGTGAGTTCCATCGAAGGACCGACCGCCACCGCCGACTGGCCCGCCGACGCGGAGGGCGGTGAGTGGACGGTGAGCTACCGCGTCGTCTCTCAGGACGGCCATCCCGTCGAGGGGGGCATCACGTTCTCCTACGAGGCGCCCGCGCCGACGACCTCCACGCCCGCGCCCACGTCTGCCGCTCCCACGACAGCTGCCCCGACGAGCGCATCTCCCGCACCGACGAGTGCCGCTCCGTCGCCAAGTGCGAGCCCCGCCGCTGATTCCACCGGTGGCACTTCGGGCCTGCTCATCGCCGGACTCGCCGTCGGCGCCATCATCATCGTCGGCGTGGTCCTCGCGCTGGTCGCACGTCGGCGCACCTAATGCGGGGGTGCCTTCGATGACCACCACGGCGCGCGCCGTCGACACCCCGCGCTCATCGCGCGTCTCCCTCCTTGGAGTGGGGGGTGCGGTGCTCGGCCTCATTGCTATGGCCGTGGGCCTCGTCATGGCCGGTGGCTCCTACGAGCCCTCAACCCCCGGACTGCCAGATGCCGGTCCCATCGTGGGCTGGGGCCTGCCT
This sequence comes from Candidatus Nanopelagicales bacterium, assembly GCA_049317345.1. Taxonomy (GTDB): domain Bacteria; phylum Actinomycetota; class Actinomycetes; order S36-B12; family S36-B12; genus Mxb001. The sequence continues at coordinate 9,831 of JBMOIL010000050.1, forward strand.
CTCCTACGCATGCTCACGCTTCTCGCTGGAGCACTCACCGTGGGCTGGCTCATCGGAGCAGCCTTCCTTGATCCACAGGGCAAGGGGGGCGTCGTCTCGCCCACGGGGAGACGCGATCTCACACGTGCGGTCATCACCTCCGGCATCTGGGCCGTGCTCGCCCTCCTGCAGATGTTCTTCCTGCTCGGCGAGATCCTGGGCGTCGGCCTCGATCGCGCGATGAGCCCTGACGTGGCAGCCACCTACGCATGGGAGGTGCCGCAGACACGCGCCCTCGCCGTCATGGCCTTGCTTGCCGCGATCATCTCCGTCGGCGCTCTTTTCACCTCGACCCTCGGGGTATCGGCCGTGTGGACTGTGCTCGCGATCGCGGCCGTGTCACTTCCCGCGCTGGCAGGACACGGTGCGGGACTCGGCGATCACGCGCTGGCCTTCACCTCAGCGATCGCGCACGCGGCTGCAGCGACAGTCTGGATAGGTGGACTCATCGTGCTCGTCTTCCACGGCCTACGCCGTGACGAGGGCTTCGCGACACCCGGAGCCCTGCGCACGGCTGCGCAGCGCTTCGGTCTCGCGGCGCTGGTGAGCGTGATCATCCTTGCGGCCACAGGGGCGGCCAACGCCTACACACGCTTGGACACCGTGGATCAGCTGGTCACCACCGACTACGGCCGGGTCACTGCTGCCAAGATCACCATCCTCGTCGTCCTCGTGCTCATCGCGGCGGCGATCCGGCGTCGCCTGCTACCCGGTCTTGACGGCGAGCAGCGGCGTGCCACCTTCCTCAGGGTGATCTCACTCGAGACCGCACTCATCGTCATCGCCTTCGGGCTCGGTGTTGCCCTAGCCGTGAGCCCCTACCCGCGGGTGGAGTCACTCCTTCCCACATACGGCGAGTCCCTGCTCGGCTCGCCCTATCCGGACGCACCCACCGCCGCGTCGGTGATCTTCGGCTTCGAACTCGAGCCGCTCTTCTTCGTGGCCTGCCTCGCAGCAGCCGCGCTTTACCTCGCCGGTGTGATCACCCTGCACCGCCGCGGGGACCGCTGGCCGATCAATCGCACGATCTTCTGGCTGCTCGGCATCTGCCTTGTCATCTGGACGACCAATGCCGGCATCTCGCTCTACGCGCAGGTGTCGCTCGGGCTTCACATGGTGCAGCACATGACCATGTCCATGCTGGCGCCGATGTTCCTAGTCCTCGGCGGCCCCCTCACCCTGGCTTTGCGTGCACTGAAGCCCTCCACGACCGGTCGATGGGGCCTACGCGAATGGATCGTGTGGGGGCTGCACTCACCCGCCGCCAAGATCGTGACGAATCCGATCTTCGTCTTCACTGTCTTCAGCCTGAGCATGTTCGCGCTGTATTTCACGCCGCTCATGGCCTGGCTCATGGGCAGCCACATCGGGCATCTGAGCATGCAGATGCACTTCATCGCATCGGGCTACCTCTTTGCCTGGATCGTCATGGGCGTCGATCCGGTGCCCAAGCCCCTCCCCTACTGGGCGCGATTCGGCCTGATCCTCATGATGGTCGGTGTGCACGGATTCTTTGCCGTGATCATCATGATGGGCTCCCAGCCTCTCGCTCAGGACTGGTACGGAATCGTCCGACCGGATTGGGTGACGGATCCACTTGCCGATACCAAGTTCGGCGGCCAGATCGCGTGGGGCATCAGCGAGATCCCCATGCTCTTCATGATCCTCATGGTCGCGTGGCAGTGGATGCGCTCCGATGAGCGCGAGGCTCGGCGCAAGGACCGCCAGGCCGACCGCGACGGTGATGCCGAGCTCACGGAGTACAACGCACGTCTGGCCTCCCTTGACGAGCGGTCGAGACAGGTTCCCTGATCGCTACCGCCTAGCCTTAGCCCATGAGCCGGGTTGCCCTCTTGCAGGTCTCATCCGATGTGCGCGAATCCGCGCGCGATCGCATCGAGCGTGTGCTCGGCATGCTCGGGGAGGCGCTGACGCAGGCTGATTTCGCCGTCCTGCCCGAGTTGTGGATCCCCGGCGCCTTCGATCTGCCGCTGGCCCGCGAGGTCGCCGCGCCCCTGGACTCATCCGTGTTGCAACGCATCCGGTCGATGGCGGCCACCGCCGGCGCATGGGTGCATGCAGGGACGTACGCCGAACGCCTGCCCGACGGCCGCACATTCAACACCGCCGCACTCATCGGACCGGCCGGTGAAATCGTTGCCACCTATCGCAAGCGTCACCTCTTCGGCTTCGAGACAGGGGAGCGGACCCTCATGTCAGCCGGTGACGCCCTCGTCGTCGCCGAGACTCCACTCGGACACACAGGCCTCGCCACCTGCTACGACCTGCGTTTCCCCGAGATGTTCCGTGCGCTGGTCGATACCGGTGCGACGACCTTCCTCCTGGCATCGGGGTGGCCCGTGCCGCGTATCGAGCACTGGAGAGTGCTCGCCCGAGCCCGCGCGATCGAGAACCTGGCCTGGGTGGTGGCGTGCAACGGGGTCGGAAGCCACGCCGACATCACCCTGGGGGGACACTCGATCGTGGTCGACCCCCAGGGCAATGTCATCGCAGAGGCAGGCGACGCAGAGGAAGTCCTCTTCGCCGACGTTGAGCCTGGTCGCTCGCAGGAGTGGCGCGAGGCCTTTCCGGCGCTTGGCGACCGCCGCTGACGTGCGACGCGCTCAGATCATGACGCGGAAGTGATCAAGTGCGCGTGCCGCCAGCTCCGAATCGCCAGAGACGCTCACCTGCTGGCGCCAGGGGTGCGCATCTCCTCGACCGCACGACAGCGCGAGGTAGGCCGGCCACGACATCGTGAGCGTCACGGTCGCGGCACCCGCCTGATCCAGGAGGTCGTCACCCACCATGCGTGCGCGACCGTCCTCGCCCACAGCGACGATCGCGCCCGCCTCGATTCCCGGCCCCGTGACGCGTACGTCGAGCACCTGGCCCGGCTGCGCGCCCGCGAGCTTGGCCCATACCTTGCCCAGGCCGAGTAGCAGCTGTGCAGCCGTGGCCTGCGCGCCCGCGGTGTCGAGGTGACCGGGCCGACCCAGCGCATCTCTGATGTCCTGCTCATGCACCCAGGTGTCGAGCGTCCGCATGCGCAGCACCCGCCCGAGTGGTGCGCGACCCAATGGACCCATCACCTCGATGCTCGCATCGCCGGGGCCACTCTCGAGCTCAGCCGTTCGGCGCGCGATGCGGTCGGCGAGCTCGATGACGACGGCCTCGCGAGCCCATGATCGGCGCAGGTCGACCGGAACCTCGGTGATCTTGCCGAAGTCGGTGATCGCGTGCGGGAGGGTCGACCAGTCGGGCTCGTGAGGTGGATCAATTTCGCCGATGAGCATTCCCTCGATCCACCCGACGTGGGCGACGATGTCTCCCACCGTCCAGCCAGGAAGTGCGGTGGGAGCGTCCCACTCCGCCTGCGACAGCGGTGTCACGAGATCGATGAAGTCCGCTGAAGCAGATCGCCACGCGGCAAAGAGCTCGTCGAATCCGGCGTCCTCAGGCAGGGGTGCGACCATGACGCGAGGCTAGTCCAGGCGCGCAGATCCCTAGCGGGATACGTCGAAGGTCGTGCGCCACTGGCGCGGCTTCGTCGGTGTCATCGTCACGGTGCCCGAGGCCCCGGCATAGGCACCGAGGCCACCGATCACGGCGCGCTCGACCGGTGCGGCAGGCCCACCTGAGCTACCCGTGCGAGTGAGGCCGAGCACGAGGACTGCGTCATCCCCCTGGGCGTACTGAAGCGTGGCGAGCAGGGTGCGCCGCACGCTCTCGCGGCCGGCTTCGATATCGACGGCCTGCGCTGAGACCGCCCACGACTCGCGTACTGCCTTGCCCGGGCGCCACCAGCCGCCCGCGAGCACGAGGTCGCCGACTCCGCCGTTGGCCGTGCCGGAGGTGATGAGCTGTGTATAGCGGGTCTCAACCTGGGTGGCCGGCTTGATCTCTACCGGTGCCGCCTTATCGGTGACTCCGAAGAACGTGAAGCGCCAGCGGTCCACACCGACACCGTTACCGGGCACGTACTCCGCGACTCCTGCGACCCCGAGGTAGGCGCCCGTGCCGCCGGAGATGGCGTAGGCCACGGGCGTGGTGGGGAGCGCACCGCGCTGCGCAACGATCATGGCGTTGACCATGACGCTGCCGTCTGTGAATTCGAACATAGCCTGCACCACGCGTCGCTCTGAGTCATCCGGCAGGTCCTCCACGACCGTGGAGATGGCGGAGTAGTCCGCTGCGGGCGCAGAGTCATCCCCGATGAGCGTGCCCAACGTCTGCGTGAGGTTGCCGACTGTGGACCCATCAGGCGCAAGCGAGATGCGTGACGTGGAGATCAAATCGCGTGGATACTCGCGCACGATCGTCGACGCCGGATCCACGCCACGCCTCGGCAGGATCGTGATCGTCCACTGCTGCGTGCCTCCATCCACCGTCACTGCCGCGCTGCCGCGCGCGCTGGCGAAGCGACCCGTGCCGCCGAGTAGCGCAACCTCGCTGGGGCCGTACCAAAAGCCCGGTGCCTGGAAGACCAGGTTGCCCTGCGGGAAGGAGATCTGGAAGGTGTCTTGGGTGCCCAGACGCTGACTGCCGAAAGCGATGCCGCGTCGCAGGAACGTGCCCTTGCCCAGTCCCTTAGCCGTAGCCGTGCCTGACTCGAGCAGGACGTCACCCCAGTCGGCTCCGTGGTCGATGCCGATCGGCACAACGCGACGCTCATCGATCGCGACCTTGACCACGAGCTCCTGGGCGGGCACCGGCGAGAGTGCCGCAGCGGGAGCGGCAGCAGCGACCAGCGCGGCTGCGAGCGGGACGACGAGGATGCGTGAGATAGGGATTCGGGGAGCAAGGCGCATGCGCCGAGGCTAGTCGCACCTCAGAGCGGTGGTCGGTGCAGGTACGCCGCCACATCAGCCAGGAACGCTGATCCCGATGCACCATCCACGACGCGGTGGTCGAAGGCCAGGGACAACTGCATCACCGGTCGCACCGCCAGCGCGCCATCAATAGCCCACGGACGCTCAACGATGCGACCCGTCGCCAGGATCGCCGCCTCCCCCGGATTGAGGATGGGCGTTCCTCCATCGACTCCGAAGACACCGATGTTGGTAATGGTGATGGTGCCGTCCACGGAGTCGGCCGGAGTGATGCGACCCTCCCGCGCACGCTCGGTGACATCAGTGATCGCTCGGGCGAGGCCCGCTAGAGACAGGGATCCGGCATCGCGCACGTTGGGGACGACGAGTCCACGGGGACTGGCGACGGCGAGACCGAGATTGACGAAGGGATAGATCTCGATCTCCGCAGTGCCGTCAGGCAGGTCGATCCAGGATGAGTTGATGATGGGCGTGCGGCGTGCGGCGTGAATCACCGCCGATGCAGCGACCGTGAGCGGTGTCACGCGGGCTTCGGCAAACTCGGGGTTCTGCCGCAGTCGGTGCACCAGCGCCATCGTCGCGCTCACATCGACGTCAACCCATTCGGTGACGTGAGGCGCGGTCGACATGGAGCGCACCATTGCCTGGGCCATCTGACGCTGCACGCTGCGCACCGCGATTCGCTCACCGCGCACGGGCCGCTCGACGACGGACACGCGAGTGGCGGCATGGTCGCCACCGCCGCCCACAGCGCGTCGCACGTCGTCGCGGGTGATGTCGCCGTGCGGGCCGGTCGGTGACACGCGCGCGAGGTCGACGCCGAGCTCGCGGGCCAGGGCCCGCACGGGGGGCTTGGCTCTCGGAGTGCCCGATGACGTCGACTCGGTTGCGGGTG
>JBMOIL010000051.1:0-15320 GCA_049317345.1 Candidatus Nanopelagicales bacterium
CGGCACCTCCACATAGAGGGTTGAGTAGATACTCCGGATGCCTCGGAGTAGAAAAACCCACCACATTGGGCCGGTTCCCCGCAGGGACCGGCCCAATGTGCGTTGTCACGGACTGCGCTGCTGATCGCAGGTGGAGTTGGGTGCATTGAGGATGCTGAGCCATTGCTCAACGCAGGCCTCCTCAGGGGACCCAGTCTCGCGCAGGATCCTGGCGATCAGGGTGTTTCGTGAGAGTGCAAGATGCCGACTAGGCCTTGTGGGAACTACGGTGGGACCCGAACGCATCCGAGTCGAGTTGCCCGCGCTCGAGGCGAATCCGTTCGACTACAGGAATCTTGCGCTCCTCGCCTTGGAGGACTCCGCCCACCAGCCGATTTAGGCCGGCCCAATACGCATCGGGCCGAGAAAAGCCATAGAGCTCCCGTTGTTCGCGATTGAGGACGCTCATCACGGCCATCGTGGTGAGGCCTGCGACGTAGGACTTCGGTTTCCATGCCTTTGCCGTGGGCAGGGTCATCTGCTTAAACCAGATGGTGTCGCTTCCGTAGGCGAGAAGCGGAGTCATGCCCTCGATGTAGGCATTGAGATCCCCATAGGTGACAGGGACGTCGGCCTCGACGCAACTCACCAGGGTGGCCGCGATGACCTGCTCGCGCAGGAGTTGATCCTTGTCATCCGGTGACAACTCCGGACCCCAGAGCTCGAGGGCTCTGATGGTGCACCATTGAATGGTGTTGTGCACCCACAAGGTGAGGTTGGGTTGGTCGGCCGTGTAGGTCTCCCCGGTGACTGGGTCCGTGGCCTTCATCGCACGGTGGATCTTGCGGAGGACGTCAGCCGCATGTGTGGCCGTTGCCGTGTCGCCATAGGTAAGGGTGCGACCGAAGAGAGCAGTGAGTTCGGCTCGCTTGCCCGGGTCGCGTCGAATGCTCGACGCCTGATCGATCATGTGCATGACGGGTGGATAGAGCATCTGCACGACCGCAGCGGCGTATGCGCCGATCCCGTACTGCGGAAGGGAGGCGATTCGCCACGTGACGCTCCCGGGACCGAAGAGGCCATCGTCAGCAGTGTGGCCTTCGAATCGGATGCGAGAAGGTCTGGGTGATGCGGCAACAGGTGACATGCCTTGCATCATGACACATAGCAGTCCCTCAGCAGTGAGAATCTCTGATCAGCCCTGACATGTGGTTGTCGTTCCTCACGAAATCGAAATGCAGCGCCAGGCTAGCGCGACGCGATGGCGTGCGTCCTAATCCATGCGCACTGCGCGAGAACAGGCGGGAAGTGAGTGCGGGTCGGAGTTCGCCGCTGGCGCAACTCCGGCCCGCACCCTTTGCCTGACTAGGTCGTCTGGTCACCATGTCCGTCGTCCTGCAAGATCTCGTTGATCAAGGGGGCGATCCGGCGGTGCGAGCGTGAGCGGGTGTTTCTGCTCACGTGCTTTCAGGTCCGCCCCTGGTTGACCCAAAACTTCGTGTTGTGAAGTGTCGCGGCGAAGAGGTGCTGCAACTCCGCGAAGCGTGAAGTCTCGACGCGCTGCCTACTGCGTCGTACGGGCAAAACGATCTACATCGTGATCAGGAGCGAAGACGGCACGGTGGAGTCCAACCGCCTCATCCTCCGCACGACCTAGCCACCCACGAAGCCAGTCGACACTGTCCGGGACGCCGGAGCTGGCTGCGCGTCGTCCGGGGCATCATCTGGATTGGGGGATGCCCGTCAGTGGCGTGCGTGTCGTCAGGTGCCTCTTCCCCTTGTCAGGATTCCCGGCACCTCGTTGTCACGTGAGGTGCGATGGTCGATGCTGACACGTGTTGAGAGCGCAAAACTCTCCTACTCCACCATCACATAGTGAGTTTCGTCTAGGCATTGACTGGCTTCGATCTGTGCCGGTCCTTGGAGATCCGGGCTGCTCTAGGACGTCCGCATGTCCACGTCCGCATCTTTTGGGCCGAATGCCAGCAAGCGCACTGCAGGGATATGTAGCGTGACGGGCAACCGAGCGTGGGGGTCGCAGCAGGCGACGGGGGGTCCGCGGCTTGGCTCACCCAGAGGACAGGCCATGGGGCGGATCCGAATTGTCATTGTTGCCGGCGGCCTAGCCGCCGCGGTTGCCCTGGTGCCCTCGACCCCCGGGTCAGCAGCGCCTTCCTTGGAGCCGAGGTCGGCCGCCGCGACCAGCGCGTTGGCGGTCATCAAGACCGTCACCGTGGGGGATGCGCCGGTAGGTGTGGCGATCAACAACGTCGACGACACCGTTTACGTCACCAACACGGACAGCAAGGACGTGTCGGTGATCAACGGCGTTACCGGCGCGGTGGCCGACACGATCAGTCTTGTGAACTACGGGGTACCCAGCAACGTGACCGTCAATGACCTCGACGACACCGTCTACGTCACCACGCAGGGGCCTGATGATGGATTCGGCTTCGCCCAGACCGTGGTGGTGATCAACGGCCGCGTCGGTACGGTAGATGACACGATCTCCGACGGTCTCTCCTACGGACCCGTGGATGTTGCCGTCAACGACCTCGACGACACCGTGTACGTCACCGAGTTCTTTGCCAACACCAGTTTGGTGATCGACGGCCGCACCAACGCGTGGGATTTTGATACGACCTTCAGTGGTGCTTTCCAGGCTGTTGCCGTCAACCAGGTGGATGACACCGTCTACCTGATCGAGAACGCCCTTGGCGCCATGAGCGTGATGAACGGCCGCGACATCAACGAGATGACATCGATCACTGTGGCGGCGGAGTACGACCCCTTGTATGTCGCTGTCAACCAGGCTGACGACACCGTCTACGTAGCTAACGACTCCGGCACCGTGTCGGTGATCAACGGACGCACCAACACGTGGGATGGGACGATCACCGTGGCGGGGCAGTACGACCCCCGGGGCCTCGCTGTGGACGAGGTGGACGACACCGTCTACGTCGCCAACGACTCCGGCACCGTGTCGGTGATCAACGGACGCACCAACACGTGGGATGACACGATCACCGTGGGTGCGGGGCTCCGGGGAGTCGCGGTCGACGGCTCCGGGACTCATGCGGGATTGGTCTACGTCACCAACAGCCGCGCCGACTCCGTGTCCGTTATCGGGCGCGTAACCCCATCGCTCGGATCGACCACTGGGCGGGCTGGAAGCACGACGACGGTGGCCCTGGACGTCCCGCAGGTGGCCTACGACGTGGATGACGCCACCATTACGTCGGTGTCCTTTGGCGGCAGGCGCGCCACCGGTCTGGCTGCCGACGTCGGTGACGCCTGGAACCTCACGGTGCCCGCCGGGACGGGGACCGTGCCGGTGACGGTCACTTTCAAGGGCGGTCTCAAGGCGTCGGCCGGCAGTTTCACGTACAGCCCACCGGAGCCGTCGATCACGATCACCGGCACCCGCGACGGCCAGCGCATCACGGTCACCGGCACCGCCACCGGCTTGACCGGCAAGACGCTGCGGCCATGGATCCGCTTCTCCGGTCAAAGCGCATATTCGGAGGGCACGGCAGTCATCACGCCCACTGCCAACGGCACCTTCACGTGGTCGCGCAAGACCAGCAAGAGGGCGTCCGTCTACATCGCTCACGGTGAGACGAAGTCCAACAAGGTCATCATCCCCTCCCGGTAGCGCCGGAATAGCTCACGCCGTCTACAGCGCCCGAAAACGACGCTAACGGACCGCTTCACGTCGATTTCGGGCGCAGGACAGGATGGTCCGGATCTGGACCAGGTCCGCGATGGGCTGACGCGGCGTCTCGTCGCCGCTAGTGTCCAGCCCAGCGGGGATGCCTTTCCTGCATCGATGTCAGGAAAGGGTCGGATGTGACCTCCCGTCGTTCGCTCGCAGTCCCCTCACTCGTGTGTGCCTCGGCCGCGGCTTTGGCGCTGGGGCTGATGCCCGCAGGCGCGACCGCGGCGCTGGCGCCCGCCGTCGATGCGGCGTTCACTCCCGCGCTGGTCTACGTTGCCTGCCCGGCAGACGTGAAGCCCGCGAGCACGAAGTGCGCGGAGCTGACGGTGCCGCTGGACTGGCAGACCCCCGATGACGGCCGCACCACGACGATCGCGCTGCGTGTGATCCCGTCGGCGCGCAGTGGTGGGGGATTCACCTTCAATCCCGGTGGCCCGGGCGGCTCCGGCATCGACGGCGGCGCGGGCGTTTACTCTGCCCTGCCTCGGCAGGTGCGTGACCGCTTCGACTTCGTCATGTGGGATCCGCGCGGAATTGGGCTGAGCGGGCCGAAGGTGACCGGGTGCGGCGCCATGCCCGATCCGACCCTGCCGCTGACCGGGCCGGTGGATTGGGAGAAGGCGTGGTCAGAGTGGGCCGTTGCCAGGGGTGAGGCCCTCGCCGACTGCTTCGCCAAGAACCCGAGCTCCGCGCCCTATCTGGGCACGTGGCAGGTCGTGCGCGACATGGAGGCTATGCGCATCGCGCTCGGCTATCCCAGGTGGAACTTCTGGGGGATGAGCTACGGCACCCGCATCGCTTACACCTACGCCAAGACCTTCCCCGACAGCCTGCGCACCGTCATCGTCGACGGCAGCCTGTGGCCCCAGGAGTCGGTGTATCGCCTGTCCAGTCAGCAGCCGATGGCCTATCAGACGGCCCTGCAGGTCTACTCCTCCGTCATGGGTCGGTCGCAGACGCGCAAGTTCGAGCAGATCCTTGAAGTGCTCGACGACACCTACATCGAGACGCCGGACGGGCCCCTCACGCGCTGGAGTTTCTCCGGCGGAGTCTTCGATGCGCTGGGAAGCCAGGCTGCCTACTCCGGTATCCGGGAGGGGATCAACGCCGTCTACGACGCGCTCGTCGCCCAGCCCTCTGTGTCGGCGCGCAAGGCGGCCGTGCGTGCGGTGAACGCGCTCGAAGATCCGCAGCCCGATCTGTCAGAGAGCTACATCTTCTCCTTCGTCAACTGCGCGGACCTGCACGATCGACCCACGCCAGAGATGGCCGGCCGGCTCGCCGCAAGCGCCGCGCGCGACTACGGGACGACTTTCGCGGTCGCGACGAATAACATCACGAGCTGTCAGGGGCTGCCGGGGGATTACTCCCCGCCGGTGCCGAGCGACTGGACCACGATCACTCTGCCCACTCCGCCGGTCGTGGTGCTATCCCTCGGTGACCGGGCCACGCCGTGGCTATGGGGCAAGATCATGGCCAATCAGTACGCCGGGTCGCGACTCATTAACTACAACAGTTCCCAGCATGTGACCTATCTGTTTGCTCCATCGACGTGCGTCAACGACCCGGTCACTCGCTACATCCTCCGCCGGCAGCTGCCGCCGAACAACGTCTTCTGCCCTTTCGTGCCGTCCCCTTAGGCTCCCCGCGGTAACCGCGAAGGCGATTCCCCATGAGGGCTCGGCCTCCTGGCTTGGCCAGACTGGGCGCCCGAGAGAAGAGGATTGGCTGTGGACACCCGTGCAATGGATCTCGACGCCTACCTCGCCCAGGCGGCGATCGACGCTGATGTCATTGCGCTCCGGCCTGACTACCGGGCACTCCTCATTGCCGTCGACGGACTCGAGCCCGGTCCGAGCGACGAGAGAAGTGAGGCCCTACTACGCGCCGCGGAGGCGTCTGCCCGCGCAGCGCTCGAGGCGGCACCGGTGGACGAACTGCCGCGTGTAGCGTCATGGCGAGAGGCCTATCGATCCTTCGGTGCCAAGCCCCAGCGCACGCGCAACGGCCTCGAGGCGCTGCTCCGTCGCGTCGAGTCCGGACTCCCCCGTGTAAACCGGCTCACAGACATCTACAACGCCGTTTCAGTCGCGCACCAACTGCCACTGGGCGGGGAAGACCTGAGCAGGTACGCCGGACCGCCTCGGCTCATCCGAGCTGCTGGCACGGAATCCTTCGACACCACCGCAGAGGGAGTCGACGTGATTGAGCATCCGGAGCCGGGGGAGGTTGTCTGGTGTGACGACGCAGGAGTGACCTGTCGTCGGTGGAACTGGCGTCAGGCACGGCGTACGCAACTGCGAGATGACACCACGTCAGCACTCTTCATCATCGACGTGCTCGATCCGGTGGGCGACGACGAACTATCGGTCGCGGCCGCGGAACTGATCGAGCATCTGCGGGGCCTGGGGTCGGACGTCCGCATCTCCCAGCGCCTGCTGCGCGCTTAGAGCTCTACCTCTCCAGAGATGACCGTGACGCAGCGACCGCCCACCCAGATGTCGTCACCCTCCCGCATCACGTGCACCCGGCCCGCACGACCCAGTGCAGTGCCCTGCGCGGCGATGTAGGTCTCCGGCGCGCGGCCCGACCCGATGAGCCACTGGGCGAGCGCGGCATTGAGCGAGCCCGTCACGGGATCCTCCGTGACGCCCGTGTTGCCGGGGAAGAATGCGCGCACCTCGTAGTCAACATCGCCCGATAGATGCGGGCCCACCACCCCGACGTCGATACCGGCGAGCAGGGCCGGGTCGGGGTCGAGGGCGAGGACCTGATCCGCTGACTCCAGGAGCACTGCCTGCCAGCCGGGGCCGTTGTCGCACCACTGGTGGTCGACGATGTCGGCCCGGGTCAGTCCCAGTCCGCGCGCGATGCGCTCGACATCTGCTTCATCCAGTGGCCCGCTGCGCTGCAGTGGGGGAGCGGCGAACGCGAGCACATCTCCCGCGCGACGGATGCGCACGAGCCCGGCGCCGCACTCCTGCACGATGACGTCGGAGCGCGGCTCGCCACCTGCCTCGAGCCAGGCGTGGCAGGTGCCAAGGGTGGGGTGCCCTGCGAAGGGGAGCTCCCGGCCCGGGCAGAAGATCCGGACGCGGTAGTCGGCTGCATCAGTCGAGGGAGGAAGCAGGAAGGTCGCCTCAGAGAGATTCGTCCAACTGGTGAAGGTATGCATCTGGTCCGTCGTGATTCCTTCGGCTTGGTGCACGACGGCCACGGGATTCCCGAAGAGGGGGGTAGCTGTGAAGACGTCGACCTGGCTGAAGGGGCGGGGTTCCATGACCGGACCCTAGCGACCGCCTCTTCCGCGCGCTCCCGGCATGACGGAGGGCCTGGAGACCATCGTCTCCAGGCCCTCCGTAGTCGCTCAGGGATCCCTAGCGCGCTGTGAAGAAGAGCGTCGCCTTCCGGGAGAAGAGCAGGCCCAGGATGATGAGCGAGAAGATCGCGCTGAAGAGGCCGTTCCACCGTGCACCGCTCACGAAGATGAGCTGGAAGATGCCGAAGAGCAGGGCCACGACCGTCACGATGCCGACCAGCAACCGCGAGAAGTTGTTGCCGTCGAAAAGTCCCTTCGCCACGGCGAGGTAGATCAGGCCGAGGACGAGAATGACGATGATGCTCAACAGGCCGATGCTCGCGCGAAGATCGGCGTTGAAGATGCTGACGATGCCTGTGACGACGTAGCTGATACCGGCGATGATGACGAGGATCCCGACGAGTGTGACTCCGAACGGACGACCCATAGTGACGTGCCTCCTTTGGCTGACTGTTTTGGTAGCACGAGTGTGACGGAAGTGACGGTCCTAGCCCGTCCGACAGGCCGGAGTCAACGTCTAGGCATGTCTAGTGGACGTCGAATTCAGCGTTGATCTCATCCATGGTCATGGACCTGCGGTCGCGCATCCTGAGGAGTAGGGGAATGGCGATGGCAGAGGCGACGACGAGAAGGAAGGAGGAGGCGACCGGCGTATCGAACCAGTCGATGAGCAGGGCGGCGATGAGGGGCGCGGTGCCGCCGAAGATGGCGGACCCGAGGTTGTAGCCCACCGCCAGTGCCGAGTAGCGCGCCTTCGAAGGGAATTCCTCGCCGATGGCGGCGACCACTGGGCCTGTGTAAAGCATGAGCAGCACCAAGAGGACTAGGCCTCCGAGGATGACGACGATCAGCCCCTCGTTGGTCATGAGCCACAGCATGGGCACGCTCAGCAGGGCGAAGCCCACTGCAGCGGCGGTGAGAGTGAGTTTCCGTCCATAGCGATCCGACAGTGCTCCGAACGCTGGCGTTGCTACGGCGTACACGACCGTCATGCCCGTGGTCACCCACAGGGCCGTGTCGGACTGGATCTCGCTAAAGGAGTCGAGGATGGTCGGCACGAATCCGAGGACGACGTAGTAGAGGATCCCTCCATACCCGGCGAGGAGGGCCGCGATGATGACCTGCTTAGGCAGGTGCGTGAGGGCGTAGCGCAGGGGCTGCTTGGGTACGTCGCCCTCGCGCTCCTCCTCCAAGAACTCCTCGGTCTCGGGCATGCGACGCCGCATCACGAGGGCGAAGAGTCCGAGCGCGCCGCCGACGAGATAGCAGATGCGCCAGCCCCAGTCGCTCATGAACTCACTGGAGGTCCACGTCGTCAGGCTGGCGACGAGGGCTGACGCAAGGATGACGCCGAGCCCGGAGGTGAAGACGGCCGTGGAGGCGACGAAGCCGCGCTTGCCGGGGGGAGCCTGCTCCACGAGCTGGACGATTGTGCCGCTGTATTCACCCCCGGCCGAGAAGCCCTGGAGTAGTCGCATGGCGGTGAAGAGCAGCGGCGCGGCGATCCCGACGACGGCGTAGACGGGCAGGAATGCCGTGAGTGCCATCGGTGCCGTCATCATGAGAATCGACAGCACGAGGGCACGTTTGCGACCTAGGCGATCGCCCAGGCTTCCGAAGAACGCTCCGCCAGCGATGCGCATGATGGAGCCTGCGGCGAAGACACCCAGGCTGGCTATGGCGGAGACGATGGCGTCGTCCGACGGGAAGAACAGCGGTGACATCACCGGGACGAGGTAGAGGTACAGCCCGTAGTCGAACCACTCGACGACGGTGCCCGCTGATCCATAGACAACGGCGGAGCGGGCGCGCTTATCGGCAGGTGATGTCGCACGCAGGATCGACATCAGGGCACCCTAGCGGTGACGTGGCCCTCCGGGTGCCCATGGAAATGGAAGGATGCCCCGGGGAGGCGGACATGCGCGCACGGAGACTGGCCTGGGCAGCCACGGCCACGGCTGCTGGCGTCGGTGGTGTGGTGGCCTACACCGTCGCTCGCGTGCAGGGTCGGGCGCTGGGTGATGTCGAAGACTTCCTCGCGTCTGCTCCTCCGCAGGAGCGCCCTGTCGTCGTCGCGGGAGCGAGCATCGTGCGCGGACGCGCCTCGGTCGACTTCGTGCAGATGCTGCGCGAGCGCTTCCCCTCGCGCACATGTGTCAACGCCGGGGTCAACGGCAACGTCGCGTGGGAGTTGCTCCAGCGGACTGACCGCATCATCGCCTGTCGCCCCTCTCAAGTCGTCATCCTCATCGGTACCAATGATGTGCAGGCGTCGCTGACTCCGGATGCCACGCGCAGCACGCGAGAGTCCAAGCGCCTCCCCGAAGATCCGTCACTGGGCTGGTACGCCGCCTGCCTGCGCGACACCGTGGTCCGACTGCAGGGGGCGGGGGCGAGCGTGGCCCTGTGCTCACTGCCTCCGATCGGCCAGGACCTCGCCGCCCCGGTCAATGCGGTCGTGCGCGAGGCCAATAACGCGATCCACGACGTGTGCACAGAGACAGGTGCGGCGTACCTACCCGTCTACGAGCGCCTGACCGACCTGCTTGCGAGCCAAGGGGCTACCTCGGGTCCCGGCTGGACCGGGTCGTGGGTGCCAGGCGTCGCCTCACTGGTCGAGCACTTCGCTCTGGGTCGCAGTTACGACGCCATCGCGCTCGCCCGCGGCTGGGTGATCTCGCCTGACGGAGTGCACATGGACTCCACGGGCGCGAGCATCATCGCGGACCTTGCCGTCGACTGGCTGGAGCGTCAGTCGAGCACGGCGTAGGCGGCGTCGCCGATGTTGATCGAGATGATCGGTTCATCGGCAGGGTCGAGCCAGCGCATGAGCGACTTCAGATCGGACTGACGCATGGAGATGCACCCCTGCGTCGGCTTGCCCTCGCTCACATGGATGAAGAACGCCGACCCACGTCCAGGGACGACGGGGTCGCGGTTGTAGTCGATGACGACGGCGTACCTGTAGGCCTCGATCGCACCGAGCTGCTCGGATCGGGACTGTCGGAATCCGCATGACGCTCCCGGTCGACACACCCGCATCTGGTTGTAGTGCGCGCTCTGCACATCGCTCACCCACCAGTGCGAGGTGCCCACGCGTGTGTAGGGCAGCGCGGTGCCGGGATCCGCTGCCCGGCCGAAGGCCTCGGTGAGGGCGAAGACCCCCCGGGGAGTGCGCGAGCGCCTCTCCGATGCGAGGCCCACGCCGTCCTCGCCGACGGAGACGGTCACGGGACCGCGGACGCGCACGAACTCCGCACCGCGGCGCTCCCAGGCCTCGAGAATGCCTGACGTCGATGTCGATGAAGCGACGGAGACGGTGATGACCTGATCGGGATTCTGTGGCGGCGCCGCGGATGCAGCGGGTGCCGCGATCACGGCGAGGATCGCTCCTGCAGCAGCGAGCAGAGCCTTCACGCGGTCAGGCTACGTCAGGAATCGACCGCAAGGGCGATCGGCAGATCGATCTTGTGCACGTCGTCTCGTCGAACGATGTAGGCACTCTGCCTGCCTTCGACATGGAAATCCCATGGGCCCTCGTGGCCAGGATCCTCAGCGACGAGTGCCGTGTCCTCGTCGATCCCCAGCATCGTCGCATCGCGGGAGGCAAAGGGTCGAAGTGCGATATCGGGAATCCATCGTGTGTAGCGATCGAAGTGAGGAAAGACGCGAACATCGGGGATCACCCCCAGACCGGCAAGCGGCTCCCTGCCGGGGTGCCGGAAGTGCGCGACCGTGCCGCCCATCGCCATCGCGCCGGCGCTGCACCCTGCGAGGCCGGCACCACGCTGCCAGGTGCGGCGTATCGCGTCCCAGACCGGAGTGTCCTGGAGAGTCTCGGTGAGGAACGTCGGGTTGCCACCGGACAGGTAGATCAGCCCGGCACTCTCAATGAGCGGCAGCCAGCGCTCATCAAAGGCATCATCTCGGGTGCGTACGTCGACGACGACCTGCTCCGCGCCGAGTCTCGATGCGGCCTTGCGGCCGAGGTCATGCCAGTAGCCGAGTCGGGCGTCGCCCTCGGGGGCAGACGCCGTGGCGAGTTGGACATAGACGCGGTCGTTGTCTGCGAACAGCCAGTCCTCGACCTCGCTGAGGACGGGGAGGTATTCGCCACTGCCCACGAGCGCGAGTCGACCGGCCATGACGCGACTCTAGGGGAGGCGCGCTGCGCGGGTCGGAGGTCCTGCTACTCGCCCTTCTTGCCCTCGTCGAAGGCTTCCTTGATCTGGTTCCAGTAACCCGTCGCCTTGTCAGCGGCCTGGTCGGTGAGTTCGCTGGCCTTGTCCGTCACCGCACCGGCGAGGTCCTCTACCTGGGCCTCGGCCTGATCGGCGGCCCCCTCGGCGCGGAGCTCGTCGTTGCCTGTCAGCGCTCCGGCTGCCTCCTTGAAGCGGCCCTTGATGTTCTTGTAGAGCGGATCCATGGCTGCCTCCCTTGGGCGCGCGTGCGTCGTAGCCCTGACGGTAGTCCCCTTTGACCGGGCGGTCCAGGAATGGATCGGCCGTGCCCTGCGTTCGGGGCGGTAGCGTGCATGAGGGAGGAGGCCACGTGTCTGGCAGCGTCGAACTCGCGATCTCAGGCATGACGTGCTCCACCTGTGCGTCACGCATCGAGCGCAAGCTCAATCGAGTGCCTGGAGTGCATGCCACGGTCAACTACGCGACCGAGAGCGCCCACATCGAGCTCGACTCCGACATCCCCGTGGCCGACCTCGTGCGCGTGGTGGAGCAAACGGGCTACGCAGCGGCCCCTGTGAGCGATGGCGTGAGCGACGGCGGCGACGTTGATTCCCTGCGCACGCGCTTCATCGTCTCGCTGGTGCTGGCGCTTCCTGTCGTCGCTCTCTCCATGATCACGGCACTGCAGTTCCCCGGCTGGCAGTGGGTTGCTCTTGCCCTGACGACCGTCATCGTCGGATGGGGTGCCTGGCCCTTCCATCACGCGGCCGCAATCAACGCGCGTCACGCTGCCGCGACGATGGACACGCTCGTGAGCATGGGCGTGCTCGCGGCGTACCTGTGGAGCCTGTGGGCAATTGTCTTCGGTGGAGCGGGCGAGATCGGCTACACGATGTCGCACGGATTCGGCGGTCACTCCGAGATGGGGCTGCCGGACATCTACCTCGAGGTCGCTGCCGCCGTGCCGGTCTTTCTGCTCGCCGGCAGGTGGTTCGAGGCCCGCGCCAAGAGACGCTCGACGGCCGCACTGAGGGCACTCGCGGAGCTGGCCGCCCCCGACGCCGCCCTCATCGTCGACGGCATCGAACGACGGGTCCCGGTCGCGGACGTGCATATGGGCGATCGTTTCGTGGTGCGCCCGGGCGAGCGCATCGCCACTGACGGTGTCGTCGAGGACGGTGCCAGCGCCATCGACACCTCGCTGCTCACGGGGGAGCCCCTGCCGGTCGAGGTGGGCGTGGGTGATGCCGTCGTGGGCTCCACCATCAACGTCGATGGCGTGATCACCGTGCGCGCGACGCGCGTGGGCGCGGACACCCAGCTCGCGCGTATCTCGCGGCTCGTGGTCGAAGCCCAGGCAGGCAAGGCTCCGGTGCAACGCCTCGCCGACCGGATTTCCGCCGTCTTCGTCCCGGTCGTCATCGCCATCGCCCTGATCACGCTCGGTGCCTGGTGGTACCTCACGGGAGACATCGAGGCGGCGTTCACGGCTGCCGTGGCAGTGCTCATCATCGCCTGCCCCTGCGCGCTGGGTCTTGCGACCCCGACGGCGATCCTCGTCGGCACGGGACGTGGTGCGCAGTTAGGCATTCTCATCCGCGGACCCGAGGTGCTGGAAGACACGCGCCGCGCATCGGTGATCGTGCTCGACAAGACCGGCACCGTGACGACCGGGCGGATGGCGCTGCGCGACGTACTCGTCGCGGCAGGCGAGGACCCGGTGGTCGTCGGCAGTCTCGCTGCGGCGGTGGAGCGCAACAGCGAGCATCCCGTCGCCCGAGCCATCGCCGGCGGCCTCGAGGTGGCCCCCGCGGGAGATTTCGCCAACTTCCGCGGGCTCGGCGTCACCGGTCGTGTCGGCGATATCTCCGTGGCTGTCGGGCGCCCCACATGGGTGGCCGACATGGTGGGAGCCCAGTCGGTGCCGGATGCCTTGGTCGCCGCTATGGATGCGGCGGAAGGAGAGGGCGCCACTGTCGTCGCGGTCGGCTGGCAGGGTGCTGTCCGCGGGGCCCTCGTGGTCGCTGATGCGGTCCGCCCGTCGAGTGCGCGCGCGATCACGCTCCTGCGCGAGCTGGGCCTGCGACCTGTCCTGCTCACGGGCGACAACTCACGGGCGGCGCACGCCGTCGCGAGTGAGGTCGGCATCAACGAGGTCTTTGCGGAGGTGCTGCCCGAGGACAAGGTCACCGTCGTGCGCGATCTGCAAGCGGCCGGGGCGTCGGTCGCCATGACAGGTGACGGAGTCAATGACGCCGCAGCTCTGGCCCAGGCCGATCTCGGTATCGCCATGGGAGCGGGGACCGATGCTGCGATCGAGGCTAGCGACATCACGCTCGTGCGCTCCGATCTGCTCTCGGCAGTCGATGCCATCAGGCTCTCGCGTCGCACCCTGCGCACGATCAAAGGCAATCTCTTCTGGGCGTTTGCCTACAACGTCGCGATGATCCCGCTGGCGGCCGTCGGCCTGCTCAGCCCGCTCTTCGCGGGCGCCGCGATGGCCTTCTCCTCGGTCTTCGTCGTCGCTAACAGCCTCCTCTTGCGTCGCTTCCGTCCCACCGTCTGACGCCCGGCTGTGCCCTTGCTCACAAAGCTGACCATGTAAGGGTTTTCAAGGTTTTCGGAGCCTTGCAGGAACGGCAGTATGGCGGCATGCCGCTTCGGCGGCTCTCGGACAATGGCGTTTGACCGAAGGGACTCCCATGACGATCCGTGGCCTGGAGAATCCGCCCACCCGCAACAAGAAGCTGCTCGAGTGGGTCGAAGAGGTCGCGGAGCTCACGCAGCCCGACGAGATCATTTGGTGCGATGGCTCCGACGCTGAGTGGGAGCGCCTCACCGAGCAGATGGTCGACGGCGGCACCTTCATCCGCCTCAACCCCGAGCTGCGCCCCAACTCCTTCCTTGCGCGCTCCGACCCCAGCGACGTCGCGCGCGTCGAGAGCCGCACCTACATCTGCTCGCACTACGAGGCTGATGCCGGTCCCACTAACAACTGGATGGACCCGGCCGAGATGAAGGGCATCCTCGGCGGTCTCTTCGCCGGCTCGATGCGCGGCCGCCCGATGTACGTCGTCCCCTTCTCCATGGGCCCGCTGGGCTCGCACATCGCGCAGCTCGGTGTCGAGCTCACGGACTCGCCGTACGTCGTCGTCAACATGAAGATCATGACCCGCATGGGTGCCGCAGCCCTCGACGAGATCGGCGAGCGCGGCGACTTCGTCCCCGCCGTACATTCGGTGGGCTACCCGCTGATCGACGCCGAGGGCAACGCTCGCCCTGATGTGTCCTGGCCGTGCAATGAGACGAAGTACATCACCCACTTCCCCGAGACCCGAGAGATCTGGTCCTTCGGCTCGGGCTACGGCGGCAACGCCCTGCTGGGCAAGAAGTGCTTCGCCCTGCGCATCGCCTCGGCCATGGCGCGCGACGAGGGCTGGATGGCCGAGCACATGCTCGTGCTCAAGCTCACCGCTCCCTCGGGCGACATCCGCTACCTCACCGCTGCCTTCCCCTCGGCATGTGGCAAGACCAACCTCGCCATGCTGGAGCCGGCGGTGCCCGGCTGGACCGTCGAGACCGTCGGTGACGACATCGCGTGGATGCGCTTCGGCAAGGACGGACGCCTCTACGCCATCAACCCCGAGGCCGGATTCTTTGGCGTCGCTCCCGGCACCGGCATGCACACCAATGCCAACGCTGTGAAGTCTCTCTACGCCAACTGCATCTTCACCAACGTCGCGCTCACCGATGACGGTGATGTGTGGTGGGAGGGCCTGACCGACGAGCCGCCCGCGCATCTCATCGACTGGAAGGGCCAGGACTGGACCCCTTCGGCCGGTCGCCCCTCCTCGCACCCCAACGCGCGCTTCACCGCCCCGGCGGGGCAGTGCCCCTCCATCGCCCCCAACTGGGAGGACCCGGAGGGTGTGCCGATCGACGCGATCCTCTTCGGCGGTCGCCGCGCCACCAACGTGCCGCTCGTCACCGAGTCCTTCGATTGGGAGCACGGCGTCTTCATGGGCTCGACGGTGTCCTCGGAGCAGACCGCTGCCGCCGAGGGGAGCGTCGGCACCCTGCGCCGCGACCCCTTCGCCATGCTGCCCTTCTGCGGCTACAACAT
>JBMOIL010000052.1:0-15119 GCA_049317345.1 Candidatus Nanopelagicales bacterium
CAGGCCGTGCCGATCCTCGTAGCACCCACGTGCAGCGCGGTGGAATCCGGCTTCACCTGCGTCGGCTCGACTCTCGATGGTGCCGAGATTCTCGTGACTGCGGCGGGCACTGCGCCCTACGACATGTCGATCTCCGTCGGGGGCGCAGTGATCTTCGAGGGCAACGCCCAGGCTGTCCTCGACGCGGCCGTACTGGAGGGCTCATGAGCACCACGGCGGAGTACGCCTCGCTCTATCGCGTGAGCGTGCTCGCCACGGGATTCACGCGCATGTGGCGCGCCTGGCGTGTGCTCCTCCCGGTGGTGATCGTCAACGCACTCGTGCAGGGCATCCTGCTGCTGTCAGGGGTACTGCCCTACTTCACGATCGTTTTCGTCCTCACCGCCCTGCTGTCCTTCGTCATCCTTGTCGCGTCCTTCGGCCTCATCGCAGCCGCGATGTTGCAGGCGGTCGAGGGACCCGTATCGGTTGGTGCAGCAGTCCACACCCTTCGTGATCGCACGTGGCCGCTTCTGGCCTGGTCTCTGGGCCTGGTGCTCGTGGCTATCGCCGGCTTCGCCCTCTACGTCGTACCCGGCTTTATCGTGCTCGCCCTCACCCCCTACCTGCTTCTCGCCGTCATCGACGGTCAGCGCAACCCGATCGCGGTCAACTTCCGCACCATCGGGGCTCGATGGGGCCGCTGGCTCATCACCGTGGTGATCATGGGGGTCATCTGCTTCATCATGTGGTTCCTCTCGGCACTCGACGGGTTCTTCGTCACCGGCGCACCGGGCGCGATCATCGCCTGGATCGTCCTCGGGCTGGTCTCGGCGTGGTTCACCTGCGCCTGGGCGCTCGTCTACCGCTCGGTGAATCCCCGCTAGTTCCGCGAGCACGAAGTCGCGGGACACCGCTCTGCGATGCCCCGCGACTTCACAGCGCGGAGGGAGTGGGATTTGAACCCACGGAGACGGGTTACGCCTCAACGGTTTTCAAGACCGTCGCCTTCGGCCGCTCGGCCATCCCTCCTTGCCGGATGCACGCACCCGACCGCA
This sequence comes from Candidatus Nanopelagicales bacterium, assembly GCA_049317345.1. Classification (GTDB taxonomy): domain Bacteria; phylum Actinomycetota; class Actinomycetes; order S36-B12; family S36-B12; genus Mxb001. Next base: position 1,038 of record JBMOIL010000052.1, read on the forward strand.
TCACCCTACCGGGTGGCATTCACTGAGTCGGTGTCACGAACTCCACCGCGGTCTGCGCTACGGCGATGATCGCCCACGTGCCGCGATCATCAGCCGTCGTCACTCGGTACGCCGGAAGGATGAGCAGCGTGCCGTCGGGCTGCCAGTACTGGGCGAGGGACAGATCCGCTCCGGTCGCCAGCATCGGGTCCCAGTAGACCTGCACGCGCCTAGGGTCCCCCTGAGGCACGCTGGTGGACTCATCCGGAGACGCCGTTGCGTCATCGCGAGCCTCTGCCATGGGCACGACGCCGCCGTAGTCGAGGGGTGTCGGACCGAAGGCTGAGAAACGGGGATCGGTGGAGCGGGTGACGGCCGTGCGCGCGCCGACGATGGGGTAGGACGGCACCTGCTCGAGACCGGCCGCGAAGCCATTGGCCCATGCCACCGTCTCGCCGGCGAAGGTGAAGCTCCACGACAACTGCGTGCGCTGGCCGTCAATACGCTGCCAAGCGGTCACCCAGGTCGTGTAATCGTCGGAGCCAGACTCCCACTCGACATCGATGCCGTCGACCGCCTCATCGGTCACACCCAGGCTGGCGAGGATCTTGCGCGCCTGGCGCACTGCATCGCGTTCGGAGATGGGGGCCACGTCGGGCTTGCACTCTTCCGGGGCGCCGGGCTCGGAGCCGGACGACGTCGAAGCCGAGCCGTCGGCGGGGGCGGGCTGAGGCTCCACCGCAACGCCGCAGTCCCACGGATTGATCGTGGGATCGGAGAAGGACCATGACACCGTCGCATCCTCGCCAATCCAGATCGCAGGACCGGTGCCGTCGACGCTGCCGACCACCCAGCCGTAATCCTGCTTCGTCGGCTCTCCGGGGATGCCGAACGCCGCGCCGAGTTGGCGGGCGAGCGCCTCCAGATCGATGCCCTCGGCATCGAGGCGGTAGCCCGGAGCCGTGCCGGGCTCATCGGTGAGATCAGGTCCGGGAAGCATCGAGGTGCCGTAGCCGGGATAGATCATCGCCTTGTCCGCCATGGGAGCGCCTGCATCTGCAGACATGGCCTCGGGAGAACCCATCGGCGCATTCGCCGCGGACTGGCCCGCGACCACCGGGATGGGCGGCGAGGCGGTGCCCACGACAGGGAGCGACTCCTCGACGGGCGGTGCCGCGACGATGTCACCGGAGGGCGCGCTCACACGACCGACCGCGACCCCAGCGAGCGCGACGCCCGCGAGGAGCGCCACACTTGCCGCCACCGCCCCGACCGTGACCGCCGTACGCCGACGCCGCATCGGTACGACGGTCGACTGCCGCATAGCGCGTGCGCGTATGGCATCGAGGTCTGGCTCCGGGGCCCCCTGGGCCGGGTCAGCATCGTGCAGTTGTGCGATCGGATCGAGAGTGTCGTCAGCCATGGTGGCCTCCTTCCACCCTGTCTATGTCAGCCGGCGGGCATTCCTTGCACACCGGCGAGGGATTCCTCGAATCTCGATCGGGCGCGTGAGAGGGCAGCGGCCGCTCCCCCCTCGCTGATGCCCAGGGCCGCGGCAAGTTGAGCTCCGTTGAGCCCCTCCCACGCCACCAGGCGCAGCACCTCCCGGTCGCGCGCAGGGATAGCCCTCCACGCCTCTGCGAGGACGGCGTTGTCCGACACGATCTCGGCCGGATCCGCCTCATCGATCGCGTCGAGCTCGCCCAGGTCCGCGACGAGCACGTCCTGCGGGTGCCGGCGATAGTTCGCGAGCACACGCCGGGCCACGGCGTAGAGCCAGGGAAGTTCGGCCCCGGTTGGCACGTCGCCACGGCGGCGCCAGGCCACGACGAGGACGTCGGCCGTGAGGTCGTCGGCGGTCGAGGCGGGATCGGCACTGCCCATGAGGCGCCGGTAGAGGTACCGGCGCACGTCCACGGCGTAAGCGTCAACCATCTCCTCGAGCGTCACCGCTGCCCCTTCCCTCGCGTCCGGATCTGCGACGCACCTGCGAGTCTGCCGGATCCCCTAGGAGAATCCGAGTCGCCGGGCATCCTCAGGCCGGTCAATATCTGCCGAGGCCGACCACTGATCGATGATGGATACGACCGTCTGCGGCCGTAGGTCGTCGAGCACCTGGCGGATCGGCATGTCTCGGCCAGTTCCGTACGCCGCGAGGACACCCTTCAGTGGCTCCACGGCGTAGATCGCGGTCATGGGCTGCTCGCGGCCAGCGGGATCCGTGACGACGGCGGCTGCCGCGTCGTCGATCACCCCGCGCAGGGCCTCAACGGCCAGGCCACCCGCCGGGGCATCTCCGGCCAGCACCGCCACGTGCGTCGCACCATCGGGCAGAAGGGCGACCCCGGCGATCAGCGCCGCACAGGGACCACCCCCTGGCGGGTCCTCACGCGCCCAGACGACCGTGGCCGGCCCGCCACCCTCGGTTTTCGCCAGTTGCGCGGACTTTGGGGGAGTCAAAACTCCCTCTAACTGGCGAAAATCGGGGCGCTCGGGGCCCACGACGATCACGGGATCGGCCATCTGCGCGATGCCGGCGACGGTGACTTCGAGCAGGCTTCGGCCCTGCGCATCGCGTAGCGCGAGCTTGTCCGCGCCGAAACGGCGGGCCTCGCCGCCCGCGATGACGATCGCGGCTAGGGAGCCCACTCCGGCTTCCGCTTCTCCAGGAAGGCCGTCATGCCCTCACGCGCCTCACTCGATGTGAAGAGCCCCGCCGAGACTTCCGCAGTCCATGCGAGCGCGTCATCGCGCGGCAGTGCCGGCACGCGGCGCAAGAGTTCCTTGGTGCGCGCGATCGCTTCGGGCCCGCCCTGCACCAGCTGATCGACGTACGCCGCAACGGCGGCGTCGAGTGCCCCCGGCTCGACGACCTGCGTCACCAGTCCCGCGGAGAGGACGCGGTGCGCACTGACACGTTCGCCGGTGAGCAGGAGCTCCTGGGCGTCGCGGCGATGCATGACCTGCAGGCACACCACCGAGATGATCGACGGAGCGACGCCGACACGGACCTCGCTGAAGGCGAAGCGTGCATCCTCCGATGCGACGGCGAGATCGCAAGCCGCCACGAGGCCGTTGCCGCCGCCTGCGACGTGGCCCTGCACGCGACCGATGATCGGCTTGGGGTGATCGAGCATCGCCACGAGCACATCGACGAGCCCGCTCGTGCCTCCCGATGCGAAGCCGCCGCTGGTCGCCGCGACCGCTCCCGCCAGGTCAGCCCCGGAGCAGAAGGTCGTGCCGGTACCCGTGAGCACGACGACACGCACAGTCGGGTCACCCGCGGTCGAGCGCAGATGCTCGAGCAGCAGCGCCATCGACTCGGCGTCGAGCCTGTTCTTGGCGTCCGGACGATCCAGGGTGATCGTCGCTACTCCTGCTTCGACGACGCACGTGACGGGAGCACTCACTTCTTGCCCATGCCCTCGAGCATCGAGATGACACGCAGCATGACCTCGTCTGCGCCGCCGCCGATCGAGACCAGCCGCGCATCACGGAAGTAGCGAGCCGCCCACATCTCCTCGGCGTAGCCCATGCCGCCGTGGAACTGCACGCACGTGTCGGCGACCTCGCGCACGAGTCGACCCGTCTTGAGCTTGGCGACCGTGGCCTCGCGGGTGACGTCCTGGCCCGCCATGTACTTGTCCGCGGCGTACTGCAGGAAGCCGTCGAGTGTGTCTACGTCGGCATAGAGCTCGGCCAGTCGGTATTGAAGATGCTGATTGGCAAGCAGTGGCTTGCCGAAGGCGATGCGCTGCTGGAGGTACTCCTTGGTGCGATCGAGTGCGCGGCGCGCACCTGCAACGGCGATGTAGGCACCCACGAGGCGCTCGTCCTGGAACTGGGCCATCTGCTGCTGGAAGCCGCGATCAGGCTCGCCGATGGTGTTGCTCACCGGCACGCGTACGGCATCCAGCACGATCTCGGCGGTGTCGCTGCAGCGATTGCCCATCTTCTCGATCTTGCGTCCCACACTGAAGCCGGGCGTGGTCGTGGGCACGATGATGAGGCTCATGCCGTGGTAGTCGCCTGGCTGCGAGTCCGGGTCGGTCCGTGCGAGCAGGCAGAGCCAATCGGCCTGCGTGCCGTTGGTGATCCACATCTTTCGCCCGGTGATCACCCAGTCGTCGCCGTCTCGCACGGCGCGCGTGCGGATGCCGGCGACATCGGAGCCCGCGTCGGGCTCGCTCACGGCGATGGAGCACACCAACTCTCCACGCAGCGTGGGCTCGAGGTAGGTCCGCTTGAGTTCATCCGAGCCGTAGCGTGCAAGAGCCGGGGTGGCCATCGAGGTCTCGACGGCGATCGACATGGGCACACCCGCGCAGTCCATCCGTCCGAGTTCCTGCGCCAGCACATAGGTGAAGGAGTGGTCTGCACCGCCACCGCCGTACTCCGGGTCGTACTCAAGTCCGAGGGCCCCGAGCTCGGCGAACTTGGGGAAGACCTCGTGCGCCGGGAAAATCCCGGCCTCCTCCCACTCGTCGACGTGGGGGTTGATCTCCTCGTCGATGAGTCGCCGCAGCGACTTGCGGAACTGCTCGTGCTCCTCCGTGAACTGCATCAGTCACTCCCTAGTCGGTCGTTCTCAGGTCGAGGGCTCCCGCCCACAGGTGAGTCAGGGTGGCGACGGCCGTCGCCTCGTCATGGTCTTCACCGCGCCCGAACCAATGGCGCGCGAATCCCTCCACCATGGCGCACAGTGCTGCGGCTGCCGCGTGGGCGTCGAGATCGGCCCGGGCCTGTCCATCGGCCTGGAGATGGCGAATGGTCGCGGCGACGCGCTCGACATGTGCCGCGCGAAGACCCGCGAGCACACCGCGGAACGTCTCATCCGTCGTGGCCGCCTGCTCCACCACTTCGAGCAAGCGCGCATGCTCGCGATAGGCATCGAGGTAGCGGCGGTTGGCCAGGTCGATGCGCGCGATTGCATCATCCACTTCGGGGGTGCTCAGCGATGCATAGAGACCATCCACCAGGGATTCCACGACCGCCATGAGCACGGACTCCTTGGTGGCAAACCACGTGTAGACGGTGCCGTGGCTCACGCCGGCGGCCTCGGCGATGTCGCCCATGCGCGTGCCGTCGTAGCCCCGCTCCTCGAAGACTCCCCGCGCCGCGACGACGAGGGCGTCACGGGTGCGCCGGCCACGATCGGTAACGGGGACGGCACTCACGACAGGTCCGTCCCAGGCTCAGGCACGAGATGTGCGGGGACATCGACGAGTCGCGCACGCAGATGCTCAGCGAGTCCCTTGGCCTGGGGGTCGCTCCGCGCGTTCTCGGCGACACCCCGGCCGAGCAGACCGTGGATGACGATGTTGACAGCATGCAGGTTGGGCAGTTGATGCACATCGACGCCCAGGAGAGCGGCCTCCGGCAAGAGTATGCGGACCCGGTCGGGGGTGAGTTGCTTGGTGAGCCAGGCATACGCCGCATCGCGGTCGCGCACGCCTGCCGGGATCCACACTCCGATGTTGGCTGCGCCTCCCTTGTCGCCGCTGCGCGCACCGGCCACGCGCCCCAGCGGGACTCGCACGGTCTCGCGCCTGTCCAGCTGGCCCCGCTCCCCCTCGCGAGTGGTCAGTTGTTGAGGCGACACGCCGGGGAAGTCACTCAACAACTGACCACTCGCGGCATCGGGCTCCACGGGTGCGTCCCACACGACGGGGATCTCAGCGAGGAGATGGGGTCGCACGTCGACGGCGGTGCCATCGACCACGACGACGGGGCGCGCCGCGCTGCGCTCGACGGTCGTGGGCCAGTAGACGCCGTACGGCGTGCCCTCACCGGGTGGCGCGGTCGGGAACATTCCCGGGTACGACGCGAGCGCCGACTCGACGACGGCGGTCGTAAAGGGCTTGCCGACTGCCTTGGGGTCCCCATCGCGCACAGTGAGTCGCAGCAGCGACTGAACGTCGGCTGACGATGCCGGATCCTCCACCGTCGCGGGCGCCCAGTCGACATCGAGTTCGCGCACGGCGAGCGTGGATCGGCTCGCGCGCGTCGCCGCCGAGATGCCCGGCTCCAATGCCTCGGTGAGGGATAGGCCCGTGATCGTGCGCAGGGCCAGGTCGGCCTTGGCCTGCGCATCGAGCCCCGTGACGACCAGGGTCATCGCATTGCGGAAGCCGCCGAGATAGTTGGCGGCAACCTTGAGGCGTTCGGGCGGTGTCTCGCCGCGTACGCCGCTGATGCGCACACGATCCGGGCCCTCCTGGCTCAACGTGATGGAGTCGAAACGGGCGGTGGCATCCGGATTGGCGTACGCCGCTCCGCCTATCTCGTAGAGCAATTGAGCGGTCACGGTCCCCACCGTCACGGCGCCGCCTGTGCCCGCGTGCTTGGTGATCACGCTCGACCCATCGTCGGCGACCTCTGCGATCGGGAAGCCGACATGCTCCATGCCGGGCAGACGGTCGAAGAACGAGTAGTTGCCCCCGGTGACCTGGGCACCGCACTCGATCGCGTGTCCCGCGACGATCGCCCCCGCCAGGCGGTCGAGCATGGCGGTGTCTCCCGCAGCGGCATCGGCGTAGGACCAGCCATGCCACCACGCGGCCGGTCCCACGACCAGCGCGGCGTCGGTGATGCGACCCGTGATGACGACATCTGCTCCGGCCGACAGCGCTGCCGTCACCGGCTCTCCGCCGAGGTAGGCATTGGCGGTGAGGAAGTCGACCCCCTCGGGCGCCTCTCGCGTGTCGAGGTTGGTCCACGGCTCGTGAAGGTCGCCGATGCGCGGCATGAGGTCATCACCCGTGACGACACCGATGCTCACCGGACCGAGGCCGAGCTTCTCGATGAGTTCCGAGAGCGCATCGGCGCAGCCCTGGGGATCGAGCCCACCGGCGTTGGACACGACCCGGATGCCCTTGTCACGACAGGTGCCGAGCACCTGCTCCATCTGAGTGAGGAAGGTGCGCGCGTAGCCAGCACCCGGACCGTGCTTCATGCGCTGCCTGGCGAGGATGAGCATGGTGAGCTCAGCAAGCCAGTCACCGGTGAGCACGTCGATCGGGCCACCCTCGACCATCTCGCGCGCCGCGGCGATGCGGTCACCGAAGAAGCCGCTGCAGTTGGCGATGATCACCGGGCGATTCACGCGTCCGCCTCTGCCGGGGCGAGCACGGCCACCACTTGGTGCGCGTCGACGGACTGGCCTGGCTCGACCAGCACCTCGCTCACGATCGCGTCGGTGTCGGCAGTGATGCGGTGCTCCATCTTCATTGCCTCGAGGATGACGAGCGTCTGTCCCGCAGTCACGCGGTCACCCGGGGAGACCTCGACGACGGTGACGGTGCCGGGCACCGGTGTCGACGGGCCTGCTGCAGACGCGCCAGCCTCGAGATCCGGGAAACGAGGCCGGATCCGCCACTGGGTGGACCACAGGCCGTCGTCGACGCACAGCAGTTCGGCGTACGCCGCCACGTTGTGCGAGGCGCGCACGCCATCGAGCATCACGGTCACTCGGGATCCGGCGACATGGACGCGTGCCATCCCGACGTGGCGGCCGTCATCCAGATGCGCATTCACGCCCGCGGGTACGACGTTGATGCTCAGGCCGTCACGCGTCTCGCGGTAGGCGATAGTCGGGCCATCCTCCGCGCCGAGAGGAGTGACGCCGATGAGTTCGGGCACGCTCGGCACATTGCGCCATCCGCGTGGGACTCCCGCGACCTCGTCGCCACCCTGCGCGGCGATGGCTGTGAGATGTCGATCAAGGACCACAGCGGGAACCTCGGGCGCGAGAGTGGACGGCTCGTAATCGAGGAAGGCCGTCGTCGTATCGCCCGAGACGAAGCGCTCCGACTGCAAGATCGCGACGAGCGACTCTCGATTGGTGACCAGTCCATGGATGCGGCTGGACCGCAGGCCCCGGGCGAGCACTGCAGTCGCGGTGGGGCGATCCGCGGCGTGCGCGATGACCTTGGCGAGCATCGGGTCGTAGTACGCCGACACCACCGAGCCGGACTCCACCCCTGAATCGACTCTCAACCCTTCAGGGGTCTCGAAGCACTCGAGCGTGCCCGTGTTGGGGAGGTAGCCGCGCGAGGGGTCCTCGGCGTAGAGGCGCACCTCGATGGCATGGCCCCAGGGAGCGACCTCCTCCTGGCTGCGGGGCAGCGACTCGCCGCGCGCCACCCGAATCTGCCACTCGACAAGATCCAGGCCGGTGACCATTTCGGTCACCGGATGCTCGACCTGAAGGCGGGTGTTCATCTCCAGGAAGTAGAACTCCTGGCTCTCGCCCTCCCCAGCGACGATGAACTCCACGGTGCCCGCACCGACGTAGCCGATGCTGCGCGCGAGCGACATCGCCGCTGCATACATCGGCTCGGCAAGATGGATTGCGAGGCCCGGGGACGGGGACTCCTCAACGATCTTCTGATGGCGGCGCTGGATCGAGCACTCGCGCTCACCGAGGTGCACGACAGTGCCGTGCGTGTCGCCGAAGATCTGCACCTCGACGTGGCGTGACTCGGTGAGGTAGCGCTCGAGGAAGACGGTCGCGTCGCCGAAGGATGCCTTCGCCTCGCGCCGGGCGGACTCCAGCGCCTCGGTGAGATCCCCTGGCTGCTCCACGATCCGCATGCCCTTGCCGCCACCACCGGCGGATGCCTTCACCAGCAGCGGGTATCCCACCTCGGCCGCCGCTGCGGCTGCGTCGACACCGTCGCCGAGCTCGGCACCTGGGACGAGCGGCACGCCTGCGGATGCGGCGAGGCGCTTGGCCTCGACCTTAAGTGCCATTGCGCGAATAGACTCCGGCGTCGGACCGATCCACGTGACTCCCGCGGCCATCATCTGCTCGGCGAAGCCGGCATTCTCAGACAGGAAGCCGTAGCCCGGGTGGACAGCGTCGGCACCCGAACGGCGTACTGCATCGAGGATCTGCTCGACATCGAGATAGGTCTCTGCACTTGTGGCCCCACGCAGCGGGATCGCAATGTCGGCATCGCGAACGAAGGGCGCATCTGCATCGGGCTCGGAGTAGACGGCGACCGTCTCGATGCCCATGGCACGCGCAGTGCGGAAGACTCGGCGAGCGATCTCGCCGCGATTGGCCACCAAGATCCGCTTCATCGCCATCACATCCGGAAGACGCCGAAGGCATCGGCGCCAGTGACGGGGGCGGAATGCGTCGCGGAGAGCGCGAGCGTGAGCGCCGTGCGGGTGTCGCGGGGGTCGATGATGCCGTCGTCCCAGAGCCGGCCGGTGGCGAAGAGGGCCGTCGACTGGCTCTCCACCTGCTGCTCGAAGGCATCGCGCATCGGCGCGAAGGCCGCCTCATCGAAGTCGATGCCCATGCTCTCGGCCTTCTGGCGCGCCACGATGGTGAGCACGCCCGCCAACTGCTTGGGCCCCATGACTGCGATCCGGTGATTGGGCCAGGAGAAGACGAAGCGCGGGTCGTAGGCCCGACCCGACATGCCGTAGTTACCCGCGCCGTACGACGCGCCCATCATCAGTGTGAGGTGCGGGACAGTCGAGTTGGAGACGGCGTTGATGAGCTTGGCACCGTCCTTGATGATGCCACCCTGCTCGTAGCGCGTGCCGACCATGAAGCCGGTGATGTTCTGTGCAAAGAGGATCGGCACACCCATGCGATTGCACAGCTGGATGAACTGCGCGCCCTTGTGACTCTCTTCGCTGAAGAGGATGCCGTTGTTGGCGAGCACACCGACGGCGTAGCCGCCGATGTGTCCCCAGCCCGTGACGAGAGTTGTGCCGTAGAGCGGCTTGAACTCCTCGAACTCACTGCCATCGAGGATGCGTGCGAGCACCTCACGGGCCTCGAAGGGCTGGCGCACATCGGCGCTGGGGATGCCGAGTAGATCGTCGGGGTCGTACGCCGGGTCGACAGGTGCGCGATCAGGTCCCGGCCCGGCCTTGCGCCAGCGCAGGTGCTCCACGATCTGACGGCCGATGCGCAGAGCGTCAGGCTCGTCGAGTGCGAGGTAGTCGGCCAGACCTGAGGTCCGCGCATGCATCTCCGCGCCTCCGAGCTCCTCCTCGTCCGCGTCCTCGTCGATGGCCATCTTCACCAGCGGCGGTCCGCCGAGATAGACGCGCGCGGCATCCTTTTGCAGGACGACGTAGTCGCTCATGCCCGGCACATAGGCGCCGCCCGCTGTGCTCGATCCGAAGACAAGCGTGACGGTCGGGATGCCCGCGGCCGAGAGTTGCGTGAGGTTCTTAAAGCTCGCACCACCGGGGACGAAGATCTCGGCCTGCTTCGGGAGATCGGCACCACCGGACTCGGTCAGACTGACAAGTGGCAGTCGGTTGAGTTTGGCGATCTCCATCGCGCGCAGGCCCTTGGCCACAGATGTGGGTCCCTGCGCGCCACCCTTCACGGTCGGGTCGTTGGCCACCACCATGACCTCGGTGCCGTGCACACGGCCGACACCGGTGACGACTCCGCCTCCGAGTGGATCGTCGGTGCCCCAGCCAGCGAGTGGGCTCAACTCCAGGAAGGGCGATCCTCGGTCGAGGAGGAGATTGATGCGCTCACGCGGCAAGAGCTTGCCTCGACCGCGGTGACGCGCGACAGTGCGGGCGTTCTTCTCCGGATCATTGCTGCCACCGCCGGCGATGACCTTCGCCAGCAGGGTGTCGATCTCCGAGAGGGCCTCGAGCATCGCCGCGCGATTGGCCGCCGTCACGGCGGGATCGAGTCGCGAGCGCAGGACAGGCGCCATGAACTTGACACTAGCGTCAACTTGACACGATCGTCAAGTCCTTTGGGCAGGAAGTGGGAGGGAGGAAGATGGGGGGATGACTCACGACCCGCTCAGCCAGTGGACCGCGGTAGCCCGCCAGGCCCTGGCCACCGACCTCGGCGTAGAGATTCCCGAGGTGGACGCGCAACTCCTGCTCGACGTCGCCCGCGATGCCGCACACGCGGTGGATCGTCCGGCTGCACCCATCACGACGTTCCTTCTCGGCTACGCCGTCGCCAAGGCCGGAGACGGCGCGCTCCAGGAGGCGGCTCAGACGCTCCAGCGCCTCAGCGGAGAGTGGGACCTCGGGCTGCATCGAGCCTGACCGTCGGAGCGTCGGCTGCCCTCGCCGGTGCCGCGGTGGCACCCTGGCTAAGTGAGCTCCGCACTCCCCTGGGACCAGGCGCGCCGCGTGGCGGCAGCAGCCGCTCGACCACTCGACCCCGTGGCCGTGCGTCTTGAGGCTGCACTCGGCTGCGCGCTCGCTTCGCCCATCGCCGCGCTCACCGATCTTCCACCGTTCGACTCGGCCGCGATGGACGGCTACGCCGTCGCGGGCTCCAGCCCGTGGCTGCTCTCCGACGCTGACCTGCGCGCAGGAAGCGAGGCACTCACACGTCTGGATTCCGGCACCGCCGTCGCTATTGCCACGGGCGCCGCACTTCCCTATGGGTGCGATGCCGTGCTGCGCACGGAGCAGGCAGGGATCGAGACCGCGCTGCACGGCAATCGACTCTTCCCGCTGGATCCGCTCACCGGGCTGCCCGATGACTCCGGGTCATCCCTGCCCCCGGGCACCGATGTGCGCCCGCGGGGTGAGGAGTGCGCCGAGGGAGAGCCGCTCGTGCCCGCGGGTTCCGTCGTCACACCCGCGATGCTCGGCCTGGCCGCGGCGGCCGGCTACGACACCCTCGACGTCATCCCGCCACCGACCGTGGCGGTGCTGGTCCTCGGCGATGAGCTACTCGAGCGAGGCCTGCCGCGGCCCGGTCGCGTGCGCGATGCACTGAGCCCCCTGGTGCCGCCCTGGCTCGCGGACCTTGGCGCGCGCGCCAATCCCCCCATTCGAGTCCCCGACACCAGGCAAGCCCTGCTCGATGAGATTGAGGACTCCACCGCAGACGCCATCGTGACCACGGGGTCCACGGCATCCGGCCCGGTCGACTTCGTGCACGACGTATTGGATCAACTCGGCGCACGGTGGATCATCGACGGCGTCGAGGTGCGTCCGGGGCATCCCATGCTGCTCGCCGTACTCCCCGACGGACGCCCGTTCGTGGGTCTACCGGGCAATCCCCTCGCTGCAGTGAGCGGCTTGGTCACCTTGGCCGCGCCCGTCATCGCCTCCCTGCGCGGGGTGCCGCTTGACGACGATGAGGCCATCCTCGGTGTCGATGTCACCAGCCACCCCAGGGACACCCGGATCATCCCTGTTGTCGTCGAGGACGGCCGCGCCCGACCGCTGCGCTTCGACGGGCCTGCGATGCTGCGCAGCCTCGCACTCGCAGACGCGCTCGTGGCGATCCCGCCATCCGGAGGGCTCGCCGGAAGTGCCGTGCCCCTGCTCCCCGTCCCCATCGTCCGCTAGCGTCAGCGGACGTGGCCGACAAGAAGCGTCAGCGCACCGCCGCTGCCGATGAAGATCCCGAGGCCCTCACCGCCCGGATCCTGCTTCCGAGTAAGCCGTGGAGCCCCACCCGCAACATCATCGTCCGAGTCCTGATCGCGGTGGGGGCATTGGTCGTCGCCGCGATCATCGTCTACGCCGAGGGTGACTGCTACGCCGACAGGGGAGAGATCGGCGGCATCACCTGGGTGGACGCCTTCTACTACGCGACCGTGAGTCTGTCGACAACCGGCTACGGCGACATCGTCCCGGTGTGCGAGTCAGCACGTGTCGTGAACATTCTGGTGATCACTCCCCTTCGCTTCATCTTCCTCATCGTGCTCGTGGGCACGACCATCGAGGTACTCACTCGCAAGACACGAGACGAGATCCGCACGAACCGCTGGAGGCAGCGCGTGGAAGACCACACCGTCATCATCGGTTTCGGCGTCAAGGGCCGCTCGGCAGCGCGCATGCTGCTCGACAGCGGCATGTCACCGCTCTCCATCGTCGTGGTGAGCATGGACAAGTCCGCCGTCCAGGATGCCAACCGCATGGGCCTCGCGGGAGTGCTCGGCGACGCTCGGCGCGAGGACGTCCTGCGCGATGCCGCGACCGAACGCGCCTCCAAGATCATCGTGGCGACCGACGAGGACGACACGTCGGTCCTCGTCACTCTCACTGCACGGCGCCTCGCGCCCAAGGCCGAGATCGTCGCCGCAGCCCGCGAGGCGGCGAACGCACAGATCCTGCGCCAATCGGGAGCAAGCAGTGTGATTCCGACCGCGGAATCCGCAGGGCACCTCATGGCGCTGTCCCTGATCTCTCCTGTCGCAGGCACGCTCATGGAAGACCTCCTCGACTCGGGGCGCGGACTCGAGGTGGTGCAGCGCGTCATCACGAAGGAAGAACTCGGCATCTCACCCGCCGAGGTCGATGCCTCTGGCGAGATCGTGCTCGCGGTCATCCGCGACGACGTCGTGCACCGCTTCGACACGAGCGACATTCGCATCTTGCAGAAGGGCGATCAGCTCGTCGTCATCCGCCACTCGGAGGGCAACGGCTACCACGTCACACCGCCGCCGGCCTCCTGAGATGCACGCGATCGTCCTCACGTCACCGGGAGATGCGGACGTGCTCTCCTGGCAGCAGGTACCCGACCCCGTAGCCGGCCCGGGCGAAGTGATCGTCGACGTCGCCGCGGCCGCGGTGAACCGAGCGGACATCCTTCAGCGTCAGGGGCTGTATCCGCCGCCTCCCGGCGCACCCGAGTGGCTCGGCCTGGAGTGCTCCGGAACCGTCGCGGAGCTAGGCGCTGGGGTCACCTCGCTCTCCGTCGGTGACGAGGTGTGCTGCCTGCTCTCCGGAGGCGGGTACGCCGAGCGGGTCGCCGTGCCCGTCGGCCAGACCATGCCCATCCCCTCGGGGGTGGATCTCATCACCGCGGCCGGGTTGCCCGAGGTCGCCTGCACGGTGTGGTCCAACCTCGTGATGACCGCGCATCTGCAGCGCGGTGACTGGCTGCTCGTGCACGGTGGCGGCAGCGGCATCGGCACCATGTCGATCCAGGTGGCGCGCGCACTCGGCGCCCGGGTCGCGGTCACCGCGGGATCCGCGCAGAAGCTTGCCCGCTGCGAGGAACTCGGGGCCGAAGTGCTCATCAACTACCGCGAGCAGGACTTCGCCGATGTCATCGCCGCAGAGACAGGCGGTCGCGGGGTCGACGTCATCCTCGACAACATGGCCGCGAAATACCTCGAGCGCAACATC
>JBMOIL010000053.1:0-14930 GCA_049317345.1 Candidatus Nanopelagicales bacterium
GCCGCCGTGAGCAGGGGGCGCGCGATGCGTTCCGGCTCGGCGACTCCCGCTGCCGCCAAGAGATCCAGTGTCTGCGCGACCAGGGTGACGAGGTGGTTGGCACCGTGCGCGAGTGCCGCGTGATAGAGCGCGCGCCGAGCATCGGAGACCTCGACGGGATCACCGCCCATCTCCATGACCAGGGCGGCGGCAATCGAGGCCCCTTCACCTGCGGCCGTCACGCCGAAGGGGCAATCATCGAGTCGTCCGAGGTCGAGGCTCGTGCCGGTGAAGGTCATCACCGGGTGGGCGGCGATAGCGATCACCCCATCCAGGGGCGCGAGGATCGCGAGGCCGTGGCGTCCGGAAAGGTGCATGACGATCTGGCCCGGGTGCACATCCGGCGCCAGCGATTGCACCACCTGAGGCAGGGCGTCATCGGGCACAGCGAGGACGAGAAGGTCGCACGACTTGGCCACCTCGGACGGCGAAGCGATGCGTACGCCGGGCAGCAGTGCCTCAGCCCGCACTCGAGAGATGTCGCCGCGGGCCGAGCACGCCACTACGTGATGCCCCGCCCGACGCAGGGCGGCACCGATCACGGCACCGGCGCGCCCGGTGCCGATGATGCCGACGCGAAGGCGCGGGGGCGGACTCACCACATCGGCAGGGTAGACGCATCGTCACTGCTCAGCGTCGGGCGTCCCAGCGCAGCCAGCCCACACCACCGAGTCGACCTCGGTCGCGCAGCCGCAGGGCAGCGAAGTGCCGCTCCACCTCGGTGGCGGAGGGCTCCTCGGGCAAAGGCGGAGCGACGACCTCATCCCGCTGGAAACTCACCACCGTCCCCGGCACCGCGTCGACACAGGAGTCGAGAGCGACATGGGCGGTGAGGTTCGCTGATCCATCGGGCAGCGGCTTCACGAGACGACCACCTCGGTAGGCGGCGAGAGTGCCGTGACGGTGTCGCGACTCACGCTCGATGCGCACATGTCCGTAGTCGGTGGCGAGGATTGCCCCGTCGTCAACGAGTCCGCTCATCCACTGCCACGCTCGGTCACGCGAGGTGCCGATCTCTGCCCTATCGCCGGGCTCCCCCAGCTGCCACCACACCTCGAGCCATGCGCGAGCTTCGGCCGCATCAACGCCGTACTCAGTGCACGCATCGTCATCGTCGAGCGACGGCCCGAGGGTCTCCACACCCCACCGGTCGACGAGCACGAGTCGATTGACGCCGTCGCGGTCACGCTCGACGACGTCGCAGGGGATCTCGTCGAGCCACTCGTGCGCCATAACTACCCCCCGAATCGGCGCGAATGCCAATGGCGCAGGCGCCTCGGAGATGACGGACTCGATCCCCGAGCGCCGATGGGGACGGACATCGACTCCTACCCATCGCGCGCGTGTGGCCAGATCGCCGGAACACTCGCGGATATCGGCGAGCAGACCGCCATCGCCACAGCCGATGTCCACGACCGTGAAGTCCGCCGGATGGCCCAGTCGCGCATCCACTGCACGGACGATCTCCGCGATCCGCTCCGCGACGAGAGGACCCGATGACGTGGTGAAGTGGCTACTCGGCTCCTCCGTCGACCAGAACTCGCGGGCGGCATGACGCCATGCCTGCGACCAGGTCTCGGTGTTCATCCGCGCAGCCGGGCCCGGCGCATCTCATCCACCTCTCGCGGAGCCAGCACCGCCACATCCTTCTCGGCAAGATGTCGCCCAGCCACGTCGACAGGCCCGGGTGCCACGTCGGCGTGCACCGATGCGAGGCCAAACCGCCTCTCCCACGGACCCTGGGTGACGCGCACCGACTGGACCCGGGCATGCGGAGCGATGGATGTGCGCAGGGTCATGCGACCCGAGCGTGTCGCGATGACCTGAGGTGTGATGGCGCATGCGAGTGAACGCCAGGTGAGGGGTGCACGCCACCGCGCCCGGGAGGGCGCGCTCTCGAAGGGAAGTGCATCCACATCGACATCGGGGAGCACTTCGGCCAGGAGCCGCAGAGCCTCATCCCGCGGAGCGACGGGGATGAGCACATCCGGCCGCACTTCGTCGCCCTCCACCCCAGCGATCGTGACGGTGACGCGCACCCAACCCCAACGCCGCCAGAGAAGCGGGGACACGATCGACACTGCGTGCACGCGATCCGGGGGGATCGTGCGCGACTGCGTGGACAGCAACCCACGCTGGATGCGTAGCCCCTCCCTCGTCCGCGCGACCCGGAAGCCGTAGTTGGCGAGGAATTCCGTCACGACAGAGAGGATGGGCAGACCTCCGGTGATGATCACCAGGACGAGGCCCGCGGGTCCCTGGCTCAAGGAAGTGACGACGAGCAGGAGGATCGTCGCGAGCAGCAGGCCCGCGGTGACCGAGCGCAGGAGCAATCCCGCGAGAAGGCGGCCGGGCGGCACCTGTGCGAGCGCCTCCGGCTGCGGTGCGTCATCGGACTCTTCTGCTCGGGTGACCTGGAGGATGAGGCCGCGAAGGGAATCCGCCTCGGCTCGCGTGAGATAGCGCAGAACGATGCGCGAGTCACCAGCACCCGCCACTTCCACGCGCACTTCCACGAGTCCGACCAGGCGCGCGAGGAATGGCGCGACGATGTCGACGCTCTGCAGGCGCGAGAGCTGGAGGCGTCGTGCAGACCGCTGGATCAGGCCGGAGTCCAGGCGCAGGTCGCCGTCATCGTCGATCCAGAAGGTCCGTCGCCACCAGGCAAGCCAGGCCACGGCCACGAAGACCGCGTAGCCGATCAACGCGCCGACGACAGCGAGCACCACGAACGGAATGCCGCTGCGCTCGACGATGGCCGCACCAGGGCCTATGAAGAAGAGCATCGCGGCAGGCAACGCAGGAGCAGCCTGGACCAGCGGACTCAGCGGACTCGTGCGCCGGGGCTGCGTCACAGGCCGGCGGTCCTCTCTTCACCACGCGCTGCCAGTCGATCACGGAGGTCGGCGGCATCCGCGGGCAGCAGGCCGGGGATCGCGGCGTCGGTGGTGGCTGCCGCGGTGTGCAATTGCACGGTCGAGATGCCCAGCCATCGATCGATGGGACCCGCGCGCAGATCGACCATCTGCATGCGGCCGTAGGGCACGATCACAAGCCGGCGCACAAGAATTCCGCTTACGACGAGCAGGTCGCCTTCACGTTCGGCGTATCCGAAGGAGCGCACGCGGCGTCCGATGATCCACCACGTCCACACGAAGGCAGCGAGCGCCGCGACGACGTAGACCGCCAGCCACAGGACCGGCAACGGCGTCAGCGCCAGGACCACACCTCCCGCAATGACGACTACATACACGAGGACCAGCGTCACTCGCCGAGCCGTGGCAAGCCGAGGCGATACGGCGATCCAGCCGGCCTCCGGCGGCGAGAATGCATCGGACGACGAATCCATGCCTCCACTCTGGCATGCTCCCGACATGACCGAGGCGACCGTCGGCACGGGCATGGCCCCCGCCGACATCTCGCTCGACCTCGGCGACCTGCACCCCTCCGGGCATGGTGCACTCCGGCTCAGGTGCCGTATCGACGGCCAACAGGTCGTGGCAGCGGACCCCGAGCCCGGTCTGCTGCATCGCGGCACGGAAAAGCTCCTCGAAGCCCGCGACTACCGCCAGGCACTCATGCTCGCCAACCGCCACGACTGGCTCGGCGCCGCAGTCTCCGAGATCGCGCTGGCCACCGCGGTGGAGCAGTTGCTCGGCCTCGAGGTGCCCCCGCGAGCCACGTGGCTGCGCACACTGCTGTGCGAGATCACCCGGGCATCCGCCGCGTTGCTGCACCTTGCTGGAGCAGCGACCATGCCACCCCGCGGAGTCGCCGTCACTCACGCGCCGGGCATCGCCGCTCGCGAGGCGTGGCTGCGCTGCTTGGAAACCCTCAGCGGCGGTCGCGTCCACCCGATGGTGACGCGCATCGGCGGACTGGCTCACGATGCTCCCACCGGGTGGGGTGATCAGATCCACGCCGCTGTCGAGCTCACGCGATCGGAGATCCCCCAGCTGCTCGATGCCATCGCTCTCACCGTGCCACCCGGCATCGCACCTCTCACCCGCGAGGCGGCCGTGCGCTGGGGAGTCGGTGGCCCGGTAGCCCGCGCGAGCGGCCTGGATGAAGATCTGCGGCGTGACGCACCGGCACTCGCTTACCCGGAGCTCACCGATGTCGTGCGCGTTGTGACCGCGCATGAGGGGGACGCACTCGCGCGCTACCGCGTCCTCGCTGAGCAGGTCCTCAGCGATCTGGAGGTCATCGAAGCCTGCTGGGCGCGCACCCCGGAGGGCCCCATCGATGTCCGCCTACCCAAGGTCGTGCGCGCTCCCGAAGGAGCTGCGTACTCATGGCTCGAATCCGCCATGGGCCCCAGCGGTGCGTACGTCGTATCGACAGGGGATGTCACGCCTTGGCGCGTGCGCTTGCGGACAGCGTCATACGCCAACGTGCAGGCGATGGGTGATGCACTACCGGGCACCGCACTCGCGGATCTCCCAGCGGCGGTGGGGTCATTCCTCTTCGTGGGCGGGGACCTCGATCACTGAGGTCGCGCTCGCCTAACCCTTGCCGTGTTCGCGCAGGTAGGTGGCGAAGCGAGCGCGCAGCAGCGCCTCGGTGTCCTCATCGATCTCGGGACTGTCGCCGAACATCTGCTTGAACGCCCTGACGGACTCGATGATGGTGCCGCCCGTCGATCCCAGGTCGCCACCCTCGCCTTCGATAGCCACCATTCCGGGCATATGGGAGTACACATCCACGAAGAAGCCCAGGTCGAGCCGGTGCTCTGCGAGGTGGAAGGCGCGCTGACGCAACTCGTCGAAGGGGAGGTCTTCCAGCGGTGCATCGGTCATGCGCGCACTCTAGTCGTTAAGCGTCACGGCTTGTCGTCGCCATCACGCAGTCGGCACAGGCTCTCGAGCCACAGGGCTGCACCCACGAGCACGGCGCAGGCGAGCACACTTGCCACGGCGGCCGCCATAGAGGAGGCACCCGTGGGGGTGTCGCGTACGCCGATGAGTCCCAAAGCGATACCGAGGTAGAAGCCGCCGATCAGCGCCCCGGTGCGCGACGCCGCGAGTGCGAGGGCAGCGGTTCGGGCAGCCACGAGCGGTGGCATGGGAGGGGCGGGTCGTTGCGCGCCCACAGTCGCCGGACCCGACACGGGCTTGCGGCTCAGTCGCTCTCGACTCAGCACGGTCCATCCCAGGACGCCGAGGGCGAGAACCCACAGCGCCACCGCGGCCAGCCAGGGAACCCCGAGGATTCGACCCGCGACTCGTTCGACGAGGTCCACAAGCACCCATCCGACGGCCATTGCAATGGCGGCGATAGCCACGAGAGGCACCCAACGGGTCGGCTTCATCAGCGACCGCTGTCGGGCTGGGCAAGTGCCAGGTCCGTGCGCCGGCTCACGCCTCGGGGATCAAGCCCCAGATCTGCGATTCGACCCTGCGGCAGTGTGGCATCGGCATCGACGTCGAGCCACGGCACGCACACGAATGCCCGCTCGTGCGCGCGCGGATGCGGCAGGGTGAGCGCCGGGTCGTCGAGGACCAGGTCATCCATGGCGATGACGTCGACATCCAACGTGCGGGGACCCCAGCGGACTTCCCTTACGCGATTGCGGTCGGCCTCCACCTGCTGACATAGCGCCAGCAGTTCATGGGGCGCCAGGGTCGTCTCGACGATGATCACGGCGTTCAGGAAGTCATCCTGCTCGGGGCCGCCCACGGGTGATGTTTCGTAGATCCCGGATATCGCGATGACATCGACGCGCTCGGCGAGAGCATCGAGCGCCCCCTGCAGGTGCCCCATGCGATCACCGAGGTTGGAGCCCAGTGACAGGACGGCACGGCTCACGCGCGCTCCCGCAGGATGCGCAGCACCACGTCGCTCGCAGGCACGCCCACCGGCGCCTCCGGCTTGTGCAGGGCAATTTCGACGGCTTGAACGCCGGCAAAGGCCAGGCAGCGGGTGGCGATCCGCTCCGAGAGAGTCTCGATGAGGTCGACAGGTTCGCCTGCCAGCTCGGCGTAGACGGCCTGAGCCACCTGGGAGTAGTCGACCGTGTCGGCGAGATCGTCGCTACCCGCCGCACTCCGCGTGTCGACAGCAAGCACCACATCAGCGATGAAGATCTGACCGGTCACACGCTCGGACTCCAGCACCCCGTGGTGACCGCGCGCACGGATCCCGTGCACCTCGATTAGGTCCCGACCGGCCCCTGCGACAAGTGCGCTCACGACGTCTCCCTCCAGGCTCGCGCCACCAGCACGGCATCACGACTGCCACGCACTTCATGCACCCGCACGCCCCAGACGCCGTGCGAGGCCGCAAGGGCTGTGACGGCGTCCCCGGCCGCATCGCGCTCCTCGAACGGGCGCGGCTCTCCATCGTCATGGGCGAGGAGATCACCCAGGAACCTCTTGCGCGAGGCGCCTATGAGTAGCGGACAGCCAAGCGAGGCCAGGGAGTCGAGGTGGCGAAGCACCGCCCAGTTGTGGGGGGAACGCTTCGCGAAGCCCAAGCCGGGATCGAGCACCACACGAGCGAGATCCACTCCGGCCGCAGCCAGGGCATCAAGACGCACCGCGAGCTCATCACGCACCTCGGTCACGACATCGCCGTAGGTCGCGAGGTCCTCCATGACGTCGCTCGGGCCGCGCCAGTGCATGGCGACGTAGGGCACCTCGCACGTCGCAAGCCAGGGGAGCATCCCGGGATCGGCGCGACCGCCACTGACATCGTTGACGAGGACCGCACCGGCCGACACGCACGCATCGGCTACTTCCACTCGCATGGTGTCGATGCTGACGGGCACGCCCTGCGCGACGAGTCCCTGCACGACAGGCATCACACGGTCAAGCTCTTCATCGCCGGAAATGCGCGATGCGCCGGGCCGGGTCGACTCGCCGCCTATATCGACGATGTCTGCGCCATCCGTGTGCAGCCTGACCCCTTGCTCCACTGCGCTGCGGGCATCCGGCCACCGGCCCCCATCGGAGAAGGAGTCGGGCGTGACGTTGAGGATGCCCATGACAAGAGTGCGATCGAGCTCGGCGAGGGCCGGGGGGAGGCCGCGGGGTCCGTGCACCGCTAATCCCGAAGCAGCGCCATGGCCTCGGCGCGCGTGGTCGGGTCCGTGAGTGAGCCACGCACAGCACTGGTCATCGTGCGGGCGCCTGGCTTGCGCACACCACGCATGGACATGCACAGGTGCTCACAGGACACCACCACGATGGCACCCCTGGGCTCGAGGATGCGCATGACCGCATCGGCGATCTGGGTGGTGAGGCGCTCCTGCACCTGAGGTCGCTTGGCGTAGACGTCCACGAGTCGAGCGAGCTTCGACAGCCCCGTGATGCGCCCTTCCTTGCCGGGGATGTAACCCACATGAGCCACACCATGGAAGGGCACGAGGTGATGCTCACAGGTGCTGTACAGCTCGATGTCTCTCACGATGATGAGTTCCTCGTGACCGAGGTCGAAGGTCGTCGTCAGGACGTCTTCCGCGGTCATGCGCAGGCCGCCGAAGACCTCCTCGTAGGCCCGCGCTACCCGGGCAGGAGTCTCGAGCAGCCCCTCGCGATCGGGGTCCTCGCCTACGGCGATGAGCAACTCGCGCACCGCTCGCTCCGCGCGCTCCCTATCGAAGGGGCCCAGCGCAGGTGGCTCGCGATCGAGGGAGACCGGGGTGATCTCTGGGTTCACGCTTGCTCCTCGGAACGCTGGACGACACCCTCTGCCGGAAATGGGGCGGGCGCGTGGCCGTTGGCGTGACCGTGGGCGGTGCCATTCGACGAACCGTTGGCGGGAGCCACCACGGGGCCGCGTACATCCGGCTGACGCAGGGTGGAGCCCGTCCAGGCGGGTCGCGGCGAGCGCAGGCGGAGGTCGGCGAAGACAGCCTCTACCTCGGCCTTGTCGAGCGTCTCCTTCTCGAGGAGCTCAAGCACGAGGCGATCGAGGATGTCGCGGTTGTTGACAAGGATCTCGTAGGCCTCCTGATGCGCCGTCTCGATGAGTGAGCGCACTTCCTCATCGATGGCCCCGGCCACCTCCTCGGAGTAGTCCCGCGCATGCCCCATGTCGCGACCCAAGAAAACCTCGCCCTGCTCCTGGCCGTAGCGAATGGCACCCAGGCGCTCGGTCATGCCGAATTGGGTCACCATGGCACGCGCGAGGCCGGTGGCCTTCTCGATGTCATTGGAGGCACCGGTGGTCGGATCGTGAAAGATGAGCTCCTCGGCTGCACGGCCGCCCAGCATGTAGGCCAGCTGGTTGAGCATCTGGCTGCGGGTCGTGGAGTACTTCTCCTGATCCGGGAGCACCATCGTGTAGCCCAGTGCTCGCCCGCGCGGCATGATCGTGATCTTGTGGACCGGATCGCCGCCGGGAAGTGCCGCGGCGACGAGTGCATGGCCGCCCTCGTGGTACGCCGTGATCATCTTCTCCTGCTCGTCCATGACGCGCGTGCGCTTCTGCGGGCCGGCGATTACGCGGTCGATGGCCTCGTCAAGCGCATCATCGTCAATGAGCTGGCCGCCCATGCGCGCGGTGAGCAGGGCCGCCTCGTTGAGGACGTTGGCGAGGTCGGCACCGGTGAATCCCGGAGTACGCCGCGCGACCGCGCGCAGGTCCACGCCCTCGGCGAGCGGCTTGCCACGAGCATGCACCTGGAGGATGGCGTAGCGGCCCTCGAGGTCAGGGCGATCGACCGCGATCTGGCGGTCGAAGCGACCGGGGCGCAAGAGCGCGGGGTCGAGGATGTCCGGGCGGTTGGTCGCGGCGATGAGGATGACTCCCGAGGAGACGTCGAAGCCGTCCATCTCGACCAGCATCTGGTTGAGGGTCTGCTCGCGCTCGTCATGACCGCCGCCGAGACCGGCGCCGCGGTGACGACCGACGGCATCGATCTCGTCGACGAAGATGATGGCCGGGGCATTGGCCTTTGCCTGCTCGAAGAGGTCGCGCACACGGCTCGCGCCGACGCCGACGAACATCTCCACGAAGTCGGAGCCGGAGATAGAGAAGAAGGGCACGCCCGCCTCGCCTGCCACCGCTCGCGCGAGCAGTGTCTTGCCGGTGCCGGGAGGTCCGTAGAGGAGCACGCCCTTGGGGATCTTGGCGCCCACCGCCTGGAACTTCGCGGGTTCGGAGAGGAACTCCTTGATCTCCTGCAACTCCTCGACGGCCTCATCCGCTCCCGCCACATCGGCGAAAGTCGTCTGGGGCATGTCCTTGGAGACGGCCTTGGCCTTGGACTTGCCGAAGTTCATGATGCGTCCGCCGCCCTGCATCTGGCTCATGAAGAAGAAGAGCAGCAGGATGAGCAGGGCGAAGGGCAGCAGCGTGAAGAGCAGGCTGAGGAAGATGTTGTCCTGGGGGACGACGACGTTGTAGCCGCCCGTGAGCTGACCCGCTGCGGCCTTCTCCTGCAGGAGTCGCTGGAGCTCCACGCCCTGGCCCGTGACGTACTGACTCGTGACGACAGTGCCGTCCTTGAGAGTCAGCTCGAGGACCTGGTCGCCGTCGGTGATCACGGCGGACTCCACGCGATCCGCCTGGATGTCGGCTACCGCCTGGCTCGTGTCGATGCGGTCGGGCCCGCCGATGCCACTCACGAGAGTGGATCCGACAAGGACCAGCATGACGGCAAGCAGGATCCAGAAGAGCGGCCCGCGGAGGAATCGCTTGGCGTTCATCTGGTCGGCTTCCCCTGATCGTCGATGAAGCGGCAACACGCCCCGGCACGTGGGCATTCCCGCCCGATACCTCGAAGGTACACCGGGCGCGGCGGCGAAGGTCGGTCAGCCGCCGTACACCCGGGGGTCCAGGACCCCCACCTGGCGCAGGTTGCGGTAGCGCTCGGCGTAGTCCAGGCCGTAGCCGACGACGAAGACGTTGGGGATGTCGAATCCGACGTACTTGGGCTCGACCGGGATCCGCAGGGCCTCCGGCTTGCGCAGGAGGGTGAAGACCTCGACCGACTCTGCCCCGCGCGACTTCAGGTTGCTCAGGAGCCAGGAGAGGGTGAGGCCCGTGTCGAGGATGTCCTCCACGACGAGCACATTGCGGCCCTCAAGATCGGTGTCGAGGTCCTTGAGGATCCGCACAACACCCGAGGACTGCGTGCCGGATCCGTACGACGACACCGCCATCCAGTCGACGGTGACATGCGACTTGAGATGGCGCATGAAGTCCGCCATAACAATGGTGGCGCCCTTGAGCACGCCGACGAGCAAGAGATCGCGACCGGCGTAGTCCGCGTCGACCTGTGCCGCAACCTCCGCGAGCCTGCGCTGGAGTTGCTCGTCGGTGATGAGGATCTCGGTGATTTCGGAAGGGACGTGGTCGGCGTCCACTCTCACTCCTCGCGTTCGTGTCGACGGCGCTCCGCGACCGGGGGGACGCGGCGGATCGCCAGCCTGCCATACGCGCGCTCACCGGCGAGACCGCCCGGGAGATCCACTCCACCCTGGCCGTGCCACTCCGAGACGAGCGCCTCGAGCCGATCGACATGCGCCGAGGTCAGGGATCCCGCAGGGCACCCGGCCGAGATCGCCGCGGCCCTGAGGACCCGCGTGCGCAACGCTCTCGGGAGATCAGCGAGCCCCACCGCGTCGAGACTCCCGTCAGGGGCAACCAGGGCCTCGCGCGCCTCCCGGGCCAACGCATCGAGGGTGTCTGCATCGTCGCCGAGCAGTCGAGCCGATCGCGCGAGCGCCGCCACGACATCGGGACCGAGGGCATCGACCAGCGCCGGCAGCGCCTCATGACGCACGCGAGTGCGCGCGTACGCCGGGTCGACGTTGTGCGGGTCCTCCCAGGTGTCGAGCCCAGCGGCACTCGCCCGCACGACCGCGCGCGAGACATCGAGGAGGGGACGACGCCATCGGCCCGTGACGGGAGCCATGGCAGCGAGCGATCGGGCCCCCGATCCGCGAGCGAGGCGCAGGAGCACCGTCTCCGCCTGGTCATCGCGTGTGTGAGCAAGCAGGATCGCGACCGCATCAAGCCGATCCGCAATGCCCTCAAGTGCTGCGCGCCGCGCGTCACGCGCGGCTGCCTCGGGCCCGGACCCCTTCGACATCGCATCGACCCGTTCGACCACCACAGGCTCGAGGCCCAGGCGCGCGCACTCGCGAGCGGCGCGTGCAGCCACCTCCGCGGAGCCCACCTGCAAGCCGTGGTCGATCACTCCCGCAGCAGCCGGCCGGCCCGTGAGTGCGACAGCCTGCGCGAGTGCGAGTGAGTCAGCGCCCCCGGAGACAGCCACCAGGACACACGCGTCAGGCGGAAGATCGGCGAGACACTCCTCGACCGCACTGCGCACGGTCCGCTTCGCGTCCGCCGGATCGACAGAGATCGTCACCCGTGCACTCTCGCAATCCACTCCCCCGGATTGCCGATTTCTCCAGGGCGGGGCAGCGTCTCGGGGGACGACCACACGGCATTGAAGTCCTGCATGCCCACACGGTCCACGACGGCACGCACGAATGCTGCTCCGTCGACGTACTGCCGAAGCTTGGCGTCGAGCCCAAGGAGGCGCCGCAGCGCACCATCGAGGGTGCCTGCCTGCTGACGACGCCTGTCGAAGCGCTCGCGGATGAGCTCGACGCTGGGCACGACCTGGGGGCCCACCGCGTCCATGACGACGTCCGCATGGCCCTCGAGTAGCGACATGAGGGCGGTGAGGCGGTCGAGGATGGCGCGCTGCTCCTCGGTCTGCATGAGATCGATCAGGCCGCCCGATCCGCGGGTCCCGCGTCGAAGGCCAGCGACGACACGGCCGATCGCGCTGCCCGCATCGGGGTCGACGGCTCGGAGGTAGGCGTGCACCTCATCGGTGAAGTAGCTCGAGAGCCATGGCACGGCACCGAACTGCACGCGATGGGTCTCCTCGTGCAGGCAGACCCAGAGCCGGAAGTCCGTCGGGGGCACATCGAGCTGCCGTTCGGCGTGGACGATGTTGGGCGCGACGAGAAGGAGGCGGCCCTGGCCGCCGAACGCCTCGTACTGGCCCAGCACCTTGGATGAGAGCCACGCGAGGACCGCGCCCATCTGCAGCGCCGTCGTGCGCGACCCCACCGCACGCACGACCCGATTGCCATCGCCGCCGAGCACATCGGCGACCGGCTCAGTGGCAGTGCGCAGTTGCTCGACATTGGAGGTCACCCAGGCCCTGCGACCCACCACGACACTGCGGTGCGCTTCGAAGGGAGCATCGAGACCGGTCACATCGGCGACCGGCTGAACGGCGCGCTCGCTGGCCCGCCGAAGCTGGCGCACCGCTGCCTCGACGCCCTCGCGGTCGTCGTGGGGTCCAGAAGGAGCAAGTCGCGCGCCCGTGGCGGCGGCGAGTGCCCAGTCCACGGGGTCGGCCATCCGATGACTGTACGTCGCCTACCGGCGGCGTCGCTCAGCCGCGGCAACCACAGGCGGCCAGGGCCGCAGCCGCGCGGTCGAGGGCCGCCCGGGAGGAATCGACATCGGTGGTCGCATCGGACATGAAGGCAAAGGCGAGCAGGCGCCCATCGGCGTCGACCACGGTGCCTGCCAGAGTCGAGACGCCGATGAGCGTGCCGGTCTTCGCGCGCACGAATCCCGCCGCTGCCTGGGTGTCGGCATCAGCGAAGCGATCGGCGAGCGTGCCGGTGAGCCCCGCGATGGGCAGACCGAGCACGACGGGCCAGGTCCACGCGGGTGCCGTCGCCCCCGACGTGAGACTCACGGCCGTCGCGAGTGTCAGTGGTGAGGCGACATCCTCATAGGACAGCCCGCTGCCATCGACAAAGGCCGCACCGCTCACAGGGATGCCGAGGGATTGCAGCGTGGCCAGGGTCGCCGCAGCGCCACTCTCGAAGGATCCAACGCCGGACTTCTCGGCACCGGCGAGATGATCGAGGATCTCCGCCATGTCGTTGTCGGATTCGGTGAGCATCGTCTCGACCATGACCGCGATGGGCTCGGAGGTCGTAGTCGCAATCACCTGACCGGCTGATGCTCCGTCAGCGATATCGCCCACGCTCACTCCGCGATCCGCGAGCAGCACGGCGAAGGCCTCCGCGGCGGCAAGTGCGGGATCCGGCTGGCGCACCTCGTCGCCGCCGATCCGTGACCGATCGACGACCAGGGGTGACACCTGGGCAGCGATGCCGAGCGCCGGGTAATCCGGGTCCCATCCCGGGGCAATGCCGGCCCCGTCGAAGAGGCTCGTGTCGTAGCGCAGCGTCACATCCCCCGACACCTGGCCCATCACCTGGTCGGCAAGATCGGCCAGCGACGAACCACTTGCCGCGACGGACGCCAAGGTGGGATCGCCCGCCCCGACGAGCGTGAGAGTCGATGTGGCGGGGTCCCAGGTGACGGTGGTCTCGATGCGGCCCTCGGGACCGAGGGCGTCGAGGATCGCGAGGGCGGTGAAGACCTTTTGGTTCGAGGCCAGCGATCGCGACATTGCAGCCTCGCGCTGATACACAACCGCGCCAGTCGCCACGTCGAGCACAATCGCACCGACGGAGCCGCCGAGCGAAGCGTCGTCAAGAAGCGGGTCGAGCACGGGCGCGACCGCATCGGGAGCACCTGTGGTCGAGGAATCAGGCAGTGACAGGACTGTCTCGGCTGGCCCAGCAGGGGCCAACTGCGGAGCGGCGTACGCCGGGATGGCCAAGCCGATGACCACGGCTGCCACGAGGAAAAGCCACGTGCGACGCATGCGACTCCTCCCAGAAGGCAGATGCGCCGACTGATCGGGCACGCCATGGGGAAGACTAGGTCAGGTCACCCGTCGAGGAGGTCACGTGACACCCCAGCCCCTGGAATTCGACGTCACCATCGAGATCCCCTCCGGAAGCCGCAACAAGTACGAGATGGACCACACGACCAGGCGGATTCGCCTGGATCGCATGCTCTTCACATCGACGCGCTATCCGCACGACTACGGCTTCGTCGATGACACACTCGGCCTCGACAGCGATCCGCTCGATGCACTCGTCCTAGTGCAGGAGCCAACCTTCCCCGGCGTGGTCATCCGCTGTCGCACTGTGGGGATGTTCCGCATGACCGACGAGGCAGGTGGCGACGACAAGGTGCTGTGCGTGCCTGCCGGTGATCCGCGCATGGAGCACGTGCGCGACATCTACCACGTGTCGGAGTTCGATCGCCTGGAGATCCAGCACTTCTTCGAGGTCTACAAGGACCTCGAACCCGGCAAGTCGGTCGAGGGTGCGACGTGGACAGGCCGCGAAGAAGCCGAGCAGGAGATCCGCGAATCCTGGGACCGCTACAAGTCGACCGGCGGCCACTGACCGCTCAGGAGCGCGGTGCGCCGCATCCTGCGGGGAGCCCTCACCTGCGACACACCCCACCCATTTCGAGTGCGCACTTGCGTGCGTGAAACTAGCTGCTTTCGTGCACGCAAGTGAGCACTCGGCTGGACTGACGGGACCACTGACCGCTCAGGAGCGCGGTGCGCCGCATCCTGCGGGGAGCCGTCACCTGCGACAGAATGCTGGCGTGACGATCGAGAAGCGGCCGGGCTCCGGTGACGGCTGGGTGACACTCGACAGCGGTCGCGTCGTCTGGGGTCGCTTCGGCGCCGCGGGGCTGCTCCTATGCCACCGCGAGGGCGCCACGGATCGACTTCTGCTGGCGCGGCGAGCTCATTGGGTGCACGGGGGCAACGGCGAGTGGTCGGTGCCCGGGGGTGCGATCGACGAGCACGAGGACCCCGTCGAGGCCGCCCTGCGCGAGTTCGACGAGGAGATCGGCGCCGTACCGACGGGATGGCGCCTGGCCGGCATCCATGAGGTTGCGGTGCAGCCCGGTCTGTGGAGCTACCACACCTGCTGCGCGCTGGTCGATGAGCGACTGCACTACGACGCCACGCTGTCGCCCGAGAATGATGAAGCCGCGTGGTGGGCCATCGACGAACTCGACGA